>JAFGPV010000095.1 GCA_016936015.1 Pirellulales bacterium
GGCGGCGGGAGCCGCCTCCTACAGGAGCATTTTCTTTCGAACGGCAGCGAGGGTCCGCAGGGCGGGCTTGGGGTGGTTCTTTAGATCGAACAGGCCGGCGTGGGGGAAATCGTGGGGGACGTCGTCGCGGAGCTGGTTCCAGAGGACGCCCTCGACGCCGGTCTTGACCAACAGCAGGGGAATATATCGCGCGGTCCAGGCCCGTTGGACCGCGGGAGACCAGGCGTCCGGCGGGAGGACAATTTTCCGCCGGGCCAGCGGCTCTTCTCCCGCGGCGCCGGGGACGCAGAGCGCGATCCAGAGCGGCAGGTCGAAGCCGCTCCAGACGTCGATCATCCGGCTGAACTCCGCCAAGTGGCGCGACGACGTCCCGCCGGGAGAATAGCCGACGTTGATTTCCAGGACCAAACCGGACAGTTCCGCTCCCGTGCGGAGCAGGGCGTCGGCGAAATGCAGGGGTGGGAAGTCAACGTTCCGCCGGCTCATGTATTCCGCCCACGGCTGATCGACGCACAGGGCGACGAAACCGCGGGGGTCCACGTCTTTGATCGTCTCGATCACCCGCAGCACGAGGCGGAATTTTTCCTCCTCGGATAGCCCGAGGACTTCGGAGGAATTGACCCGGCCGGCGCACCGCCAGAGGTCCACCTGCCCGCGGTAGCGGGCGACGACCGCCCGGACGTAACCGGCGACGAACTCCAGGAGGCTGTCGAAATCGTCCTCGAAGAGCGTCAGCCAGTCGGGCAGCGCGGGCGCATCGAGCACCGGGAGCGGACCGGCGATCACTTTCAAACCGTTGCGGCGGCACCAGGCGATCTGGGCGTCGGGGACGGTGAAATCAAAATGGCCCTCGGCGGTCTCGACCGCCCGCCACGTCAGCGGGACGTTGGCCGCGTTGAAACTTTTCAGGAACCGCCGGGCCACGGCGTCGGGGAGGGGCGAATCGCCCAAGTCGGCCCCCAGGAAAGACGCCAGCTTGCCGCCCGACTTCGCGCGAATGGCAAACGCCTGATCGACGTACGCGGCGGCCAGTTGCTCGATGGCCTGGAGCGCCTCATGGAGGGCGGCCTCGGCGTGGAGCGCGGAGAGGGAAGGGTCGAACTGCTGGACGGACGCCGCGGCCAGTTGTTGCGTGGCCTCGGCCGTCTTCTGCAGCGTTTCCTCCGACGCCTGCAGTCCGATCGCCTGCCACTCGAAAAGCTGCGTCCGGAGCTGGTTGACCAGGCCCCGGGCAAGCTCCAGCGGCAGGAGATACGGTTCCGCGGTTTCCATCAAGATGCCGGTCGAGAGCATCAACGGCCCATGGTCGGGGACGAACCACGGGAGGTGGAGACAGGCGGAATCGGCGACCGTCCGCCGCAGGACGAGCGTTGCCCGATCGTAGGACGCGCGGACCGGCCAGCCGACGCCGTCCAGACCGGTCAGATACGCCTGCCGGGCCTGCTGCTCCGTAAGCCGCTCCGCCGGCACGACGTGGAATTGCATCGGGGACGCTCCGGTGGGGGAAAGCGTGATATGTCCAGGATCCCCTCTCCCTTTGGAAGAGGGGCAGGGGGTGAGGGCGTTGGGAAAACGTCTCTGCAAGGGATGCCAATCATCGACCAATCGCCCTCACCCTCTCCCAAAGGGAGAGGGGAAGCAGTGTTTTTTATTCCACGGGCACTTGTTCCAAGGTTCGCAGCACGACCGGTCCGAGCAATCCCGAGGGCAGCAGCGGCGAGTCTTTATACCATTGCTTCCAGGTGGTGAACGTCCGGCGCTCCGGCACGGGCCGGGATTCTCCCTTGAGGAACCACTCGGGCCATTTTTCCAGCCGGACGCCGTTCCACTGGCAGTCCTCGGGGAGTTGCTCGTCGCCGATGAGCCGGTTAGGCCAGAGGTTGGTGACGCGGACTTCCAACTCGTTCTCTCCCGCCCGAGCCGCCTTGGTGACGTCCACGCGGAAAGGCGTTTTCCAGAGGATTCCCAAGTCCCGGCCGTTCAGCCGGACCTCGGCGATTTCTTTGACCCGGCCGAGGTCGAGCAGCAGCCTGCGGTTCTTGCCGAGACAGGCCGCCGGGACGTTGATGGTTTTGCGATAGGTTGCGGCGCCGGAGAAGTACTTGATTCCCGCGTCCGGATGGTCGGACCAGGAGATCAGACGATCGAAGACGGCCCCGGCCGGCGCGCCGCGATCGGCGGGGAAAGTCACTTCCCAAGATCCCGTTTGCTCCTCGGGATCGGGCAGCGCGTCGACGGTGACGGTCTTTTCCTTCCCCGACGCGGTGGTCAGGACGTAGCGGCCCGCCTTCGGGGCCAATAATGAGAGCCGTCCGTCTTCGAGGAACAAACGCGGGCGGGGTTGCAGCAGGAGGGGATCGTCTTCGGGCGGTAATTGCAGAACTTCGTATTCCCGGAACGTGGCCGAATGCACTGCGCCGTCCAAGGCATATTCGACCTGCAATTCCTTGATCACGTTTACGGCCGGATCGCCGGCCAGGTCGTTGGAAACCGGCGCCGACAGGCAGCCGTCCTTCACCCGAGCCGCGAGTTGCGAGGTGACGTCGACCTTGCCGCCGTCCGGCCGGGTGAAATCGCCGTAGACCGCGCGGCGGATCTCCAATTTGGGCACACGGAAGGCTGAATCCTCGCCGTCTTGTCGAGCGATTTTGACGATCGGATCGGCCGGCGGTGACGCCGCTTGACGGAAGACCACGAACACGGAGCCTGCCGGCTCAAAATTCAGAGTCACGATCGTCCGCCCGTCTTCGACGCGCCACTGCGGCGCCGGCTGGATGCGGCCGGTCTCCGGGTCCCACAGTTCGGGCAGCCGGCCGGCGACGGGGAAGGCGCACTCCATCGTCTCGGGCAGGCGTTTCTGATTGGAGACGAAGTAAAGGTCCGCCCGCTGCGCGATGCGGTGGATGAACGCCGGCTGGCTCTCGGAGTGCAGCGCCGTACAATCGGGTTTTACGCCCAGCATGGCCAGGACTTCCTCGACGGGGCGGCCCGAGATGACGCGGCCTTTGCCCAGTTTGTGATCGCCGGGGGTCTCTCCCCAGACCTCGTCGGCGATTTTCCGCAACTGCTCGTCGCAGGCCGGGTAGTCGGACAGGCTCGGGGATTTCTCGGGCTTGGGGGCGAGGACGATCCCGCCGGCCCGGACCAATTCCCCCACCTTGCGGGCCAGCTTCGGCGTCATCCACGTCGTCTCCGGCAACACCAACATGCGGTAGCTGCCGCCGGCGGGCGTCGTGATCCGCCCGTCGTCGACCGACAACGAAGGGATCAAGTCCGTGCCCATCGCGTCGTAATCGTAGCCTTTGGCTTTTAGATCCGGCCGGTAGACGTTGCCGTTGGGGGACGCCTCGCCGCCGAAGAACAACACGTCGGCCGCGCAGCGTCCTTGTTGCAGGAGGTATTGGGACCGGGCGAGATAGTCCATCCAAGGCCTGGACTGTTCCCACCACGTGTTGGTGCGTCCGAACCGGGTGCCCCACTGGCCCATCGTCATGCCGGGCGACACGTTCTTCCAGGGCTGATGCGCGTAGGTGTGGAAGATGAAGCGGTTCACCCCCATGCTCCACACGTAATCACCCTGAAGCTTGAGCGACCCGGGGTGATTGAGCCATCTGCCGTTGGCGGGTGCGGCGGTGAACGATTCCGCGCCGATGTAGCGGATGCCGTGCGTATGTCCGATCGAGGCGGCCAATTTGACCGAATTCGAAATGTCGTTGAAATTGCTGCTGACCCAGAATTCGCCCATGACGACGTCGGCCGTGGCGCCGGCCTGGAGGCACTCGAAGGGGCCGTCGTAGGGTTCGAAGGAGGCCTGCAGGCCGTGTTGGCGGCAAAGCTCGCTGAAGCGGCCGTAATAATTCTCGGCGAACAGGTCGCCGATCGTCCGCCGGAAATCCCAGAGAAACCGCTCGGTGACCTCGCCGCCGTCCACGTAGCGGCCGCTGAGGACCGGCAGGAACGGAAGCGGATCGTAGCCGCAGCGCCGGATGAATTCCTCGCGGAACCGCGGCGTCCAGTTGTTGTCGCCGACTTCGTAGCTGTCGATCAGGCAGTTATTCAGCGACTTGCCCGCCAGCGGGCCGAGATGCTTCAGGATCGGCTCGATGCCGCCGGCCCAGTGGGCGTCCATCGCCTCCCGGCTCAGCTTGTCGCACTCCAGGCCCGTCCCCGACGGGGGCGCCGGATGGTTCGTCTTGCCGGTCGGCGTGTGGCCGATGCGGAGGATCGTCCAATTGCCCTCGGGAACCTCCCAGGTCAACTTGCCGTCGGTCCCCATGCGCGAAGTCAGATCAATGATCTCCTTGCGGGCCACTACCGCCGCCGCGGGGATCTCCTTCGGATCGGGATTCATCCCGTATTGGTATTCGAATCCCATCAGGGCCTTCTGGGCCAATCCCTCGATGGAGACCTTCCGGGACGGTGTGGGAAAGGCCAACACGGCGATGTCGCGGTAAAAATCCGCATTCGTCGCCGGCTGCGGCAGCGCGGCGTCGAAACGGCTGGGACCCTGGGCCTGAGTTTCGCTGATCACCACCGTCTGCATGGCGTGTTCAGGCTTGATCCACGGGCCGCCGCTGTTGGACCAGCCGGGGCAGTTCATAATGCAAAGTTCCAGCCCCAGCCGATCGGCCTCCGCGGCGGTGTGGCGGACCAGATCCAGCCATTGGGGACTCATGACGGCGACCGGGCCTTCGGGAATCCCCTCGCTGACGTTGAAAAGCTGGAAGCCGCCGATTCCGGCCCTCTGCATCGACTCCAAATCGGCGGTGATGCCTTCCTTCGTCACGTTGCCGTTGAGCCAGTGCCACCAGGTGTGCGGCCGAGCGGAGTCGGGGGGCGAGGCGAAATTCCGCGCCATGGCGTCGCCCGGTTCCGCCGCCGCGGCGGCCGAGAGGAGGCCCGCCAAAAAACACAAACCCAATCCCAGGACAAGCATCCGTTTCGTCGCACGCCGCGTTTTTTTTCGTATCATCGTTGCACCTTTCGGAGTCGGGGAGGGTGATGTCCGGTTTCAATCAGTATATCGGAGCCGGCCCTTCGCGACAATTGACGACGCCCCTAGGCAATCCGGTGGACAACCGGTAAGATAAAAAGCGATAAGTTCGCACATCGTGCACAGTTTTCAAACTCCCAACCAACGATCCACGAATCCCCAAATTCCATGACGACGATCGTCCGCGAAACCGCGTTGCCCGGCCTGCGGGTCCGGCGGGGGAAAGTCCGCGACGTCTACGATCTGGGCAACCGCGTGCTGCTGGTCGGCACCGATCGGCTGAGCGCGTTCGACTGGGTCCTGCCGGGCGGCATTCCCGACAAGGGCAAGGTCCTCACGCAGATCTCCGACTTCTGGTTCTCCAGGCTGAACACCCCCAACCATCGGATCACCACCGACGTGCGGGCCATGGATCTGCCGCCGGAAGTGGACCGGAAGGAACTGGCCGGCCGGACGATGCTCTGCCGGAAGACGGAGGTCGTGCCCATCGAGTGCGTGGTGCGGGGCTACCTGGCCGGCTCGGGTTGGAGCGAGTATCAAAAAAGCGGGACGGTCTGCGGAATCTCCCTACCGCCCGGCCTGACGGAAAGCGCCCGACTGCCGGAACCGATCTTCACCCCGGCCACGAAAGCGGAAACCGGCCACGATGAAAACATCTCGTTCGAGCAAATGGTGGAAGCGGTCGGCCGGGAGACGGCCGAGGAACTCCGCCGCCGGAGCCTGGCCGTCTTCCAACGCGGCGCCGCCTACGCGCTGGAAAAGGGAATTATTATCGCCGACACGAAGTTCGAGTTCGGGCGGATCGACGGCGAGCTGATCCTGATCGACGAAGTGCTGACGCCCGACAGTTCACGGTTCTGGCCCGCCGATCAGTACGTTCCGGGGCGAAGCCAACCCTCGTTCGACAAGCAATTCGTCCGCGACTGGCTGGTGGCCTCCCGCTGGGACAAGAACAGCCCCCCGCCGACGCTGCCGGAGGAGGTAGTCCTCAAGACGCGGGAGAAATACATCGAGGCGTACCAGCGGCTGACGGGAACGCGGTTCGCGTCCTCGGATTGACCAGCAGCGTGCCGCCGACCACGCCGGCAAGCTGCACCGCCGCGGCCCAGAGGGGATGCACGGGAGGCGGTTGACGCTGGGCGGGCGTCGTCCAGGACGTGCACGTCTCCCAACCGGCGGCCGTCCGACGCCAAGGCCCCAGGGGATCGGGAGCGCGGCAGCAGACCGGCCGAGATCCCGGCAGCACGCAGGCCAGCCATCCCAAGGTCCCGAGGAGCAGGATCAGCCAAACCACCCGGCGCACGGCAATCGCCTTTCGGAAAAAGAAGGACTGTTGCCCCTTGGCAGGACACAAGGGGCAATCTTCGGGCCAAAGCGCCGGCCGGTCGAAACCGTTTCTGCAAGTCCTGAAATCCAGGGAGATTTCCTCCATGTCCCGCCGGGAATTCCACGTTCCCCCGTTGCCAAAACGCCTCTTTCCGGGCGGAAGGAACGTTGCGGAAAGGCATCAAGAGAATCCCGCTTGCCCGCCGAGAACTTGTGGCCTAAATTTCAGAGAGAGGAGGGAGTCTTGATCTTGTATTGGGGTAGAAGCTGCCCCCGAGGCCAGCCACCACCTCTCGAAGCGGGGAATATATGACGCTCACGATGAACGGTTCTGCCCCGAAGTTGAATCTCCAAAAACTGATCACCGGCACGCAACTTCCCGCGCTGCCGCAAAGCGCCATTCGGCTGCTGGAGCTGTCGCAGGATCCGGCCAACGGACCGTCGGAGTTCGCCGTGCCGATCGAGGCGGATCCCGGCCTGACCGGCCAGGTGCTGCGGTTCGTGAATTCGTCCTATTTCGGCTTTTCGCGGGAAATCTCCAGCGTGAAGATGGCCATCATCCTGGTGGGCATCCGCACGATCAAGAATTTCTCACTCTGGAGCGCGGTCTTCAGCCTGATGCCCAATCCCCGCTGCGGTCCCTTCGAGCTGAAGAGCCTCTGGCAGGATTCGCTGCGTCGGGCGTTGTTCGCCCGGACGATGGCCCGGCTGCTGGGCGTCAAGGAGCCGGAAGAGGCCTTCGCCGCCGCGCTGCTGCAAGACATGGCGGTGCCGCTGCTGGCCAAGGAGGCCCCGCAGCAATACGCCACGCTGCTTAACGCCCGGCAACAGGGGCACGCCCGCCTTTCGTCGCTGGAAGAAGAGACCTTCGGCTGGTCGCACGCCGCAGCGGCCGGCAGCATGGCCCGGCAGTGGAATCTGCCGGAGTCCTTCGCCGAGATGATCGAGAGCCATCCGGCCGTCCGACAGTTGGCCGAACAGCCGGCTAACAACGCCGAGAAGCTGGCCGTGGCGCTCTCGGCCCTCCTGCCCACCCTGGCCGATCCGACGTGGGTGGAATGCGGACCATTTGAAGAATATTACGAAGAAATCGCCCCGGCGGGACACCCGAACGTCCCGCAACTGCTCGAACAGATCGACCGCGAATTCGCCAGCTTCGCCCCCGTGCTGAAACTCAGCCTTCCCGCCAAGTCGTTGGTGGACTGCTATCGGGAAGTCGCCGCCGCGGCAACCGCCTGAGCCTCGAATCCTTTTTTCCGGTCTTCCGCCTCGATTCTATCGGGACGATTGTCCCTCTTTTGCGGCAAGCCTGCGCCGTGTCCGTTAAGGATTGTCGTTTCCGTACTTAGAACATGAATTCAACGAATGTTTTGGTTTTTTCCGATGAAGTGCTTTAGAATAGGAATGGACGGGCCGGTATTGTAAGGAGTCCTCCCCGTGAGCGCTCACAATCGAATCCGCCGCAACAAATTACAACGCGAAGCCGAAGGTTATTTGGAACTCGGCCTGGCGGAGCATGCGTTGGCCGCCCTCTCGCGGATCGGCGATCCGACGATGCTGGATGCCCACGCCCTCTACCTCTGGGGGGAATCGCTCCGCACCTTGGATCGTTACGAAGAGGCCCTGGTCCCGCTCAGCCGCGCGGTGACCGCCTCGCCCGCCGACATTCAAATCCGACTGGCCCTGGGCTGGTGCTACAAACGCACCGGGAAGATCCACTTGGCCATCGAAGCCCTGGAAGGCGCCTTGGCCTCCGAGCCAGACGAACCCCTTTTGCGCTACAACCTGGCCTGTTATTGCAGTCTTTCGGGCCAGAAACAACGGGCCTTGCGCTACCTCTCCCAGGCCCTGACGCTGGCGCCGGGCTATCGCCATCTGATCGACGACGAGACGGATTTCGATCCGCTCCGCGACGATCCCGATTTTCAAGCCCTCTGCCACCGCGTGCAGGACTGCTAGAAGTTATACGTTACCGAGAGGTAACCGCCGTGGAGGACCAGTTCGCCGTTGTAACTGATGTTCTCCTCGAGGGCTTCCGGCATGGCCCAGGGAATCTGATTGTCGGCCAGTCCGATGCCGGAGATGGCCAGGGCCCGATAACCGGCCCGGAGGCTCCAACTCCGGGCGAAGAACCATTCCGCCCCGAGGTCGATCTGCATCAGGAAGGACGTGCAGTTTTGCGCCGAGCGGATCTCCGCGGGAAAATCGGTCGGCGCAGTCCCGTCGCCCAGGGCGATGCGGAAGCGGTTCGTCATCTGGTTGCCGTAAACGCCGGCCTTGGGCGCGGCGTACAGCCGCAGACTCGAGTTCACGTTGTAACCGAGGTCGCACCCGATCTGGCAGCCGATCAGGGTGTTGACGATCTCGTCGGAGATGTAGGCGTTATACGTATCCGCAGCCTTCACGTACCCCCATTGCACGGTGCCGAAGGTCAACGACTCTTGAAAACGGAAGAAGCGGGGCCCCACGGACCAGGCGAAATCCCAGGGACTGCCGTAGGCGGTCGCCCAGCGGCCGCCGATGAAGGCCAATTCCACGTTGTGGATTTCGTTGTATCGCTCAAGCCAATGTTGCGCGGCGCCGTTGAACCATACGGTCGCGGGAAGGGTGGTAAAGAAATGCACGTCGCTGACCCGCAGCGGCGTGTTAACCCGGTCCAGGGGATTGCTGGGATCATAAGGCCCGACTTCGTGATAGCCGTGGAACCGGTCTAGCGTCCAATAGCTGGCCTCCACGGCCCAATAGGACGTCGGATCGTAGCCTGACTCGCAGGGATTGCCGCAGCAGAATCGCCGTCCGAAGCGGATTTCGCCGCCCCATTTCCAGGACGAACGGCACTCCTGCGTGTTCATGGTCTGAATACTTTCAACAAGGGAGTCGGAGGACGTCCAAAGTTTGTTCGGCTCGTCCCGGGTCATCACCAATGCGCTGACCGATCCATACCAGGGGCAACAGCCTCCGATCTCCGCAAACGATCCGGCAAAGGTCCCGCAGCCGGGATCGCCACCCGTCGCGCAGTTTGGAGTCTGGCAGCCATAGGGCACGTAGCCGCCGGCGGAACCGTTTTGGCCCCCCGCCTGTCTCTGCTCGGTCAGGAGCTGGCTCATCACGTTTTGCCCCTGTTTGACGTCGCCCGGCGCAGCCGGAGCCGCTCCATTGGACGAGGGAGCGGGTGTGGCCGGCTGGGCGACTATGGCTGGCGGGGCCGGCAGCGGCGAACTGGGCATAACCGGCGCCGCGGCCGCCGTGTTCTGGTTGGGCGGAACCGCTTGGTTGGGATACATGGCCTGATACGGCGGATTGGGCGACACATAGGCCGGCATCGGCCGCGATGCGACCGCCTGGGGGGTATAGGAAGGCGGCGCGGCGTAGTTCGGCGCGGAACCGGTGGTCGAAGGATAAGCATAGGCCGGCGTGGATCCACCGGCCGGTGCGTAACTATTCGTCGGGGTATAACCGTTTGCCTGTCCATACGTCGGCCGGGCCGTCGGCACCTGCAACGGATCAGGCGAACCATAGAGGCCGTATTGCGCCCACGCCGGGGCGGATAACATTATTAGCGATAAAGCAATGCACACTATCCGGAAAAGTTGCATGACAGACTCCTTTACTGGGAGATAAATACTCCGTCTACTCGTAAAAGCCATCGTCGTCGGAACCGTAAGGGATTCGAGGAATTTTCTGCAAATAATGAATTTTCGTAAAAAAAAGACTTGAGAGATTTGCGCTCTCGTCGGCCTCCAAAAATCCGCCCGAAATCTTTGCAAAATTTACCCAATTCAACCGGATCTTTGGATCGTCAAATTCCACACCGCATAGACTGGGCTGACTCTACCGAAGAGGAAATGTTTGCCGGAAAACAAGACTTTTCATGAAAGGGGACGGGGGAAAACCGCTCTATGCTTGCCGGTAACAAGCGGGTAAAATCCCCCCTGCTGATGAGTCAAGTTCACGTCTGATACTGTTTTCGCAACTGATTGGAAACCAATATGTTACGGTACCTGACCGCCGGCGAATCCCACGGGAAAGCGATCCTGGCCGTCGTCGACGGCTTCCCGGCCGGCGTGGAATTGAAACCGGATCGGATCGACGCTGAGCTCCGGCGGCGGCAGGGAGGATACGGCCGCGGCGGGCGGCAACGCCTGGAATCGGATCATGCCGAGGTTCTCAGCGGCGTCTGGCGTGGCCTGACGCTCGGCAGCCCGATCGCGCTGATGATCCCCAATCACGATTATAAAATCGAGCAGATGGAGGACCTCCCCCGGCCTCGGCCCGGCCACGGCGATCTGAGCGGCTCGATCAAGTATCTCAGTTCCATCCGCGCGATCCTCGAACGCGCCAGCGCCCGGGAGACCGCCGGCCGGGTGGCCGCCGGCGCGCTGGCCAAACAATTGCTTGCGCCGCTGGGCATCCAGGTCTTCGGCTACGTGCTGGAAGTCGGACCGCTCCGCATCGAGCCGACGCCCGGCACGCTGGACGAACAACGCACCCTACGCGACCGCAGCGAAATCTATTGCCTCTGCCCCGAGAAGGACGCCGAAGTCAAGGCCCTGATCGACCGGATGACCAAGACGGGCAATACCCTCGGCGGCGTATTGGAAATCCGCGTGGAGGGCGTCCCCTTCGGGCTGGGATCGCACGCGCAGTGGGATCGGAAGCTCGACGGCCGGTTGGCCCGGGCGGTGATGTCCGTGCAGGCGATCAAGGGCGTGGAGATCGGTATGGGATTCGGCATGGCCCGGCGGATGGGGGCCGAGGCGCACGACCCGATCCACTTCGATCCGGCCCGGGCCGATTCGCCCGCCCTGGGATTCACCCGGCCGACGAACCACGCCGGTGGCCTGGAGGCGGGGATGACCAACGCCCAGCCGATCGTGATCCGCGCCGCCCAGAAGCCGATCAGCACGTTGGCCCGGCCTCTGGCCTCGGTCAACCTCCAAACCATGCAGCCCGAGCCGGCCTCCTACGAGCGGAGCGACGTCTGCGCCGTGGCCGCGGCAAGCTGCATTTTGGAGAACGTCGTCGCCTTCGAGATCGCCGCCGCGGTGGTCGAAAAGTTCGGCGGCGACAGCCTCCAGGAAATCCAACAACGCTGGAGCCTCTTCCACCAGATGGCGAAACAAAAACTCGGAATATACAGGGACAAGGATGTTCCGGCTTCACGATAAAACCCGACGCCGCATCTGCCGGGCGGCGTTCCTGCTGTCGGTGGCGCCTGTGGTCCTCGCGACGGGCGCGTGGTGCGCGTGGCGGAATCTCCCCTGGCAGGCCGACGGGGAAAGCCGCCGGCTGGCGGAGTGCCTGGGCCTGAAGGTCCGCGTCGGCGCCGTCGAGTTCCTCCGGCCCGGCGGGACGCTCTATCGCGATCTGGAACTGACCGACCCGGAGACGGGCCGCACGCTCCTCCGCTGCCGGAGCCTGGAGGCCGACCTGCCGCCGCCGGTCAACCTCTCCGGCGGCAAGCCGCCGTTGGTCCTGAGCTTCACGCAGGCGGAGATCGAGACCGCCGGACTTTCGCGTCTCCGCCGGCTCGTCGAGCGTTTTCTGGAGGGAGAATGCGGCGCCGCGGCCGGCGCGAACCTCCGGATCGTCGCCCCGGCGCTGACCCTCTCCGCCGGTCCGCGCTCCCAAACGTTCTCCGGCGTCGAGTGTACGGTGGAGCACACGCCCGAGGGCGTGAAGGCGTCCACCCGGTTTTGCCTAGCGGGAACGCAGTCGCAGCCGCCGATTACGCTCCGCCTGTACCGCAACCGGCAAATCACGCCCCCTGGCACCGGCTTCCAACTGGACACGGGGGAAAACGACTTGCCCTGCGACGTGTTGGCCTGGGTTCTAAACGAGTTCGACGGCCTCGGCCCGCAATGCCGGTTCCGCGGCCGATTGGAAGCGAACCAGCACTTTGCGGCCGGGGCGACGGCCGGCTGGGAGGGGAAGCTCTCGGGACAGTTCCTGGACCTGGATCTCGACGCCCTGATCGGCCAACGGTTTCCCTGCAGGCTCAGCGGGGTAGCCAACCTGATCGTCGAAGAGACGTCGTTCTGCAACGGCCGGCTGGAGAAGGCGAAGGGGCTTTTGGCGGCCGGGCCGGGCATGGTCGGCCGCTCGTTGCTCGAGGCCGCGGCGCAATACCTCGAACTGACGCCCGGGGCCAATCTCGAACCGTTGGCCGAACAAGTCCGCTACGATCAACTTGCCGCGGCCGTCTATCTCGACCGGACCGGCCTGTATCTCCAGGGCCGCTGCCCGGCGGACGAACCGGGCACCATCCTCACGGCCGATCGGCGCTGTCTGCTCCGCGAACCCTCGACCCAGCCCCAGCCCGCCGCCGCCCTGGCCGCCGCGCTCGCCCCGGAGCACGCCTACCGCGTCCCCCTGACCGGCCCCACCGAGGACCTTGCCCGTCGCCTGCTCCCTCCTCCTCCGCAAACGCCCAGCACCGCCGAGCGCCAACCGCCCCGCGCCCGGCTCCGCCTCCACGAATAGCGGCGTGGAAAGCAATAAATATCGTGTCACCCAACGCCCCGCGATGGCAATTGCGGGGGTACATTGCGGCCTTCTTCCACCCCCGGGACCGCCGTCCCGGGGCGTTGATGTCACATTGACATTTTGAGCCTCAATTCCCGTCCTCGCCCTCCTTCGGCTCCTCCAACAGCAAATCGCCCTCCCATCCCGTCTCAGCGGTTCCTACCTGGCCGCCGTCGTCTTTACCGTCAGGACCGAGGCTGTAGAGCTTGTAGCCCTTGGGCGTCCGGCGATAGACCAAGGGCTTTCCGGTAAAGGGGTCCTGGGGGACGGCGGGGAGAAACTCGGGGACCAGATCGTCCAGCGTCGCAGGCAGTTTCCCATGCGCCCGGCGGTAGCCGCTCAGCGCCATTGCCGCCGACAACAACCGCATCTCCGCCTGGTGGCGATTGACGGCAAATTCCACCATGGATTTCGTGGAGTAGCCCTCCATTCGATATATATACATGCCAAGTTCCGTTTGCCAATCATGATACGCATGTTCTTCCCAGGCATCGTCCCGCTCCAAAAAAACTTGCAGCGGCTCTCTGCCGGCTTCAATTTTCCGGAGCGTGTCGATCACTTCGCGGCACTGTTCCGCGGAAAGGGAGTGGCGAATTTCCAAAAGTCCTTGACTGCCAATATTGTCAATCGCAAGACCGACAAGAAAATCGACGAAGAGTCTCCCGCGCGAGGCCGCATCCGCCAGTCGGAACTCATCGAGATAGATTTTCAGCGCGTCGGCATCGCGTCCTTCTTGATGGGCTAATTTCCCTTCATCCGCAAAGGCCCGTGCCAGATTGCGGGTCCATGAGATATTTGGGGTATCCAAGTCGCTCCAATGGTAGCGAAGCGGATTCTGGCAGGACCGTTGCAATGCGGCGTGGGCTTTGTCGAGATTACTCCGATATTTCACAACAAAGGGTTTAATCGGCCGGGGCGGATCGTAGTCCGAGGGCGCCCAGACTTTTTCAAACGGCCGGGCCGCCTGCATTAAATCCTGATAGCCGTTGGGATCGGGCAGGATGGTTTTCGGTATCGGTGTCGGCGTGAGCAGCTTGTAATAGGCAAAACCGGGGGGGATGAGCATCAGAACGGCAAGCAACGCGACGGCGGTCTGGGCTAATCGTCTGACAAGGATACCTTTCTCCGTTTCGCCGCTGGATTTTCCTGCCGCTCGACACAAAACCAGGATCACGGTGATCAGCAGGGCGGGAAAAACCAGGCAGATGGCGATGAGGCGTTTCCACCATCGGGTGCGGCCCCAGCCGATCACGGCACCAACGAGCGTTAAAAACGCTAGAATCACACCGCTAAGGAGCAGCGACGGCCACTTGACCCAAATCTCCCGGGGCACTTGAGCGAAGATTGAGGAAAGCAGGGCGGCAAGCACGGTCAAAAGGAGCAGATCCCGCAGGAGAAACTGGACTTTACCGAGGTTCTTCTCTTTTTTCCCGTGTATATCGCTGGAAAAGGGCGAAGGTCGGAACCTTCGGAGAAGCCACAACGGCAGGACAGTAAAGGTGGATTGCAGAAAAATGACCACCACCAACTCATAGGCCGGGATGGCCAGCGGCAGGGCGACGACACCGACCACGACGGCCATGCGAAAAAACCAGTGCCACCGATTACTCAGACCTGCCCAGACGGCCCCCAAGCCCGTGGCACTGAAGGTCGTCACGACAAGCAGGATGAAGATAAACCATCCCGTCGTGGTAAAGTTGGACATCATTTCACGTCGAACCTGGCCCAGAACGGGTGCTGGCGGTCGCCGCGGGTGCGGACGTCTTCCAGGAGGGTGTGCAAATTGCCCTGGATGAACGGCTCCTTGGGATTGGCCCGCCGATTGTTGATCGTTATCTCGACTTTGCGTTGAAAATCGAGCATCTTCGGCGAAACCCAAACGGTAACCCGGCCGGCGCGGGCGATCGCCTTCAGCGAATTGGCGTGGGTAATCGTGCCGGTCACCTGGAAGGGATGCGTGCCGGTCGGCGGCGGCCACGCGGCCGGATCGACCCGGGTCCGGGGGGGCAGGCCGGCGGTCTCGATCCACCAGAAAAACGTGTCCCCCTCCCGCAGCGACGAGCAGGTGAACTTCTGCGGATAGAAGTTGCGGCGCTGCCGGCCCATCCAATCGAAGATCCGCAGGATCTCGTCGTAGAAATCTTCGTGTCCCCGGCCCTGGTACTCGACCACGGTGACGGGGAAGTTGAAGCGGAGGTAGTGGTCCAACTGCGGGGCGTTCTCCTTGATCTTCTCGCCGTCCAACTCGCCCAGCACCACGTAGAAGGGGACGTACTTGGCGTTCTGCGTGTAGAAGTTGCAGAATTTGTCGGCCCGGGCGGAGACGGGGATCACTCCGGCCCAGAGGTCGGGATGCGCCAGCCCGATGTCCCACGCCGCGTCGCCGCCGAACGACTGGCCCGTCAGAAAGACCCGGTCCGTATCCACGGCAAACCGGCGGCAGGCGTCGCGGAGACAGGACAGCACCGCGGCGTGCTCTCCGACCGAATAGTTGTACTGCCGCTGATGCTCCACGGTCCATTCGGGAGCGACGACGATGTATCCCTGCCGGGCGGCCTGCCCGGTGCGGCAATCCGACTTCCAATCGCCGGCCCACCACGCGAGCTGATGCTCGGCCGAGTCGTCCCAGCCGTGCAGCGCCACGATCGTCGGGTAATCCCGGTAAGGGTCGTACTCCGGCGGCAACTGCACCCAATAGACGAAAGGGGCCTCGCCGGGCAGCCCCGGCGCCTCGACGCGGAAGCAGCCCGGCTGTTGGTCGGAGACGGGCGGGGGCAGGTCCTGCGGCGGTTTCATGTTCGCCAGGATCTTGACCACGGTCGCCGGCGCCGCCGCCTCTTCCGAGGCGAAGCCGTCGAAGATCTGCGCCCGCTCCAGCGCGACCGGCTCGTTGACGTACTGCCGGATCTTCCCGCGGACGCGGTAGGCCGACAACGCCACGGAAAGCTTGACCACCGCGGCGTCCTTGCCCAACAGCCAGCCGCTGACGGCCAGCGCCAGTTTCTCCTCGTCGGTCATGTCCGGGTCGTCGACGTTCTGCACGAAGGCGGCGAACCGGTCCAGCGTGTTGATCGACAGCTCCCGGGCGATCTCCGCCCGGATCTCCTCGAGCTGCTGCCGCAGGGGCGTGGAAGAAATCCTGGAAATCAGGTAGTCGATCTGCTCGAGGATCTTCTTCCGGCGGGCGATCTTGGCGTCGTAATCCTGGATCAGCACCCGGGCGCCCTGGAGGATCTCGCCGGCGACGTCCCGGGAGGGAAATTGTTGCAGCTTTTCGTAGACCAGGCGGTGCTGCCCGGCCCGGCGGCGCAGCTTCAATTCCTTCAGCAGCCGCTGGGCCGAGAGCTGTCGGATCGAGCGGACCGTCGCCGTAATCTGCTCCTTCAGTTCCGGCCGGTCCGGGAATTTCTGCAACAACGCTTCCAGGATCTTCTGCGCTTCCTCGTAGCGCTCGGCCTGCAAGTAAAACCGGGCGATCTTCTTGACGTGCTCGGCGTTCTCCGGCTCGATCTGCTTCAGTAGGATCTTCTGCAGCGTGTCGCGGGGCAACGAACTGGTGGCGATCCGCATGTCCCAGACGTGCGAGATCCCTTCCACCTTGGCCCAGTGCGGCGTCAACTCGGTAATGCCCTGGATCACGTCCCCCGAGCCGCCCCGGGCGTACATCGTATAGATCCGCCGGCCGAACTCGTCAAACGGTTGCACCCGCAAGGCGGGACCGGCCGACCGGACCGTCTGACCGCCGCGCTTGACCGGCTGATAGATCTGAAACTTTTCTTCGACCTGTTTCTCGTCCCCCTCGCGCACTTCCTGCACGAAATTCAGGGGGATGTACGTGCGGCGCAGCCCGTCGTCGATCAGGAGGATCAGCGGCACCTCGCCGACTCCCTCCGGATCGGGCCGCTTGGGAAGCTCCGCTAGGCCGACCACCTTGGCGATGCGGCCCTCAAGGATCCGGCCGTCTTTCAGGATCAATTCGGTGGCCGGCAGAACGGCCGGGAAGAAAACAAGCAGGAAACAGGGGAGGCCGAGCAACGTTGCCCGGTAAGAAGGCGTTAAACAGCGACACAGCGGGCGGCGGCTGGGACCTGGTGTCTTTCTGGTCATCATGAAACACCCCTTCCTGGCGGCCCGATCGCCTCTTAAGGTTCTATTGTGAATCATCGGCTTCGGAAGTCAAGCAATGTTCAGTCGGTCACCGAGCGAATGGATACACGTTCCGTGGCGAAAGTACATGAAAATTCGCCGGTCAGCACGTCCTCCGAAGCAGGATTGTCGGCACGAATCGTCCTCCTTTTTGTAAGTACATTTGAACTTAATTATAACGTTCTTTTGTACGTAGTCAACGGGTTTGAATACTTATCCGGGTTAGTCCACCGCGTACAATCCGATTCCGTTAAAAGAAGGCGCGGCAATCACAATTCGAAGGTATGACCGAATTCCACGGCGGCTGCTGAAGGAGACCTTAGAGTTTAGGCCAATATTGGATCGGGCAGGAACGTCAAGGAATTGCCGGTTCATGGAAAAAATGCCGGTCCTCCCGGCGCATCTTTGGGAGTTCTCGATCAAGCCCCGTGTCTCAATCTCCACTTCCCTCCTTGACATCAGATCGACTGCTCGACAAAATCGGGAACATAGGAAATCTTTGATGAAAAATCCGATTATTCCAAGGTCGATCTCTTTCTTACTGATCGCTGTGGCTGTGTTATTGCCGATCGGGATTATAATCGTTTTGGGGGTGGGACATCTCCTCTCGGCGATGGGCGACCAGGCGGGCGGGAGGGTGTTGGATCGTCTGGGATTGGCCCTGGGAATTCTCTGGGGTTTTGACCTGATCGTGTTGGTCGTGGCCCTGGCGGTCCAGTCGCTGGACGACAACTCCCGGCAACCCTGAGCGGTCTGTTCTAATCCGTAGGGTGCGTGAAACGCACCATTCATAACAGACCGTGGTGCGTTTCACGCACCCTACCCGAATTCTTCGCTCAGGATGAGATTTTAAATCCCGCCCCCTTCGATCTTCCGCTGCTCCATGAGTTTGCGGCGGACGGCTTGGACCGCATTCGGGGGAAGAAAGCGGCCGAGTTCTTCGTCGGTGCAGACCGTGGCGATCTGCTTGATCAGCGAGCTGGAGACGTGGGCCAGTTCGCCGTCGGCGATCATGAAGAGCGTTTCCACGTCGGCGTCGAGCCGGCGGTTGGCCATCATCATCGTCAGTTCGGCGTGGATGTCGGTAATCGGGCGGACGCCGCGGACCATGATCATCGCCCCGCAGTCCTTGACGAACTCCACCGCCAGCCCGGAGAACGTGCGGATCTCCAGGTTCGGCAGATGGACCGTTGCCTCGCGGATCAACTCTTGCCGCCGTCCTTCCGAAAACCACGGATTCTTCTCGACGTTGACGCCGACGCCGACGATCAACCGGTCGAACAGCCGGCTGGCCCGCTCCATCACGTTCAGATGGCCGAGTGTGATGGGATCGAAGGAACCGGGATAAACGGCCACACGCGGAGAGAGAACGGGCATGGAACACCTGGGATATTATTTGGGGTCAATCGGGCGGATAGGCGTCAGTCGCAACCCCCGCCGGAGGGGCAAGATCCTGATCGCGCCCGTCCCCCGCCGGATCGGCGGCATTATCCGCAGAGCCGGCACCGAATCCTGTATTGTGCCCCCGCCGCTTCGCCGTGCCAAGAGGAGGCGTAGAGAAAGCGGACTCTCCGAATTATACTGGTAGGAAGCTGGGGGATCCCGAGAGTACTGGATTTCCCGGGCATGGTGGTACCCCGACCGAGGATTCCAATCTCCGCCGCGGACGATAGAATGTAGGGCTTGTTTCATGCAGAAAGCGTTATGCATTTTTGGGATGGTGGTTGCCGTATTGATTCTCTTGATATTCGGGCTGGACCTCATCACCGATTATCCGTTTCACGGCTCCTTGAAGTGGACTATGGATCTGCCCATGGTGATTTGCGCGTTGCTGATCGGCTATTTAGGGTGGTCGACGTTGCGGGAGCAGGATTGAGGAAAGGATCATGCCGCCGGAAGAGCGTTCCGAGGATCAGAAACAACCCGGCCGCGAGCCGCTTTCGCCCGCCAAGCGCAAACGCCTGGAGGTGATGCTCGAACACGCCCTGAAACGCGCCGCGGGCGACCGGCCGGATTACGATTACGCCTCCACGCTGTTGACCGAATGCGTCGTCGGCGATCCGGCGAACATCCATTACGTCAAGGCGTACCTCGAGAACCTCCATAAAAAATACGACAACAACCGCTCCGGTGCCGCGCTGGGGCAGATCAAGGGGATGGGCGCCCGGAGTACGCTGAAAAAAGCCCTCTCCCGCGAGGATTGGTTCGAGGTCGTCGAACACGGCCTGAAAGTGCTGGAGATCAATCCCTGGGACGCCGCGGCGCTGACGGCCCTGGCGACCGCTGCGAAAAAACTCGGTGTCCAGGAGACCGATCCCGCCCGGCGGACCGGTTTTTTCGACGTGGAGTTCTTCTTCATCCAGGCCGCCCTGAAGGCCAGTCCCGAGGATCCGAACATCAATCGCCTCTGCGCGAAGGCGCTGGAGGAGCGGAACAACATCGAACAGGCCATCGTCTACTGGCACCGCGTCGAAAAATTTGATCCCAAGGACGAGGAGGCCAAACGCTCGATCGCCGTCCTGCAAACCAAACGGATGCGCCGCCAGGAAGTCCCCGAGGAGGAGGCGGCCCCGAAGCACGCCGCCGCCGGGACCCCCAACGTAGAAGAACCCCTCTCCCCGGAACAGCGCCTGCTGAAAAAAATCAAGCAGGAACCCGACACGCTGACCCACTATTTCGATCTCTCCCAGGTGTTTATCCAATCCGAACGGTTCGCCGAGGCCGAAAAGGTCCTCGCCAAGGCCTACGAACGCTTCGACCACGATCCCGACGTCCGCGAAAAACTGGAAGACGCCCAAATCCGCCATCTCCGGCAGTCCATCGCCCGGACCGCCGACCCGGAAAAAAAACAGAAACTCCGCGAAGCCTTTTTCCAAAAAGAACTCGAACTGTATCAAAACCGCTGCAAACGCTTTCCCGGTCATCTCGTCTATCGCTACGAATTGGGATACCGCTACTTCCTGACCAAACAGTACCCGAAGGCGATCCGCGAGTTGCAGTCGGCCCGGCACGAACCCACTCGCAAGGGGGTGTGTCTGCTGGCGCTGGGGATGTGTTTCCAGCGGATCAAGCAGTATCGCCTGGCCATGAGGCATTATGAGGAGGCCGTCGCCGAAATCCCCGACCGCGATCCGGAGAATAAAAAGTTGGCCCTCTATTCCGCCGGGCGGCTGGCGTTGGCCATCCACGACGTGGAAACCGGCGAAAAATACCTGACTACCCTGGCCGGGATGGATTTTGCTTATAAAGACGTCCCCAAGCTACTGGACAAGATCGCCCAGTTCCATCAAAATCAAGGTCCAGAAGAGCGTCCGGGCCGTCCGCCCGACGAAAAACCGCCTTCAGAAGGGTCGGAGGACGATCAGGGTCACATGCCCGACGAACCCCCATCTCCGGGCGGGTAGTTTTCGAAGTCTGGCGCCCTCAAGTTCATACAGGAATACTCATGCCCAATATCAAGAGTGCCGCGAAACGCTTACGACAAAACATCCGCCGCCGCACGGCAAATCGGGCGGTCAAAAGTACGCTCCGCACCCAAAACCGTAAAGTCGCCGAGGCCATCGAGGCCGGCAACGTCGAGCAGGCCGAAACCGAACTCCGCCAGGCGGCCAAGCTTCTGGACCGGGCCGGCGCCCGGCGCGTGATTCACCCCAACACCGCCGCCCGCAAGAAATCCCGACTCTCCAAAAAAATCAAGGCTCTTAAGCAAAAGGCCGCTCCCTAGGTCCGAGGGTCGATGGTCGAATGTCGAAAGTCGATATAATGCAATCGACTCTCGACGTCATTCAAATTCCACGTCGGCGGCGTTGAACACGGGACCTTCGATGCAAGTCCGCCGATAGTCCCAACCGCCGTGGCCGTCGCGGATCTTCGCCACGCAACTGAAACAGGCGCCGATCCCGCAGGCCATTGGGGTTTCTAACGAAACCTGGCAAGGGATTTTCAACCGGGCGGCGATTTTTGCCGTCGCTTGCAGCATCGGCTCCGGACCGCAGCAGACGATCCGGCAATTAAGTCCGCTTTCGGCAACCATCGGTTCGATCAATTCGGTCACCAGTCCGCGATGTCCCGCCGAGCCGTCGTCGGTGCTGATCCGGACGTCTACTCCAATCCGCCGGAAATCGTCTACCCCGGCCAGATATTCCGCGGTCCGCGCGCCGTAACAGAGCGTGACTTTCTTTGCCGGGGCAACTTCGCGCGGCGGCTGCCCGTAACGCCGTTTTCCAAGATATTCCCGCGCCAAGGCCGGAAACGGCGTCTGCCCGATGCCACCCGCGACCATCAGCAGGTGCTCCGTCGGCTCGGGCGGAAATCCGTTGCCCAGGGGCCCCCAGGCCTCCAAGACCGTGCCGGGCAGCACCTTCGCCAGCCGTCCCGTCATTTTTCCCACCACCAAATACACGATGTCCAGGCCCCATGCGTCAGTCCCCTCTCCCGACCAACCTTCGGTCGGTGCCCGGAGAGGGCTAGGGTGAGGGCTGTTCTGGATTCCGGTCGCCCTCACCCCCTGCCCCTCTCCCAAAGGGAGAGGGGAGAAAACCACATCGTACAGGGCCAGCGGGCGTCCCAACAACGGATCGTCGCCTCCGGACAACCGTAACATTACGAACTGCCCCGGCACGATCCGCCGGGCCAACTCCGGGCAGCCGAAGCGAATGCGGTACGTGTCGCGGGCCAGCCGGACGTTTTCGATCACCTCAACCCGGCCGTGCCAGGCATGATCGGCGTTATGAGGAGCGTGTTTCCACATGAGAAATATCGTTAATGATAAGGGGTGTACTACTCGAAATATTAGAGATATTCGACGTGATCTTGCATATCGGCGGCATCCAGGACATCGTAAATGAGCATCAATCCGGAAATGATTTTTCGGACGGGAGTATGCTGAGGGGCGTAAACCACCCCGGGATGATGCAGCCCTTTGGAAGCCAAGCGGAGAAAATCGTCATCCTGAGTAAAAATGACGCGGTCTTCCGATTGGACGAATTCCAGATGCTTTTCGTCCGAAGCGCCCAGCAAGTCCGCCTCCCCGACGGTTTTCACATCCACACCTCGCTGCCGAAGTCCCCGGGCAACCGCTTTGGCAACGTGTTCATCCAAATAGAAGTTGATTTTGGCCATGAACTTACGGCTACGAAGGGCTTTTCTTGATTTTGGACGGAGTGGTGCGTTTCATTTCCTCAACGAAGGATTCGCTTTCAGCAATGGTGCGATCGATCTCTTCGCGGTGTGAAAAATAGTAAGCCAATGCGGCATAGATTTCGGTAAGCGATAGATCGTACTCGACGGCAATTTCATCGGCGCTACGGCCGAGCCGTTCGTGCCAGATTGCAATGTTCTGTACGGTAATCCGATGGCCGGCGATTCGGGGCTTCCCCCCAGCCACCCCGGGCGTGATCTCGATCAATTGATCTAGCGTTTTTGTAATCATAAAAATTACCCAAACGAATACGAAGATGTTTGGTTAGAAAGTTTAATTCCGGTTGAGCCCAAACTCCCGAGTCATTAGTACGTCTTTCCAGTGGGATTCACGTGAAATAACATGGTCGGGATTTGAATTTATATCACAAACCTCGATTATAGAAAACTGAAAATTTTTCGCGTACTCGTTGCCTTTAGCACTAATTAATTCGACAAGTTCCTTGTTGTGTCCATGTCCGGAATCTGCGTATGCACTCCATCGTTGCCAAAGTCCGATCCCGCCGTATGCACTACCTACATATTGGCGACCGGTTGCGGCATCTGTGATGATATAAACGCCGGCGACATTTGCGAGGGCCGATTTCCACGAAGGATTATCTTCGCGGACAATTGACTTCAGCATTTTATAAGAGAGGCGGACAGAATTGAATCCGGGAAAATCAGCTATCGACATTTTTTCTTCACGGATTGACGATATAAACAACTGATCTTCATATTTCTTGCCTACCAGATAGGAAGCACGAAATGTTTTCGGAAAGTCAATAATAGCTCGACCAGCCAGTTGTTCAGGTCCGGCAATAGGCGTAAGGGTGTAGAAGAAGCCTGACCACTCTTTTATCTGTATTTCGCGAACACCATCGACATGATAAACACCAACAAACAACCAACGCTTGCTATTACCAAGATTGATCAGTGAGAGAACATTCTCGCATTCAAAGTTCTTCTGTGCTTGATGAGATTGTCCAACCTCAAAGGTGCCAGCAAAATATTCTTCAAGCGGTCGCCATCCGCTGCGATTATTATCTGTGGCACAATGGATTTTATAGTCACCAAGCTCAATGCCCGAAAGTCGTATCAAATCGACTAGTTTGAGCATTTTCATCGTTATACATTTCCTGATGATGTATTTCCAACTATATCAATTTTAACACTGATCCTTGTGACTTGAAGAGTCACGCAGAGCGTGAATCTCTTGGTGCGTCAACTTGCGCCAACTGCCCGGCGGGAGGCGTTCCAGGCGGACGGGGCCGACGGCGGTGCGGGTGAGGTGGAGGACCTTGTGGCCCAGGCGGGCCAACATCCGGCGGATCTCGCGATTGCGGCCTTCGCGGAGAACGATTTCCAGAATAGCGCTTTCCTTGTGGCGGGATTTGACCGAGACGCGCTCGGCGCGGACGACGCCTTCGGCCAGGTGGACGCCGCGCTGGAGTTTGCGGAGGATCTCAGGACTTGGGCGGCCGGCAATCTGCACGCGGTAGGTCTTCGGCACGCCGTAGCGCGGATGCGTCAACCGGTTGGCCAGTTCGCCGTCGTTGGTCACCAGGATCAGCCCCTCGCTGTTGAGGTCGAGCCGGCCGATGGTAAAGAGCCGCACGTGACCGCCGGGGACCAGGTCGATCACCCGGGGCCGGCCCGAGGGATCGCGGTTGGTCGAGACCACGCCGACGGGCTTGTTGACGGCGAAATAGACCGGCCTCGTCGCGTGCAGCAGTTGACCGTCGACGCGGATCTCCTGCGTTTCCGGATCGGCCCTGGTGCCCAGTTCGCGGACGACGCGGCGATCGATTTCGACCCGGCCGGCGACGATCAACTCCTCGCACTGCCGCCGGCTGCCCAATCCGGCAGAGGCCAACACTTTTTGCAGCCGCTGTCTCGTCGGAGAGGCCTCGGAACTCTTGTTCCTTTTCTCGCGTCGATGGTGGTGTGGCATGATTTTTCTAGGAGATTGTCTAGTGGCCGGATTGGTGATCGCCAGATTGATTAAAATACATCCGATAGCCGGCGGCTAACAGCCGCCGCGGTGAATTGCCCCCCTCTCTCGGCGGCTGTTGGCCACCGGCTAGGTCAACGTAAAGACAATCTGTGGGCCAGCCAATAACTGCGGCAAGATCTTAGCGCCCCAGGTTTTTCAGTTGCCAGCGTGCCCGGGCCGGCTCGGCCAGGGGGACGGCGAAATCGCGGGGGCGGGTGCCGGTGGCGGGGCCGATTTCGTTCTCCGGATAGGGATCGAAACGAACGGCCCGATCTTGCTGCACGGGGGCCGTTCCGGGGTGACACCAATTCGGAGGCGCCAGATTGAAACAGCCGGTCAAACAAACCAGCCCGAGCATCGCCGTCAGTTTACCAAATGTTTTCATGGTTCGCCTGCGGATCCCCAAAGAGGGCGGGGATTATACGATGGGATTCCGTCAGGGAAAAGAGGAATCCCTCTTCTTGCCGGCGGGAAATCGAGAAATGCCGTCTTTTTCATAACCTATTATTTATGAAGAAGATAGAACTTCCAAATTCTTCTCGGATGGGAACGATCGCGCCAAAAATCCGGCGGCAGTGTATTCTTGCTTTGAGAAGGACGAAGCGGTACAACTGCCCGATACGATGGTTTCCATGTGATTCATCATTTCAAATGAAGATGAAGTTCGAGTGTTCATTACCCTCACCCTGACCCTCTCCCGGTGGGAGAGGGGACGATGAAAGATGCCGCCGCCGCGCGACGAAGACCTGTTTACCGACAGCACGATGACCTTCGGGGAGCACCTCGAAGAGTTGCGGCGGTGTTTATGGAGGGCCATTCTGGGCCTGGCGCTGGGCGTGGCGGCAGGTCTGTTTTTCGGCCGGCCGGTGGTGAACTTCATCCAGGCTCCCCTGACGGATGCGCTGAAGGAGTATTACGAAGCGGAGTCGCAGCAGAAGCTCGACGCGACCCTTGCCGCCCTGGGGAAGGGCGGGACGGAAAACGAGGCGTTCCGCAATCGGACCCGGCAACTCATCAAAGAGCAACGGATGCTGGCTGACGAGGCGTACGTCGATCCGGTCGAGATGTACGACCTGCTGAAGGAATTATATCCCCGGCAGATGCAGGACGTTCCTCCGCCGGCGACGCTTCCCTCCACCGAGCGCGACGGGGGCCTGGTTCCCCTGTTCCTGTGGCACCGCCAGGCCGATGATCCGCGGGTCCAGCTCAAGAGCCTCAGCGCCCAGGAGACTTTCGGGATCTACATGAAGGCCTCGATTTTCGTGGGATTGGTGGTCTCCAGCCCCTGGGTCTTTTATCAGATCTGGCTCTTTGTGGCCGCGGGTTTGTATCCGCACGAGAAACGCTTCGTCCACCTCTACCTGCCCATCAGCCTGGGCCTGTTCCTGCTGGGGGCCTCGGTGGTGTTTCTGTTCGTCTTCCAGCCGGTGCTGCGCTTCCTGTTTTCGTTCAACACCTGGCTGGGCATCGCCCCGGAACCGCGGATCAGCGAATGGCTGGGCTTCGTCCTTTTCCTGCCGGTGGGTTTCGGCATCGGGTTCCAGTTGCCGTTGGTGATGTACTTTTTAGAGCGGGTGGGGATTTTCACGGTCGAGGCCTACGTCCGGCAGTGGCGGCTGAGCGTGTTGATCATCGTGATCCTGGCCGCGATCCTCACTCCGCCGGACCCCTACAGCATGATGTGTCTGGCCGGCCCGCTGGTGATCCTCTTTTTCGGCGGCATCTTCCTCTGCAAATACATGCCCCGGCGGAAGAGGACGTTTGAAGAATTGAAATGAGCAGAAAGACGAGAGATAAGGGATTAGAGATCAGAAATTACACGTTCCGAAACTGGAGTTTCGGAACGAGGAGTAAGAAATTATTTCATCCTTCATCCCTCATCCTTCATCCTTTTCAGATCGCTTCTCCGCCCCGTTCGCCGGTGCGGATGCGGATGCAATCCTCCAGGGGGAGGACGAAGATCTTGCCGTCGCCGACCTCGCCGCCCTGCCCGGTGCGGCTGCCGCGCATGATCGCGCTGACGGTCGGTTCCAAAAAATCCTCATTGACGGCGATCATCAATTGCACCTTGCGGGTCAGGTTGACGGAGATGTCGTGGCCGCGATAGACCTCGGTCTGCCCCTTCTGCCGGCCGAAACCTTGTACGTCCATCACCGTCAGGCGAAAGACCTCGACTTCAGCCAGGGCGGCCTTGACCGCTTCCAGGTGATGGGGCTGGATAATGGCGATGATGAGTTTCATGGGGATCTTCCATTAAAAAAAGCCGGGTGAGCTAATATTACCGTTTCATAGCGGACGATTCAAGTCTCGCCGATCAATAATTGTCGCCTTTCGCTCTGCGAAAGTAGCGGTTTTCGCAGAGCGAAAGGCGACAAATTCGGCAGTTATTCTTCGGCCGGTCAAGGGGCGCAAGCCGGAGAGGGGCGTCAATAGGTGAAAATCACATCCAGCCCGCCGCTGAGTTGCGTGGTGGCCTGCCCGTCGTCAAAGGGATTGCCGCCGCCGGTCGTGCCGTTGTACCAATCGTAGCGCAGCTCCGGCCGGATGAGAAAGTTCGCCCGGGGCTTCCAGTTCAGGCCCAGCGTCATCTCGGAGTAGTTCCCGGAGTTCCCGGCGATCACCCGGACGCCGTCGTCGTCGCGGAACCACTCGATCCGGCCGCCGAAGCCCAGGCAATCGTTGATGGTATAGGTCAGGTATTGGTTGATCCCGTACCAGGCGGTGGAATCGGGCCGGTTGTAGTTCATGCCGTAATCGTGTTGGAAAATGTAGGTCCACTTTTCGGTCAGCTTGTAGGTGAACACGATACTTTGCATGAAGGCGTCGTTGTCCGGGGCGCCTTCGAACGCCCGGCCGGTCCCCCAGTAACCGGCGCAGAGGTACCAGGCCAGCGAGGCCTTTTCCGAGAAGGTCAGCGTCAGGCCGCCGAGGAAGGATGAGCCGGTGTTGTTGTTGCCGAACCCGGCGTCCCACCCGTTGACCCAACCGGCGCTGCCGCTGAGCTTGTCGCTGATCTGGTAGGTGGCCAGGGCGCCGGTGTGCGTAAACGGCTCGGCGTAATAGAACGTGTAGGAGTGCGTATAAAAGAAGTTGCCCGTGGCGGGGAAGACCTCATAGCCGATCAGCGTGAAGAAGTGGCCGAGCTTGACTTTCAGCCTCTTGTAGGCCACTTCGGCGTACAACTGGGGCATCGCCGAGCCGTACAGCGGCGCCCCGTCGTGGGTGAAGGAGCTGGTCCAGTTCCAATCGAAGCTGTGGTCACCGAAGCATTGGGCATCCGGGCAGTCGACGCCGAACATGTAATCGACGCGGCCGCCGATGTCCCAATCGCTTTCCGAGGTGTCGGTCGCCCGCTCGGCGTAGATCCAAAGCTGATCGGCGTTGAAATCCGGCTGATCGCGCAGCCCGAGCGGTCCGTTGGTCGTCGCGTCGTACTGGTTGGTGTACAGACCGCCTTCGAGCCAGCCGCTGACCTTGATTTCGCGCTTTGCCAGGAAGTTCGGTTGCGGCAGGGTCCAGGGATCGCCCGGATCGCAGGTAAAGATCCCCAGCCCGCTGCCGGGATTGCGGGAGGCGTTGCCGCCCTCGCCCGCAACAACATAGGAATGTCCAAGAATCGTCAGGCCGAAAACCGTGCAGATAAAAATCCACGTATTGAGTTTCATCGTCATCACAGTTGTTCGAGAAACGACAGCTACATATCGACCGCCTCGCCCCCCGAGGATACTATCGTCCTCGGAACAAACAGCGAATGATGGAAAAGCGGGCAGGGATGCAGAATGCCGTCTACTTATAGATACATTACGCAAGGTAATATTTTTCGATCTTCACTCGTTCGCGGCCATGTCCTCAAAGAGGGCGTCGACGAAGCTCTCGGCGTCAAAAAGCGCCAAATCCTCAGCCTTTTCCCCAACGCCCACGTATTTGACCGGCAAGCCCACCTGCTTGCGGATGGCCACCACCACGCCGCCCTTGGCGGTCCCGTCGAGTTTGGCCAGCACCAGGCCGGTACATTTCACCGCATCGGTAAAATGTCGCGCCTGGCTGATGCCGTTCTGACCGGTGGTGGCGTCGAGCACCAACAGCACTTCGTGCGGGGCCTCGGGAATCTGTTTGCCCAGGACGCGGTGGATCTTGGTAAGCTGCTGCATCAAGCCCTGCTGGGTTTGCAGCCGGCCGGCCGTATCGACGATGCAGACGTCCGCCTGGTTGGCGATCGCCTGGGCCAACGCGCGATGGGCCACGCTGGCCGGATCGCTCCCCGGCGGGCCGGTGACGATCTCGGCCCCCAGGCGGTTCGCCCAGATGGTCAGTTGCTCGACGGCCGCCGCCCGGAAGGTGTCGGCCGCGCCTAACACCACATTTTTTCCTTCCTCCTGGAACATCCGGGCCAACTTGGCGATGGTCGTCGTCTTGCCGCAGCCGTTTACGCCGGCCACCATGATGACGGTCGGCCCTTCCGGAGCAAAGCGGATCGGCTCTTCCGGCTGGGCCAGCAGCACCTTCAGCTTCTCTTTGATCCGATCCAGCACGGCCTGCATTTCGACCACCCGGGCGCGAAAATTCGTGCGGATATCGTCAACCAGTTCCTGGGACGCCTCGACGCCCATGTCGGTGCGGATGAAGATCTCGTACCACTCTTCGCAAAAGACGTCGTCTACCAGCCGCCCCCCGCCCTTGAACAGGTCGCGGATGTCGGTGCGCATCAGTTGGGCGGTCTTTTTCAGCCCTTTTTTGAATTTGTCGAGAAAGCCCATGATGGAGGGATTAGGGATTGGGGATTGGAGGGAGAAATCGGGATTCAAGGATGAATTGTAATAGATGCACCATGAGTTTTCAGCCCCACATATTGTCTTGTCTAATCCCCAATCCCTTCTTTCTCCTTTCCGTGCATCACGCGATCGAGGATTCCGTTGACGAACTGGGCCGAGTGGGCAGAGCCGAAGCGTTTGGCTAACTCGACGGCCTCGTCGATGGCCACCCGGGGCGGCGTGTCGGTGTGGAGCAACTCGTAGGCACCCAGCCGCAAGATGTTCCGATCGGTGGCGGCCATCCGCTTCAAGGCCCAGTGCTCGGCGATTGTCTCCAGCAAGGGATCCAACTCCCCGCGGGTCTGCCGCACGCCCGAGATCAGGCCGCGGGCGAACTCTGCCAGTTCCTCCGACCGCAGCCGCCGGGCGATCAGCGCATCTCCGTTCTCCAGGCTCCCCTCCGGATTCAGATCGTCCTGGTACAGGACCTGAAAGGCGACTTGTCGTGCTCGGCTGCGTCGGGACATCGGGTTATTCGGGAATCGCCCGGAGTCGGGCCAGGAGATTGACCATTTCCAGGGCGGCCTCGGCGCAATCGACGCCCTTGTTGCCGATCCGTTTCTCGGATACGTCTTTGCCGGTGGTGGCATGGTCGCCGCCGGAGCGGGCGATGGCCTGCTCGAGGGTGTTGCAGGTCAGCACGCCGAACAGGACGGGCAGTTGATGCCGCACGCCGATCTCGGCCAGCGCCAGGCTGACCGCCCGGTTGATGTGCTGGTCGTGCGTCGTCTCCCCGCGGATGACCGCCCCCAGGCAGATCACCGCGGCGTAGCGGCCCGAGGCGGCCAGATGGGCGGCGACCGTGGGAATTTCAAACGCCCCGGGAACCCACGCCACGTCGATCTCCTCCTCCGGCACGCCGTGCTTGACGAGCGTCCCGACGGCCCCGTCCAGCAGCCGCGAGGTGACGATCTCGTTGAACCGCGAAACGACCACGGCGAACCGGGCGTTCGGGGCTTCCAAGGAGCCTTGGTAGATGTTAGGCATGGATAGGAAATCACAAATCTCAAATCTCAAATCTCAAATTGAACGAAATGAAACTCAATCCTCTCTCCTCTCCCCTCACATATTCATATTCATGCTCATCAGGAACTCGGCGTTGGTCTTGGTCTTGCGCAGCCGGCCGACGAGCAGTTCCATGGCGTCGGGGGGATTCATGTCGTTTAAGACGCGACGGAGGATGGTCACGCGGCGGTGTTCCTCGGGATCCAGCAGCATCTCTTCGCGTCGGGTGCCGCTGTGGTTGATGTCGATGGCCGGCCAGATCCGTTTTTCCAGCAGCCGCTGGTCCAGCGAAATCTCCAGGTTGCCGGTTCCCTTGAACTCCTCGAAGATCACGTCGTCCATGCGGCTGCCGGTCTCGATCAACGCGGTGGCGATGATCGTCAGCGAGCCGCCCTCCTCGACCTTCCGGGCGGAACCGAAGAATTTCTTGGGCCGGGTCAGGGCGTTGGCGTCCACGCCGCCGGAGAGGATCTTGCCCGAGGTGGGACACTCGGCGTTCCACGCCCGGGCGTAACGGGTGATCGAATCGAGGAAGATCAGCACGTCGTGGCCGTACTCGACCATCCGCTTGGACTTTTCCAGGACCATCTCGGCCACCTGGATGTGCCGGGCGGAGGATTCGTCGAAGGTGGAGCTGATCACCTCACAGTGCGGTCCCTTGACCTGCCGCTCCATGTCGGTCACTTCCTCCGGCCGCTCGTCGACCAGCAGCATGAAGACGTAGATGTCGGGATAGTTGGTCAAGGCCGCCTTGGCCATCTGTTGCATGAGGATCGTCTTGCCGGCCCGCGGGGGGCTGACGATCAGGCCCCGCTGGCCGAAGCCGATCGGCACGACCAGGTCCACCACCCGCATCTCAATCAGATCGGGCGTGGTCTCCATGCGGATCTGCTGGTCGGGATGCAGCGGAGTCAGGTCGTCGAAGGAGATTTTGGAAGCCGTCAGATTGGGATCTTCCCCGTTGATCGCCTCGACCCGCAGCAGGGCGAAGTACCGCTCGTTCTCCTTCGGCGGGCGGATCTGACCCGTGACCCAGGCCCCCGTCTTCAGCCCGAACCGCCGGATCTGGCTCGGCGAGACGTAGATGTCGTCCGGGCAGGAGAGGTAATGGTAATCGGGACTGCGGAGGAAGCCGAATCCGTCGGGCAGGATCTCCAGGGTTCCCTGGCCGTACATCAGGCCGTGCAGCTTGACCCGCTCTTTGAGGATGCGGAAGATCAATTCCTGCCGCTTGACGCCCGAAATCTCGGTGAGGTTCTCCTTCCGGGCCTCCTCGATCAGATCGGCCATCGACATCTTCTGCAGCGCGGAAATGTGCGTGTCGCCCGACTGCTCCAGGAGCTGCATCTCCTCTTGGGGATCCCGGCCGCGGTCCATTTCGACGGCCAGTTCCTCGGCGATCGACAGCGGATCGTCCTCGTCGTCGAGATGATACTGGGGAAACTCCCCACGGCGGCGGTAAGGAGAAAAAGACGGATCATTGCGATCAGGGGACATGTTCATGACTCTCCTGGACAAGGCGGGAAACGGTGGCCGGCGCACGAAAAGCGCCCGCGGCGGGATGTATTAATTGTAAATCAAATTATTTCAAATTTCAAATTGCCTATTGCAAAACTCCGCCCACCAGCGATCCACCCGGGCCTGGGTCTCCTCCGGCGGACCGCCGTTGTCGATCACGGCGTCGGCCCGGGCGCGTTTCGATTCCGGCGCCTGTTGGGCCTTTTGCCGGGCGGTAAACTGCTTCTCCGACCAACCGCGGGCCAAGGCCCGCTGACGCCGTACCGCCTCCGGGGCATCGACGAACAACAAACAGTCGCAAAACCGGTCCCAGCCGGCCTCCAACAGCAGCGGGGCGTCGAGCACCGCCGCGGAACGTCCGGCGGCCGACAGCTCCTCCGCCTGCCGCTCCAACCGTCGGGCGATCTCTGGATGGAGCAATTTCTCCAAAAAGGCCCGGTCGCGGGGACCCTCCGGCGGTGGGGCGAAAACCCGCTCCGCCACCGCCACGCGGTCGATCGTTCCGTCAGGACCAAATACGGTCGCGCCCCAACGCTCCCTTAACTTTTCTTGTACGGCAGAATCCTGCAACGCTTCGTGCCCCGTCCGATCGGCATCCAACACGCCCGCGCCGCATCGGGCCAAGCACCGGGCGACCCAGCTCTTACCGCCGGCTACGCCGCCGAGCAGTCCAATGATTTTTAACTTCGCGAAGGAAGGGGATCGAACGGGCGGGGAGGACAAGGTGGGATGGGGGGAAGGGGATTATATTACTGCAAATTGGTAACTGCAAATTGAACCAAGCCGCTTGCGGCTTCGCACGCCACCGGTGGATTTTAACACTTACCTCGGTAAGGAAAACTCTTCCGCATCGGCCCAGTTCGGACCGGCCTTCAAATCGACTTTCAAGGGAACCTTGAGGCTTCGGACTCCCGCCATCTCCGCGGAGACGAGCCGGGCGAGATCGGTCAGGTGGGATTCCGGGACTTCAAAGATCAGTTCATCGTGAATTTGAAGCAACATCCGTGCCGGGGAGGCCTCGTCGGCCAGTCGCCGTGAAATGGCGATCATTGCCAACTTGATCAAGTCGGCCGCGGAGCCTTGGATGACCGTGTTGACGGCGGTCCGCTCGGCGAGGTTCCTTTGTCGGCCGGCGATTTCTCGTACCCCTTGGATGGCACGCCGTCGGCCGAGGATCGTTTTAACATATCCCGTTTTTCGGCATTCCGCCAGTATCCGTTCGAGAAATTTCTCGATGCCGGGATATCCTGCAAAGTAACCTTCGATAAACCCTTCCGCCGCCTCCTGCTCAATCCCCAACGCCTTCGACAACCCAAAGGCGCTTTGTCCGTAGATCACCCCGAAATTGACCGCCTTCGCCTGCCGCCGCATCGCGGGGGTTACCTCTTCCAGGGGGACTCCGTTGACCTGGCTGGCCACCCGGGCGTGGATGTCCTCGTCCCGCCCGAACGCCGCGCACAGGTTTTCATCCTCCGAAAAGTGGGCCAGCACCCGCAGTTCGATCTGCGAGTAATCGGCGGCCAGGAGGGTCCAGGGGCCTTGAACAGGAGGACAGACATTCTTGTCTGTCTGTTTCAAGGGGACAGACAGAAATGTCTGTCCTCCTGAATCCGCTACGAACGCCGACCGAATTTCCCTCCCCTCCTCGGTCCGCACGGGGATGTTCTGCAGGTTCGGCTCGCTGGAACTGAGCCGGCCCGTGGCCGTCACCACTTGGTTGAACGAGGCGTGGACCCGGCCGGTCTGCGGATAGACCAGCTCCGGCAGGGCGTCGACGTAGGTGCTCTTCAGCTTGGCGTACTGACGATATTCCAACAGCCGGGCGGGCAGCGGGTGCAACGGGGCCAGTTGTTCCAGAACCTCGGCGTCGGTGCTCGGTCCCGTCTTGGGGGTCTTTTTGACGACCGGGAGTTTCAACTCTTCAAACAGCACCTGCTGTAACTGCTTCGGCGAGGCGATGTTGAACACCCGGCCGGCCAGATCGTGGATCTCTTTCTCCAAGGTGACGAGCTTCGATCCGTATTCCTCGCTGAGTTGCCGCAACCGGGGGACGTCGACGGCCACGCCGGTGAACTCCAGCTCGGCCAGCACGTCGATCAGCGGCAGTTCCACCTCGGTAAAGAGCCGTTCCAGCCCGGCGGCGGCGAGTTTCTCGGCTAGGATCGGCCGCAGCCGCCAGGGAATCAGGGCGTCCTCGCCGGCGTAGTCGGCTATCTGCCGCAGCGGCACTTCGTCCATCCGCTTCTGGTCCTTCCCGCTGCCGATCAGCTCCGTAATCTTGATCGTCGTGTGCCCCAGGTAGTTCAGGGCGAGGTCGTCGAGGCTGTGCGTTCGGGCGCCGGCCTCCAGCAGATAGCTGGCGACCATCGTGTCGAAGCCGACGCCCCGGAGCCGGATCCCCGCCCCGCGGAGCACGATCAGGTCGTACTTCAGGTTCTGCCCGATCTTCTCGATATGGGGATCCTCCAAAATCGGCCGCAGGGCGTCCAGCGTCGGCTTTAGTTCCAGACAGCTCTCGCCCTTCGGACAACGGACCGGCAGGTACCAGCCCTCTGCGTTGTTCCACGCGAACGACATCCCGACCAGTTCCGCCCACCGCGGCCGGACGTCCGTGGTCTCGGTATCGATCGAAACGCAATTCTGGCGTTTGAGTTGGGCGAGAAATTGTTCAAAGGCCTCGGGCGTGTTGACGAGATGATATTGTGGCGTGGGGAATGCAGCGGTCCCCTCTCCGGGCGCCACGCAGTGGTCGGGGAGAGGGCCAGGGTGAGGGCCGATTGCGGTCCCCTCTCCCTCCGGGAGAGGGCCAGGGTGAGGGCTTTCCACCGGCAGCGCATCAAACAACGTCGCCTCCGCCGGCGCCAGTTGCTTCGCCAGGGCGTCGACCTTTTGCGCCAGGCTCCGGAAGCCGAACTCCCGCAGCAGCGTCAAGGCCGCCGGCCGGTCGATCCGCCCCGCAACGCCCGACTCCCACGCAATCGCCACCGGCACGTCCGTCTTCAGCCGCACTAGTTCCCGGCTCAAGAGGGCCTGTTGGCGATGGGTCTTCAGATTCTCTTTCCTCTTCGCGCCCGGCGCCTCGTCGGCATGGGCCAGCACGTTTTCCATCGTGCCAAACTGCTCCAGCAACTGCCGGGCGAACTTCGGTCCGACGAGCGGCACGCCGGGCACGTTGTCCAC
>JAFGPV010000096.1 GCA_016936015.1 Pirellulales bacterium
CATCACCGCCTTGGCTACCTACCTCACTACAAAACAACTACCACCCCTTCCTAATACGAAAATTACTTCAGATCGCTGATTTGTTACGGAAATTCCTGACGATGGGACAATATTTTAAATTCGCGCATCTCCCGATGACACAACGGCTTACGGAGAGACTGGACGGGGTGACAGAGAGATTTATTGTCAAAAAATCGATTGGGCAAGGTGAATAAAGGGGATATTCAGAAAGGTCTGATTATTCCGGGCAGCGTTAATATCGTTATCATCGGTTTCCTCCCATTTAATAAAGTCCTTTATCATCTTTCTGTGAATTCAGGTCGAAGCTTCGTCTGATCATGTCTACCGAACAGCAATACCGTCAGGAATTTCTGAAGCTCTATGGCGGATGCGAGGCTTGGCTCTTCAACTATCTGCTCTCATTGCTTCGGAAGCCGGAAGATGCGCAGGAGGTATTGCAGGAGACCGCCAAGGTTTGCTGGGAGAAGTTGGATCAGTATCATCCCAACACGGAGTTTCGCGCTTGGGCGTGTCGGATTGCCTATTATAACGCGATGAAGTTTCACGAGAGGCAAAAAAAGGCTCCCTTGCCCTTTTCGGACTTGTTCTTCTCCGGGGTGGATGTCGAAGCGGTGGTGATGGCCGACCAGCTCGAAGCCCGTATGGCGGCTTTGAAGGACTGCGTGAAAAAGCTCCCCGCCGCAGATCGCAAACTGCTCAAGCTGCGGTATGGTCCCAAGGGTACAGTGAAAGCCGCCGCCGAAGTCTTGGATTTTCCGCTCCATCGAATTTATCGAGCCCTCGCGCGGATCCACAATATTTTGTATTACTGCATCGGTCAGACCTTGAGCGCGGAGGAAGGGCAACTATGACTTCGCAAGACCGGATCTCCGAGCTCCTGACCTTGATGGCGCAATGGAACAATTACAGTTTGAACGAGGAGCAAGACGCCCGGCTACAACAAGTCGTGGCTGAGGACGTTACCGCACGGCGGATTTATTTGGAAACTATGTATTTTTACGGGCAACTCCATTGGCTGTATACCCACGACGAGGAGGCTTCCGATCGTAAACATACATCTTTGGGGGCCATTCTGGGATACGTGAACTTAGCCGTGGACTGGGGATCGGCCGCGTTTTCCCGGGGAGTCAATTCCCCCGTGCTGGCGGCGCTGCTGATCCTGGGCCTCGTGCTGACTCTAGCGGTGATCTGGTTCCTGCCGGCGCCGCCTCAGGCGCAACTGCCGGCGCCGCTCTCGGCGGAATATGCCGCACAAGTCACGCGCATGCAAAATTGCGTTTGGGTCGGGGAAAATCTCCCGTTGAAAACCGGCGACAACGTGCCCCCGGGAAAAGCCTTGGAACTAACCGCTGGAATGCTGGAAATTACCATCGATACGGGTGCGCAAATCATCTTGGAAGGCCCCTGTCGATTTCAGATGAAATCAGGCCAGGAAGGGTACTTGCAGGAAGGGCGGCTGCTGGCCCGGGCGGAGACGCAGCAGGCCAAAGGGCTCGTTGTTTCTACGCCCTTTTCAAAGGTCGTCGATTTGGGAACGGAATTTGGCGTTACGGTGGAACCGTCCGGACTGACCGAAGTCTACGTCATGCAGGGATTCGTGAAAATGGACTATCGCGACGCCCAAGGGAAAACAATGCAGGGGGGAATGCTGCAACAGGGACAAGCCCAGCGCTTTTCCGCGGCCGACGCTGAGGTGGTCAATATTCCGACCAATCAGGACGCCTTTCAAGCGATGCAATCTTTTTCCGCTTCCAGCCTGCTCCGACGGTGGCATGCCTGCCGCGACCGGTTGTCCCGCGATCCCGCCCTGGTGGTCTATTACCCCTTTGAGGAAGACAAAAGCAAGCCCAAAAAACTGATTAATGTTTCTCCTTTGGGCGATTCTCTGGATGGGAGCATTGTCGGAGCGGAATGGGCCGCCGGGCGTTTTCCGGGAAAACAGGCGCTGCTTTTCCATGGTTCTCCCTCCAAAGAATACGTGGCAGTTCCGCAAGCACAGCTTTTCAATTTCGTGGAACCGTTTTCCGTGATCGTATGGTTCCGCGAACAAGGCGTCCTTACCGAAGCCAAGGCATTGGTCGCCAAGAGCGGAAGCGCATGGCACATCTTTCTCAACAAACCCGAAGACGCTGCAACCTTTCACACCAAATGGCGGAAAGAAAAAAAAGAAGGCGGCCCATCCAGCTTTCTTGCTGCCAAGATGGATGTCAACGACGGTCGGTGGCATTGCGTGGCGGCGATCTGCGATAGCGTGCAGCCCACCATTAAAAAACGCCTCTACCTTGACGGCAAGCTGGCAGCGTCCGGCGAACTTCCCGGCCCATTGATGCAAAATAGATACCAGGTTCTTATCGGCAACATATTGAGAAGAGGATCCGACCGAACATTCTCCGGCTGGATCGACGAGGTGGCGATATTCCGCCGTGCACTGAGCGCCGAGGAGATTGCCCAAATCTATCGGGAAGGAAATCCCTATGAAAAAACGCCGGAAGCGTCCGGCAAGAACAATGCGCCCCAAGAACAATCCCAGAAAAGCGCGTCCCCAGAAACAACAAAACCGGCAAAATAAACAATCTATCGAAACGACAAATGTCGGTTACGGAAGAGAGATTAAGGAATTCATAAACGTTTGAGGAACAAAGACTGACAGGCAACAACAAGATCATGGGGAAATTGCCGTCGCTCCGAACGCGCTCAAGTCGCTGAAGGCGTTCGGAGAGCGGATTGAACCGTCGATTCGAGATGGAGGCAGCGTTTTTCTGAACGGTACATTCGCGGATCTGCCGCGATGGCTCTTCGAGCACGAGAAGATCAAAATGTGGGTCTGGCAACCCACGGTGTGAACGCCTACGCCCCCGCGGGCCTGACGCGGGATTTCTTCGAGAGCGCGTAGGCAGGCAGCATAGGTGTAACAACCTGAGTGGCTCGAACTATGTACTTTTTCAATTGGGAGTAATGAGATGAAATTTCATCAGTTGATTGGTTTATGCACAGCAGTATTACTAATGACTGGCTTTTGCAGCCTGGCAAATGCCGATTACATCACCACCCTGAACGGCATGTCGGGATTGGTTTCCAATTGGCACTTGGAGGAGATGTCCGGGAATGCGGCCGATTCGGTCCCCGGCGACGGCCTCGACAACGACAACCCGGGCACCTATTACGGCACCCACTATACCCAAGGCGTCGATGGTCCGACTCCGAGCAACAGCATTTACCAAGGGATGCCGGCCAATAACAAGGCCGTCTATTTTGCTGACAACTCCGATACGAGATTGCAGATGGCCACGCACAGCGTTTTTGGCGGCATGGAGGACATCTCGCTCATCACCTGGGTGCAATACCCTTCGATTCCTGGGTCCAACAGCGACAGACGTTGCGTCGGCGGCCTGCAGGCGAACGCATCCAACAGGTACGTCACAGCTTCGTGCCTCTATAATCCTGGCGCCAACGGCACGGGATTGCAGGGATATGTCACTCAGAGTGATGGAACCGGAAGCAACATGGATAGATTTGACAACGGTATAAACCTTTGGCACATGTGGGTTGTTACCTACGAGGACGGAAATCATGCCAAGGTTTATCTCAACGGAGTAGAAAAGGATTCCTGGGACTTCGCTGCGACTCTGGGTCTTTATACGCCGGACGGCCTGATTTTCGGGAATGATATTTCGACATCAGTGAATCGTCCGTGGAAGGGCGAGATCGACGAGATAGCCATCTTCGACCGAGCCCTTTCGGGCACGGAGATAGCGAATCTGTATCAAGAAGCGTTAGTCCCCGAGCCTTCGACCGTGCTGATGCTGGTCCTGGCCGGTTTAGCCCTGGCGGCCTCCAGACTCCACCGCGGCTGAAAAAGCGGATTGATTGAAATGAACGTCAAGCGGAGGGAATGTGTAGTACTGAACATTCCTGTCCGCCTAGGCGGATTGACCGACGTACACACAGGATAGAAGCTTCGAGGCCCCTTTTATCCGGTGGGAGTAATTTTCTGTATGCCTCGCAGATTTCCAAAAAGAGACACCTATGAATAAATACCGATTTTTTCAGGTTGTGTGTCTGCTAGCGGGCTGGCTGGCGGCCTCGTCACTTATGGCGGCGGTGCCGACGATCCAACCCGGCTCCTGGACCTTAGCCATCCTGCCGGATACGCAATACTATGTGAACTATAATAACGGCATTTTCGAAGCGCAAACCCAATTTCTTGTCACCTACAAGTCGGCGCTCAATCTCAAGTACGTCTTGCACGAAGGCGACGTCACGCAATCCAATACGACCGGCCAATGGTCGATCGCCTCCAATGCCATGAGCACCTTGGAAGGTGCGGGAATTCCCTTTACCCTGCTGCCGGGGAATCATGATTATTACAACAATGCCTATAACCGGTCCAGTTTTCTCTCCACGTATTTTCCCACCACGCGATTGGACGACCAGCCGACGTACGGCGGGGTTTACAGTGCCGAGCCTACCCTTACGAACAACAGTTATTCGATCTTTAGCGCCGGCGGAATTGATTGGCTCGTGATCGGCATGGAATTCGGCCCCCGGAACGGAGTGGTCGATTGGGCCGATGGCTTGATGAAAGCAAATCCCGACCGCAAGGTGATGATTGTCACCCATTCTTATCTGGATTACGACGGGACGATCATGGATCATAACAATCCCACGCAGGAGGGAAATCCCCATGAGTACGGCATTGACAGTCTCCCCGGCGGAGTCAACGATGGTCTCGAAATGTGGGATGCGCTAAAGGATAATCCCAACTTGTTGTTCGTCTTCAACGGACACTCTACCAATCCTGCCTATCCACGACCGACCGACCCTTACGGCGCCGGGGGTTACCTGACCGGCACCGCCGACGATGGACACACCGTCCACCAGTTGATTGCCAACTATCAGGCCATGGCCTCTGACAACGGTTACCTGCGGCTGTTGGAGTTCCAGACCGACGGGCAGGTCCACGTCCGTACCTACTCGCCGAATAAGGATCTCTCGTTGACGGCTCCGAATCATGACTTTGTCATCACCATTCCCGAGCCATCGACCTGGCTCCTCATCTTCCTGGCCGGATTGGGTGTAGTGATTTACGGGCGTCGGAGCCGGTGAGACCGGGATTAAACCGTCTGCCGGCCTGACCTTGCAAGAAGCAAAATTGAAACGCCCTACCGCGGGCATGAGAAGTAACCGTTTGCAACAAAAATAATAATGGAGAAGCGGCATCTTGCCGCTTCCCCCGTGGACGAAGCAACCACCCCATATCCGTATTGACGACGACGGGTCGGACCAGAGGAGCGAGGCATTTTCCGTAACGTTTTATGGTTTTCACTATGGTCCGGTAAAGATGATGAAAACTCGTTTAACGAGGCAGCGAGTTTTTGGCTCCTTCGTGAATTCGTGATGAAATAGAATGAGCAGGCAAGCAATGTATGCGTCTTGATTTGTTTTTTGTACTCAACTTCGTTCCCAGTTTTTAACTAGGAGATATGTTATGAGATTACGTGGTTTTGTAGTTGCAGGTGCTGTACTGCTTCTGCTGACCGGCTTGCGCGGTGTGGCGAATGCCGCCTACGTCAGCACTCTGTCGGGCATGTCGGGATTGGTATCCAACTGGCACCTGGATGAGATGACCGGGAATGCGGCCGATGCAGTTCCCGGTGATACGCTTGACGGCGACAATTACGGCGTCTATTCGGGTACCGGATTCACACAAGGCGTGGCAGGTCCACAACCCGGTGACGGCTTTTACGGTTTTAGCTCCGATAACAAATCCGTCAATTTCTCCGACGACGTCAATACCAAGTTGCAGATGATAACACACAGCGTTTATGCCGACATGACGGCTATCTCGCTCGTCACCTGGGTGAAATACCCTTCGATTCCAGCGAACAACAACGACAGACGCTGCGTCGGCGGATTGCAGGCGTTCGCATCCAACAGGTACGTTGTGGCTTCATGCCTCTACAATCCTGGCCCCAACGGCACGGGATTACAGGGATTTGTCACTCAGAGTGATGGATTCGGAGCCAACAGCATGGATAGATTTGACAACGGTATAAACCTTTGGCATATGTGGGTCGTTACCTACGAGAACGGATATCGTGCCAAGGTTTATCTCGACGGGGAATTCAAGGATTCCGAGGACTGTCCCAATGTTCTGGGCATTTATGCGCCGGACGGCTTGATATTCGGGAATGATATTGACACTTCAAAGAATCGCCCGTGGAAGGGCGAGATCGACGAAATCGCCATGTTCAACCGGGCTCTTTCATCTACGGAGATTAGTACGCTGTGGAACTCCGCGCTTATTTATAAAACAATGACGTGGACGGGGGGGCTGGGGGCGACGGAACCGGAATGGAGCAAACTTGGAAATTGGGCCGGCGGAGAAGCGCCGACGTCCAATTGCGAACTCATTTACGCCGGTTCACAAACCGTCAGCGTCAACGATCTCCCCGCCGGCACGCCGATCATAGGCATCACCTTCGACGGCACGGCGGGCGCCTTCACTCTGAGCGGCGACACGCTCGATTTCAGTGGCGCCATGAAGAACGAGAACGCCAATCTTCAGACCATCAACCTGGAGTTGAACCTCGTCGGAAACGTGGAATTCAACGCCGCCTCCGGCAATATCGCCGTGACGCAACCGATCGGTGAGAGCGGCGGATCGCGGAGTTTGATGAAGACCGGTGCGGGAACGCTCATACTGGGAGCGGGGAACACCTACACGGGTCCCACCACCATCAATGCCGGAGCCATACGGCTCGATCATAACCAGGCATTGCAGAACAGCATTGTGACCCTCAATGTCGCCAACGGCGTGCTCTTCAACACTGGTATTACATCTCCGGTCTTCGGCGGGCTGGCCGGCACCGGCGACGTCGCGTTGCAAACAACGACTTCTCAGGCTGTGGACTTAACCGTCGGCGGCAGCAATGCCTCAACGACCTACGAGGGCGTACTCAGCGGCCCCGCCGGCTCCAGCCTTACCAAAACAGGATCTGGAATATTATCCTTGACGAACATCGCCAATTCCAGTGATACGGATGTGAATGTCTTCGTCAACGGCGGCACGCTCCAAACGACAACCATGTCCATGCTGCCGGGCGGGAACCTCAACCTTGCCGACGGGACCTGGACTTTTATGGAATCGCCGAGCAGGACGCTGGGTACTGCCGCCGGACAGGTCCAACTCACCGGCGGACGCAGCGGTTTCACGGCCTTGAACGACGACTTCGGTTCCACGCTGGTCGTGAATCTGTCCGGGGGTACCATTACCTGGGGAAGTTCCACGTTCAATCCCGAAATCCTTGTCCTTAACGACCACGAGGCCACAGCCCTGCTCGAACTCCAGGACGACCTGGATTTGAATACCGCCGCCATCGGCAACCAGCCCCGGACCATCGAGGTCGGTTCCGCCAGGGCCGCTCAATTCAATTACACCCGCGCCGCCATCATCAACGGAACCATTTCCGACTCGTCCGGCACGGGGGGCCTGATCAAGACCTCTTCCGGTTCCAATGATTCCGCCCCCTTGATCCTTGCCGGAAGCAGCGCCAACACCTACGGCGGCCCGACGAAGATTCTCGGCGGCCGTACGGGATCGGGACATCTGGTATCCGATTTGATCCTCCGAAAACCGGACGGCGTCACGGCCGTGCCCGGAAATATCCAGATCGGAACCGACGAGGCTGACAGCCGGGGAGCTTTGATCCTCGACGGCAGCCGGGATGGATCCGGCAATCCCTTTTCTGATCCCAATTCCGGCGATAACCAAATCGCCGATTCGGCCGTCATTGAGTTCAAGAACCGAGGAGCAGCCGACGGCTACGGCTACGCCAACAGTTACGGTTTCTTCTTGCTCTGGGGCCACGAGGAAACAATCGCCGGTCTCAACGACGTCACCACCCGCGGCATCGTCGAAAACTGGGAAGGCTACGCTGGCAGCACGCCGGCTACGCTGACCGTCAACGGTGCGACAAACTCCTTGTTCAACGGGCGCATCCGGGACGGCACAACGGGCGCCGCGGTCCTGAACTTGGTTAAATCCGGGACGGGCACCTTTAGCTTGATTGCCGGGGGAACATTGGCCGATCGTGGACCGAGCTACACCGGCACGACTACCATCAACGGCGGTACGTTGAAAGTCGTTGACGCGATCAACTTCAACAGCAGCAGCATGACCGTCAACGGCCCCGGGGTTATGGACCTTGCCGCCACGGAGTCCGTCGACTGGGCCTTTGCCAGTCCGCTTGATGGCGCCGGAAAGACGATTAAAACCGGACCGGGCAGAGTGACAATGACAGGATTTAGCTTCTCCTACTCCGGGCCCGTCGAGGTTCAGGAAGGCGAGTTGTCCATCTCCAGTTGGGGATATTTCTATACGTCCTCCGGCATTGAAGTGATGGACGGCGCCGTCCTTGGGGGAGCGGTTGCTTACGACATGGGACCCATTGAGGTCCACAACGGGGGCACCCTCGCGCCGGGGGAACCCTCCTATCCGACCTCTCCGCTCGGCGCCGGAAGTCTCACGCTTAATGACAAAACCACGCTGATATCCTGTCTCGATGGTTTCAGTAACAGCTACGTTCAGGTTTATGGAAATGTGACGTTCAACGGCGCCAGTCCGACGCTGGTGGTCGATTTCGACGTCGCGGGTTCGTCGTTGCCCGCCTCCGCCGACGTGTTGACCTATATGGGCACGCTGAGCGGAACACCCACCGTTCTGCCGGCGGTGGACAGCATCGGCACCTCGAAAGTGACGCTGGCGCTGAATCCGGGCGGCACACAGGTCGTTCGGGCCACCTTCACGGCCATCACCAACAGCTGGGACGGAACGCCCTCCAACCTCTTTAACGCCGCAGCGAACTGGCTCGGCAACACGGTCCCCGACGTCGATACGGCGGGCTTCGAGCAGGCGCTGTTCGGTTCGGGTGCGGCGGGCGGCATCGTCCTCTTGGACGTCGATAACAAGAAAATCAGCTCGTTGATATTCGATAATACGAACTCCTACACGATCGATCCAAACACCCCGGCCACGCCGGAGAAGTTGATTCTAACGACCGCCCAATCGGGCGGCGGGAAGGTCGCGGCCGATGCGCAAATCACCGTCCTCCAGGGGAGCCACACCGTAAACGTCCCCATCGTAACGGAGGCCGGAGTGGACCCGCGGATCAACATCGCCGCCGACAGCCAGGTAACTCTCAACGGTTCCCTCAGCGGCGCCGGCGACGTCTCCTTCTACGGCCCCGGCACCCTGGTCTTGGGGAACGCCTCTAATACGTACACCGGGAAAACGGTGATGCAGACCGCCGGCACGCTGGTCGTCGCTGCCACCGGCTCCCTCGGCGTGCCCGGGGACACCGGCCCGACGGGCCTGGTGCTCAAGGGCATGTTCCGCTACACCGGCGCCGGGACGGACACCTCAGCCCGTGGTATGACCTTAAATGGCGACATGACCTTCGACATCGTCGAGTCCGCCGCGGACGTCACCTTCACGGGTGAACTCGCCGTTTCCACGATCCCCCGCGACCTCACCAAGTACGGCGCAGGATCGCTGTCGTTGGGCGACGCCTCTGCCGTCGGAACGGGCGTCTGGAACGTCTTTGACGTGGTGCAAGGCGGCTTGAGCCTCAACGGGGCCGCGGATTCCGCTTATACAGTTAATACGTTACACGTGGCCAACGACCTAACCGGCGGCTCCATAGCCGACTTGACGCTAAACGACGTTTCGCTGAAGGTCGGCGCCTACGACGGCGGGTGGACCGAGTTCGGCTACGGGTCCATCAGTGAAGCCTCGCTCACAATGACCGGCAACGCCGTGCTGCTGAACACGAAGACCGGCGGCATGGCCTTCGGCGACGCGGGGGGCGACGCGACGGTCACCCTCAGCGGCGACGCGCGGATTGACTCGCCGCACGGCGAACTCCGCTTCGCGGGCGACGACGGCGCCACGGCCGTGATCTCCCTCAGCGGCGACGCCCAGATCAACGGCGATTTTGTGCGCATCGGTTGGAAGGGCGGTTCAGAGACCGGCGGAGGCCACGCCACCGTGAATCTCAGCGGTAACTCCCAAATCACCAGCACCGGCGAAATGATCATCGCTGACCAGGGCGGCGAAGTGGGGATCACTATGGCCGGTGCTTCCAAGATGATTTCCGGCGGCGGGATGTCCTTCGCCAGTTCCGGTGAGAACGTGACCGTCGAGATGACCGGAACCTCCGAGATCACTTCCGGAGATTTCCTGGCCTTCGGCACGGGTTCGACCAACAGTTACTGCAACGTCACGGTCGGCACCCCCAGCGGCGTCGATGGTCCTTCCCTGACGGCCGCTAATTGGTTTAACGTGGGTTGCTGGGGCGGCCAGGGGACGTTCACCATGAACGCCAATTCGACCCTCGAGGTGGGCGAGGCCTCCGTGGGAATGGGCATCGGCTCCGTCGGAGAAATGACGCTCAACGACAGCGCCTCGGTCCAGGCCGCCGCCGAGAACACAGGCATCGGCGTCTACGGAGGAGCTGCGACGATCACGGTCAACGATAATGCGTCGCTTGCATACTCTGGCACTGATCCGCTCTGGGTCGGCGGAACCGACGAATCGACCGATGGTTCGGCCACGTTCAACCTCAACGGCGGAACGTTATCCCTGCCGGGAACCACCACCGATTATGGTTCCCAACCCGGCGTGACCGTGACGTTCAATCTCAACGGCGGTGCGCTGCAGGCCACGACCGACAACGCCGATTTCCTCAGCGACGCCAACGGCGGCACGCTGGCGGTCAACGTGCAGAACGGCGGTGCGGAGATCGACACCAACGGGCATGACGTCACGATCACCAAGGCGTTGGCGGAAGACGCCGGATCGCCCGGCGGCGGCTTGACGAAGCTGGACGCCGGCGACCTGACGCTGACCGCCGTGCCGACCTACACCGGCGCAACCGACATCCAAGAAGGCTTGCTGCAACTCGACGCCACCAGCGGTTCGATCACCTTGGCCGCCGTCACCAGCTCGACCGGCAACGGCGATCTGACCGTCGGTGCAGGCGTGACCTTGACGGCCCCCAGCATCACGGTTCGAACGCTGACCATCGGCGGCGGAGGCGGAGGCATGGCCGCTGCCGCTACCCCGGTTCCTGAACCGGACACGTTGGTCCTGTTGCTCGTGGGATTGCTCGGCCTGGCGGGCCTCCGGCAAATCCGCAATCGCTGAATAATCTCTGCCGGAACAGGGAAGCGATTTGATAATGCCGCCTGAGTGAACGGGCTTTCTCCCGCTCGTTCACTCGGCGGGATTATCGTGAAGATACAGGATGTCATCCTATTGGACAGTCGGAGGTGTGCTATGAGGCGATTTGGCGGTTGCTCCGCTGATCAAAACAATGGTTTTACGTTAGTAGAACTTTTAGTGGTGATCGCCATCATCGGCATTCTCATTGCGCTCCTGATGCCCGCCGTGCAGGCGGCCCGCGAGGCGGCCCGTCGCTCCCAATGCACCAACAACCTCAAGCAAATCGGCCTGGGAATGCTGAGTTACGAAGGGGCGATGAAGACTTTTCCCCCGGGCCGGCTTGGCTGCGACGGCATCACCGCAACTCCTTGCGAGTTTGATCCGCCGGAGAAACGGGTCGGAACCAGCGCCTTCGTGCTGATTTTGCCCCACATCGAACTCGGTCCACTTTACAAGAGCATGGACCTGCAAACCGGCCTGTACAGCTATGCCTATCCGATGAACGCCAAAAACGCGATTGCCGTTAAACAGCGGCCTTCGGTGTTCGTTTGCCCCTCCGACACGGCCAACCCCTTACTCACGCTCTCAAGCGAACTTTTCCAATCCGGCTTTTATGAAGCGACGGGCAGCTATGCCATGTCGGGCGGCACCTACGGACCTGATTACGGCGTGGGCACCGGCATCAAAGTACGGAACACCGGCATGTTTCTCTACAAGATTAAGATCACCTTAAAAGAAGTTAAGGACGGCACTTCCTCGACGCTGCTGGTGGGCGAGGTCTACGATGGTCATATGGCTGAATCACGATCGACCTGGACAAACGGCGGCCGGCACCACTCCTTCCGTTATACGACGAATCCCCTGAACACGCCTCCCGGTAAAGGGATTACCACCAGTCCCTACGGAATTCCGTTAAACGGCGCCTTTATGAGCAAACACCGCGGCGGGGCCAATTTTGCCTTTGTCGACGGACACGTCGAATTTCTAGACGAAAACATCGATTTGAACGTCTACAAGGCATTATCGACGCGAAACCACCGGGATGCGTCCGCCCACTGAAATCCCGACTGAAAGACCGTCGACAACTCCGCTTCTCCTCCATGACGCACGAGGACGAATTCATGGATTTTCTTCGCCGTTATTACGAATCTCGCTTCAGGCGAATCTTCTGGGCCTGCCTGGCGCTGGTGCTGGCGACAGGAATCGCCGGGTGTGGCGACGGCCGACCGAAGCGCGTCCCCGTCTCCGGCCGGGTGCTGATCGACGGAAAGCCCCTGGAAACCGGCTTCGTCCAGGTCGTCCCCAAGGGGAACCGCGCCGCTTCCGGTCCACTGGGATCCGGCGGCCGATTCACTCTTACCACCTTCTCCGACAATGACGGCTGCGTGCTGGGGAAGCACTCCGTAGCCGTCCTTGCCAATAAATCCCTAAGCCCCACGGCCATCCGATGGATAGCGCCCAAAAAGTACATGGACTCCGCGACTTCCGGGATAGAAATCGAAGTCAAAGGGCCGTGCGACGACATGGAGATTCGCCTCACCTGGAAAGGCAACGATCCACCCCATCCCTACACCGAGTATTTTGAGGCGGAATGAAGATCGAGAAATAATAAAAGTCCGCGCCCCGTGCGTTCAAGCAAACCCTCGTCAAGCAGCCGCCGCAGATACTCTCGGGGAATACCATCGGCATCCAGATCCCGAGGTCACAGGACGCCCCTTCGCTGCACCAGTTCGAGCACGCGGCGTCCGTGTTGGAGACGTGTTGCCGTATAAATGTCCCCGCCGCTTTGGAACGATCGCGCAGCGGCAACGGTGGGCACGTGTGGATTTTCTTCCAGGAGGCAATTCCCGCCGCTCTGGCACGCAGA
>JAFGPV010000097.1 GCA_016936015.1 Pirellulales bacterium
AGCGAGCCGAGCCGTCCTCGGCCCCGGTCAGGAGTATGAAGTGGAAGATTCCCTTTGCGCAGACGTCCGCCGTTGCTCAATTTGCAATTTGCAATTTGCAATTTGCAATAAGCAATCCAACGAGCAATCAGGTTGACGGGATAGCGCGTCAAAATCACGGGGAACCTCCGCCGCCCAGTCCGAATCCGTCCAGTTCGGCGCCACGATAAGTGAACTGATCGCGGATTCCGCGGCCGGCGCGTCGAGGAGCGAGCTGTTCGAAGACCTGCCGGAACGCCGCCGAAGAGCTTTGCGGATGCGTCTGACGGCAGCAGCCGGCCAGGCGGTCGACTTCCAGCGGATCGGTGATTTCGGTCAACGTTTCCGCCCCGGCGGGCGTCAGGGAAACCAGGAGCAGCTTGTTGCCGCAGCGGAGCAGATGGACTTGCAGCCGGCCGGCCAATGGCGCGCGGCCCAGGTTTTCGAAGACCTCGCCCGGCAGCCGAGCCATCCCTTGCGGGGCGGAACGGCGGAAGATCCACACCCCGAGGAGAAAGATGCCGATGACGATCCCCAGGCCCCCCGCCGTCGAAAACAACGTGGAATAACTTCCCGGTTCACTTTTCGACTCCGGAGTCAGCGTCTTTCCCGAAGAAGGCGGGAGGAGCCGCGGCGGCCGGTTCGGGGGCGATAACGGCTTGGCGCCGGGAACAGAAGAGGACGGGGGCGCGCCTGCCGACTCGGTTTCCCAACGGACGGGCACAACGCGGCCGTCGGCTCGGGGGGGCACCGCCAACATTCTCGGAGACGCCTCCGGGGCGGAGAGGAGTCGTTGCGGCGCCCCGGCCGACAATGCCGCATAAGCCGGTTCAAAACGAGGAGAATCCGCCGGCGGCTCGGCGCCGGCTCGGCTCCCGATCGCCAGAAGGATGACGACGACCCAAGCGGGCGGAATCCATTTCGCCCAGGTTTCATGCATCCGTGCGGTTCCTTAAAAAGGAGATTTGGGATTGGGGATTAGGGATTGGAATGAAACGACTTGGATGTTCTCTTCATATCTAATCCCTAATCCCTCCCCCCTACGCCTGAATTTGCACGCCCGCCACCAATTCGGCGACGCGGACGCAGAAGTTGTCGTTGAGCACGAGGACTTCGCCCCGGGCAATCAGCCGGCCGTTAACGTAAATATCTACGGGATCGCCCGCCAACTTGTCCAACGGCACCACCGAGCCTTTGCGGAGCCGGAGCACGTCTTCGAGATACATCTGGGTCCGTCCCAGCTCGATCTTCAGATCCAGATCGACGTCGCGGACCAGGTCGAGGGTGGCCTTTTCGGTGGAAACGGGGGCACCGGTCAATTCCTCGAAGCAGAAGGGCGCGACGCCTTGCGGAATGACCTTGGCATCGTCCGCCGTAATCGACTCCAGCGCCTGCTCCGCCTGCTGGAGGAGAAAGTCGATGTCCTTCTCGGCCATGCTGCCTTCGCCAGCCATCGGTCCCGGCGAGGGAGCCGGAGGGGGAGGCGGCAGGACACTTTCACCCGTGGCGGCGGACTGGGCCGCGGAAGCAACGGATGGCGCCGGGTCGGCCTTGGCCGGAGGGGGAGACTGCGGATCGGACGCAGCCGGCTCGCCGACCGCCGGCTTTGCGGCCGGCGCAGCCCCGGCGGTCCCCTGACTGAGAAGCTTTTCGATCTCTTCCTGGCTCATTGCTTGCGGATCAGCCATCGGAATCCATTCCTTAATAACGCCCCTGTTCCTACTGCTCGATAAACAGGAAATCGCTGAAGATGACCGACCGCATGAGGGGTTTTCCCAGGAGGCGATTGGTCTTTTCCAGGATTTTTCGTTTCAGCGCTCCCAAGCCCGCGTCGCTCAAGTCGGCGATCTCTGCGCTGCGGATGGTGATGATGACCTGATCGCGGAAGCGGTGTTGGTTCTCTTCCAAGAGGTTCAGGAATTCCTCCTTGGCCGGGGCGTCCACGATGCCGTAGAGGTGGAAATCAATCCGGAAGGTGGTGTTGCTCGACGGTTGAAAGGAGGTCACGTTGAAATCGCCCAAATCGACTTCCAACTGGGCGATCGCTTCCTTCTCGTCTTCGGAATGTTCCGGCGCAGCGGCCTCCGGCAGCGCGGAGGCGGCCCCTTCCGCCGAGGCCGACGAGTCGGCCGCCGAGGGGAATATCCACACCGCTATCCCGCATTCGATAACGATCACCAACGCGATAAACAGCGGTATCTTCAGCTTGTTGACCATACCCGACCGCTCGTCTGTCAGGGTCCCGGACATTCCCGTCCGGCTTGGAAACGACGGGCAGGAACGCCCGTCTTCCGGCGACATAACAAATTTACTTCACTCCGCAAAATCAGCGGAAAAAAACAGGGCGCCGCCGCCTCCGATTATGGCGATTCTGCCTGCTCTTCCGAGAAAAGGGGGTATAAAAGTCGGCGGATGATAACTCCCCCGGGCATCACAGGCAAGGCCATTTCAACGGGGAAAGGACAAGGCAAAGACGGCGCCTCGGCGGCCCCCACAGGGAGGGACGACGATTGTGCAAGTGCTTGTCTTCAAATAAGTTGCAACTGGAAATAACGTCCGGTTCCAGACGCGATTGATGAATTTCTACCGTTGCAGCGTTAGCAATTCATCCAGCATCTGTTGGGCGGTGGTAATGACCCGCGTGTTGCTGCGGTACATGGTCGAGGCAGTGATCAGGTCGATGAGGTTGGCGCCGATGTCGGCGTTGGAAAGTTCGATGGCGCCGGAGATGATCGACCCGAGGCCTCTTTCGCCGGGATTGCCTTCCAGGGGCAATCCGGCGTTGACGCCGCCGACGAACATGTTTTGGCCTTTTTGCTCCAGACCGGCGGGATTGGTGAATCGGGTCAGACGGATCTGGCCCAGGTCGCGGGTCACGCCGTTGGAGAACACGCCGCGGACCAATCCGTTTTCATCGACCGTGAAGTTGGTCAAGCTGCCCGGCCCGAAGCCGTCTTGTTTATAGGCCGCCCAGGAACTGGAATCGGCGGCCAGGCCGGACAGTGCGGTGAAGTCCAAGGTGCAGGTCAAGGGAGAGGTGGAAGGAAGATCGGCCCGGTAGATGGCGATGTCGTTGTCGCTGGCCACGATCATATTGCCTTCTCCGTCGAAGGAGATCAGGCCAGTGCCGACGGCGATGTTCGGCGCCCCGCCAGCCGCCTGGTTGTCGCGCGAGTCGGCAAACCAGCGGTAGGTGGTGGCCGTATCGTCGGTGCTCTGTAAAACGGCGTTGAAGGTCACGTTGCAGGGAATGCCCAGGGAATCGTAGACGACGCAAGTGGCGCGGACGTATTCGCCCTGGGCCTCCTGATAGGTGGAGAACGGCATCTCGACGGTGGCCAGGCCGGCGTCGGTTTGGTACGTCAGATCGGAGATGCCGATGGACACGCCGTTGACGAATCCGTTGTTGCTGATGAATTGGATGCGGTTGTCGCTGGTGATCCGCCCGCCGGGCGGGATCGGGGGATTCGAAGTGTGGATCAGGTCGAGGGAATCGGGAATTCCCTGGCCGCTCTGGATCCCGGTCGCCGCGGAGACGAATTCGATGAAATCGCCGAGCGTGGTGGTCGCGGTCACCGTAAAATCCTTGGTGACGCCGTTGCCGTAGAGATTGGAGCCGCCCTTTTTCGCCGAGAAATGCAACACGCCCTCGTCGGAGAAATAGTGCGTCCCTTCGTAGTCCACCAGGTCGAGCAACGTGGTGTTTTCGTCAATTTGCGGCCCGACGAAATCGATCTCTTGAGTGTGGGTGGACTCGTCGGTGTAGAGCGCGGTATCCAGAGTGTTGTCGGTGTAAGTGGCGCCGGCGACGGCGGCCAGTTCGGTCACCAGGAAGTACCGGTCGTTGCCCGCCTCGGTATCCGGGGCGTTGCGGTAGAGACGGATGGTGTCCCAGCCTTCGGTGGGATCGGGGATGGGGAAGTCGGAGAATTGCACGCTGCCGTTGGCCAGCGAGATGGGGCCGATCTCGGCCCCGGGCCGGCTCTCCACGCTGGAGACCGAATCATAATAGGTCAGGTAATACGTATAGGTTTGGGTCAAGGGACCGCCGATCTGTGCGGTATCCGGCTGCCCGACGGGGGCCGTATAGTTGCCGTCGTAGAGGGTGTCGGTTTGGATGATCTTTGCGGCGTCGGCCACGTTGGTGGACGGCCGCAGCGTCCCTTCAAAACTGATGTTTTCAGTGGCCTTGGCCGCGGAGGCGCGTCCCACGGGAATGGTAATCGGTTCCAAGGAAGTGGTTTGGATCTCGTACTGATCGTTGATGGTGTACCCCAGCAGGCGGTTGCCGGTGATCGTGACCAGCTCATTGTCGGAGTTCATCTTGAAGATGCCGTTCCGCGTATAGCCGACTTCGCCCGAGAGACTGCGGACGATAAAGAAACCGTCGCCCTGGATGGCGAAGTCGGTGGAACTGGAACTGATCTGGATGGTGCCTTGCGAGAAATTCGGCGTGACGTTGGCCACCATCGTGCCCAGGCCGGTTTGGCGGGGATTGGTGCCGCCGCTGGTGGCGGTGGGCGCAGAGCCCAGGCTTTGCGTCTGGAGGAATTGCGTGGCGAACGACGCTTCCGAGGCCTTGAAGCCCACGGTATTGGCGTTGGCGAGATTGTTGCCCACCACGTCGATGGTGGTTTCCGCCGCCGTCATTCCCGTCAAGGCCGTGCTCAATGCCGATGTCAGACCCATCTGATTATCTCCTTCGTTTTGTCGGCCGGGCGTCCCGCCCGGTCTGCTATTCTTGCGGTAAAATGGAAATAAGGTTCTTCATGGCCACGACGTCGCCGCCGATGTGGAAAAACACTTCCTGGTTTTCGATCGAAACGCTGTCCACCTTGCCGGTGATCCGCATGCCGTAGTCGGTCATGCCGACCACGTTCTGCTGGATGAGCGAACTGGCGGTGACCAGGGCCTGCTGGTATTGCAGCGACGTGAGCGTGTCGCTCAGCCGATCGTTGGCCTGGATCGCCTTGATCTGGCTGACCTGCTGGAGGATTTCGCTGTTGTTGACGGGATTGAGGGGGTCCTGGTTCTGCAGTTCCGAAACCAGCAAGTTGATGAAATCCTGCATCCGCACGCTATCGAAGGCGTCGCCGACGGTGGATTGCTGGCCGGATTGTCCCTGCACGGAACTGGTTGAAGAAATCATGATTTTTTCCTTTACCCATGTTGGATTGGCCGTGGTTCAAAGGGAATTCATAACTGGTTCATCCCGGCGAACCATCGGTATTTTTTTCATCACTCCGCATTCCGCATCTCTGTTTTTCTTCTCGCCCGGCACAAGTGCCGGGGCTAAACGCTTTGTCCCCTGCCCTGCCCTGCTCACTCCCCTGCCCTGCATGGGGAACTACACCAAAACGTTCAACTGCCCCTCGTCTCCCAGCCAGCGTGGAGCGCCGGCGGCGGTCACGGAGTCGGGAACATTTTCCGCCGCTCGAGTCCCGGGGGGGCGATATCCGTCTTGGGAACCGCCGGAATTGCCATGCGGCGCCGTCTGCTCGGAGGATCCGCCCGGGCGTTGGTCCATCACTTCCACGTCGAAGCGTTGAATTCTGATATCCTGCTCCGCCAACCGTTCGCGCAACAGCGAGAGGTTTTCCAACAGCAGGTGTTTGGCCGCCGGGGTCTCCGCCTCCAACCGGGCCTTCATCTCGCCTTTCCGCACGGTGATTTCCAGGCGCAGCGCGCCTAACTCCGGCGGATTGAGCTTCAGCCGGACGCTGCCGCCGTGATTTCCCGCGGCGGCAAAGGCCTGGGCCACGCGCTGCACGAACCGCACCCGATCCAGCGTCGGATTCGCCTCGCCGTCCAGGGAGGCCCGCCCCTTGCCGGCGATCTGCGACGCGGTCGCGGCGCCCTGCCGTTGCAGGCCTGCGGTTTGCGTCCCCAAAGCAGTCGTCGCCTCGCTCGCAACACCGGCCTTCGGGGCGCTTCCGGCCTGGAGCATGGAGGCGTTCAGCTCGGCCGGCAGAATCGTCGTCGCCGGCAGACTGTTTTCCGCCGTGACGGCGGCCGTCTTGACCGGTTGGTTGGAGAGCGCCGCCACGGCGGCCACGGCGTTCTTCGGCCGAACGGACGACGCCACCCGGCGGTCCGTGTCTTCCCCCGAATTCTCGGCGTCTGAGGGGCGCGTTTCATCGGCTTCCGCGGCAAGGGGCGAGCGCAGCGGCGCCTCCGCCGTCTTGGACGCCTCGGAATTCAAGCCTTTAGGCGGGTTCTTCCCCTGCGCGTCAGCCGCGTCGGTCTGTAAAGCGGCTTCTTGAACTGCCTTGGGAACGCTCTCCTCGGAGGGAGAAGCGGTGATCCGTGCCGACGCGTCCATTTTCCCGTCGTATTCGGCAGACTGCGGAAACCGGTCTTCCTCCGGCTGCCCGGTCAAAGGAGACGCAACATTCTCCGTGCGGGCCGATTCCGCCGGCGCGGGGGCCATCTCGTCAGACGCCGATTCGGACGGAGCGCCGGCCGGGGCATCGGCCGGGGTGGCCGCCTGGGCCGGCGTTGCGGTCTCGGAGGAAACCGGAGACTCGGTGTCACGATCTTCTTCCCGCGGTTTTTTCGGGGAATGCGGCTTCCGCGTTGCATCGGCAGAGGTGGTCTTGGTCCCGGCCGGGTCGGACGACCGGTCTTCCGCGTCTCTCTGGAGGAAGGAACCGCCGGTGGACGCGTCGTGTTTATCCGACGTGGTCCGGGAAGGTTCCTTGAAAGACGCCGCCTTGGACGGAGGAATCCCGGCGTCCTTCGGCAACTGGGCGCGCTGCAAAAACAAGTTGAACAATTCTTGATGACGCGCCAGGCCCTCGTTGGTGCAAAGCTCCCGAAACGCCGTCTCCAACAGCGGCACGCCGGCAAGAGGATTCACGCCTATGCGATCCATAACAATTCCTTTTTAACGGGTCGGTCGCCGGCGGCCGGTCGCTGCGCTACAACGGCCTTCGTTTCCCGGCGGACGACCGAGGCATTCATTATTTCGTGGAACCGAGTTGTTGTTGTGCGGCCTCGGAGACCGGCGCTTCCGGCCGGCCTTCGCGGATCCGCCGCAGGACCTCGCTGATTTTTTCCAATTCCTCGGGAGTGGTGAATTCGCCGATGATCCGCGCGCGTTTCGAGTCGCTCATCGGCAGCAGCAGGGTCACGACGGCGTCCATTTCCTTGTTTTCGAGCATGTTCAGGATCAACTTTTTGGCCTGGGCGGAATCGATGCTTTCCAGGGTCCGCCGGACTTCGTCCTCGCCGGCGGCGGTGGACTTTTCCCGCAGGGCCAGCAGTTGGGCGTTGAAATCCTCGCGGAGGCGCCGGAATTTTTTTTGCTCCTCTTCCAGGCCGTCCCGGCCGTGTTCCAATTCCGCCAGTTCGTTTTGCAACTGGTGCTCGCGGAGGTCCAGGTTCCGGTCCTTCAAGGCCCGCGTTTCGAGGATCTGCTCGACGGAGGGTTGTTCGGGGGCCGGTTCGGGAGCCGCCGCTTTGCCGCCGGGCCGGCCGACCGTCGCCGCGCCCCGCGCCACGTCGAGCGCCTGGGACCAGCGGGCGCCGTCCAGGTTCCAGGCGCTGGCCAGGTAGCCGACGAGGATCACCTGGGAGACGAGCGTCGCCAGGCAGGCGTACAGCAGCAGCGTCCAGGCGCCGTGGAGCAGGGATTTCATGATTCACGCCCTCCCAGGACGGCGACCGCCCTTCGCTGGGCGATCTCGTCCAACTGCTTGATGTCGCGGCGGTTCTCCTCCTGTCGATGCCGCTCAGCCTGATGGTCGCGGAGTTTTTCGAGGATTTTGACCTCCCGATCGGCGGCCACCAGGGCCGCGCGGCGGCGTTCGATCTCCTCGGCCAACTGGGCCTTCTGCTCGGTCAACCGCCGCTCTTGGATGCGGAGCGTCCATTCATAGCGCTGGGCCTCCAGCAGGCAATCGACGTCGACGGCGCCGGGGCCGGCGGCCTTCCGGCACTGGTTTTTCAACCACTGCTCCTCCGCGTGGACGACGCGCAACTGCTCCTGCAAAACGTCGTCGGCCCGCAGCGCCTCCGAAAGCTCCCGCCGCCGCTGGTCGCGCTCGGCCTGGCGGAGCTTCAAGAGGGTCGCTAAACGGAAATGGAACTTGGGCATTTTTTAGTGGGCAGTGGACATTATTCAGCACTCAACATTGATTATTGTTTCGGATTCATCGTAGGTGGCGTACCGCCGAGCCGCGCGGCGTACTGCCCGGCCAGTTGGAGCAGCGTCGTGCGGGTTTCGGCTAAATCGGAGCGGTTTTCCACCGGTTGGCGAAGGAAGCGGTTCAATTCGTCCTGCAAATCGATCGCGGCGTCGACCGACTTATTGCTCCCGCGGCTGTAGGCGCCGATGGAGATCAAATCCTCGTGATCGCGGTAGTTGGCCATCATCTCGCGCAGCGCGGCGATGGCTTGGCGCTGCTCGGCGTCGGTGATCTCGGGCATCAAGCGGCTGAGACTTTCCAGGACGTCGATGGCGGGGTAGTGGCTCCGGGCCGCCAGGCGGCGCGAGAGCCAGGTGTGGCCGTCGAGCAGTCCGCGGACGGCGTCGGAGATCGGCTCGTTGGGATCGTCGGCCTCGACCAGCACTGTGTAAAAGGCGGTGATGCTGCCCCGGGGACTCCGGCCGGCGCGTTCGACCAGCCGGGGCAGGAGCGCGAAGACCGAGGGGGGATAGCCGCGGGTGGTCGGCGGCTCGCCCGCCGCCAGGCCGATCTCCCGCTGCGCCAGGGCGAACCGCGTGAGCGAGTCCATCAGCAGCAGCACGTCGCGGCCCTGGTCGCGGAAATACTCGGCCACCGCCGTGGCAGTGAAAGCCGCCTGCGTTCGGAGCAAGGCCGGCTCGTTGCTGGTGGCCACCACCACCACGCTCTTGGCCAGGCCGTCGGGGCCCAGGTCGCGCTCGATGAATTCGTTGACTTCGCGGCCGCGTTCGCCGATCAGGGCGATCACGCTGACGTCGGCGGCGGTGTAACGGGCCATCATCCCCATCAGCACGCTTTTGCCGACGCCCGAGGCCGAGAAGATCCCCATCCGCTGCCCCTTGCCGCAGGTCAACATGCCGTCGACGGCCCGGACGCCGGTGCTTAAAGGCTCCTGGATCCGCGGCCGGTCGCAGGGATGCGGCGGCTGGCGGTGGAAGGTGGTGCGGTCGGGGAGGACGGGCTGGGGCTGGTTGTCCACCGCGCGGCCCTGGGCGTCGATCACGCGGCCGAGCAGTTCCGGTCCGACCCGCAGCCACCGCGTGGTCCGCGCCAGCCGCACGTGGTTGCCCCGCCGCACGCCGGTAAGCTCGCTGAACGGATAAAGGATCGTCAGATCGTCGCGGAAGCCGATCACCTCGGCCGGCAGCGGAGGCCCCGACTCGCGGCGGATTTCGGCCACGGCGCCGACCGGCGCTGGAAAACCGGCCGCGGAGACGGTCATCCCCGAGGTCCGCACGACGCTGCCCGTCAGCGCCACGGGATTCAGGCCTTCGAGTTGGTCCAGCACGTCGGGCATTAGTGAGGGATTGGGGATTGGGGATTGGGGAGGGGTGATTGGTCTCTATTGCGTCAATTCTTCCTCGATCCGTTGGAGCTGGGCCTCGAATTGCTCGTCGATGGTTCCGAACTTGGTGTCCAGGCGGCAGCCGCCCGGGGTGACGTCGGCGTCGGGGATGATCTCCGCCTGGGCCAACGGGGCCAGGGCATCGGTCAACATTTGCACCTGGTTGCCCAGGGCCTGGCAGTCTTTGGGATTCAGGCGGATCCGCAGGTGGGCGTTGCCCGCGGCCAGTTCCAGGGCCTCGCGGACCAGGGTCAGCGGAATTTCCGGATCCTGGCGGAGTTCGCGGCGGATCACCCGGGCGGCCATGGCCGCGGCCACGTGGACGCCCCGGGCCTCCCAATGCCGCAGCCAATCGTGCCGCGAATGACGGATCTCCTCGATAACCTGCTGCAAGGCCGGAAAGGCGGTGGCCAGTTGCTTGCGGACCATCTCCTCGACGGCCTGCAATCCGGCCTGCCGTCCCTCTTCCTCGGCCCGGCGGCGGACGACGTCGGCTTCGCGGCGCGCCGCCGCAACCAACTCCGCCGCCTCCGCACGGACCTTGGTCAAATACTTTTGGGCCTGCGCGGACATGTCCACGAAGTTAAAGGCCGTCGGCGTGCGGCTGGATTGCTGCTGGGCGGCGCGAATGATGGTCGGCATAATCAAATGTTAAAAAACGGTCGGATCGCCGGCCGCAAGCGGCCGGGCTAAACGGACCCGGGTTGTGATACTTCGAACTTTGGGCCTGGCCCTCGATGCACCATGAGGATGCGCCGCGCCGCGTCGGCCAGGCGCCGCCGGGCGGTTTCCATGTCGCTCAGCGGCAAGGGACCGGGCCGGGCCAGCCGTTGACGAATCGCGTCCGCCTCGTGTAGCGGCAGCGTCCGCAAGGCGCGGTCCGCGAATTCCGGCGCCGCGCCCAAGAGGGCCGGCACGATCCAGTCGGGATCCGCCTGGGAAAACACTTCCGCCAGGACCGCGTCGTCGCAACTTTCCAGATCGGTAAACTCCAGGGGCGGCGGGCCGAGCCGCTCGGCGAAACTGCGGTCCTGGGCGGCCAGGTTTTCCATAATCTGCGCGCTGACGTCCCGGTCGGAGGTCTCCAAAATCCCCCGCACCGCGTCCCAGCCCGCCACGCGGCGGCGCTGCATCTGCACCTGGTTCGCGAGGCGTTTTTCCAGGGCCTGCTCCACTTCGCGGAACACCGCCGGATCGGTCTCTTCCAGGTTGACCAGCCGGCGGACGACCTCCGCTTGCAGCCGCGGCGCAAGCCGGGCCAACACCTCGCCCGCCCGCCGGGCGGGCAGGTGGGAAAGGACCAGGGCGATGGTCTGCGGCCGTTCGTTGCTCAACAACCGGGCCAGCTTTTCCCCCTCCGCCTCGCGGAGCCGCTGGAAAGGAGGCGCCGGCGGCGGCTCCGTTCGGAACTTGCCCGGCACGGCATCGTGGCCAGCCGGCCGGTTCGGGATGGCCTCGGAAGAATACTCCGAAATTTTCCGCTCCGGACCGAGCCGGAAGAATTCGACGATCACTTCCTGCTGTTCGCTCTCGGGGATTTCCTCCAGGGCGACCACGGCCTGACGGACCCGCCGGGCCGGCTCCGGACCCAATTGCTCCAACACGGCGTCGGCGGCGCCGCGATCGAGGCTGGCCACCAGAATCGCCGCCTTCCGCAGTCCGGAATCTGTCAGGGGGAGTGTATTGCTGGGTGTCATGATTTTCTATGAATGTTCGAGGGATTAGGGATTAGGGATTGGAGTAAAAAATTCGGATGCCTATGAAAACTAATTCCTAATCCCTAATCCCTAATCCCCAATCCCTATCAACCCATCTGCCCGATCCAATTGCGTAAAATGTTGGCCGCGGTGTCGGGATCTTCCTTGACCACTACGGAAAGCTCGTCGCGGAGCGACGGTCCGCTGGAAAATCTCTTCAAGCGGGCCGCGGTCGCCGCCGCCGTCGAACGCGCGACCGGGTGCGGCGTTTCTCCCCCGGGCCCTTCCAGAATCGGTTCCCGGGACATCGGGCGGGAGGACATGGAAATCGGCGCCGCCTTGATCAACGAACGGAGCATCAGCAGGCTCGCGCCCGCCAGGCCGATCATTCCCAGCACGCTCCAGGAGCTGCCCAGCCAGTGGAGGAGATTCTGGCTTATACCCGGCTCCGGCGTCGGCTCGAAGGTCAGGTCCTGGAAATCGGCCACCGAGACCAGTTCGGTCAGATCCGTGACGTTTTCCGCGGGCGGGAGGATCCCGGCGACGATCTTCTTGATTTTGGTGAAGACTTCGTTGCGGATTTGATCGAGCGCGGCGGCGTCGGGCCCCTTGCCGTCCTTTCCCTTCTCCGGATTGGTCTCCTGCCACACCTTCTTGAAATAACTGATCGGCACGCCGACCGAGACCTTGGCCAGTTTGGGCGTCAGGCCGGCGATTTCGGATTCGGTTTCCTGGCCTCCGGCGATGCTGACGGTCTCCCGCTTGGATTCTTTTTCCTCTTCCTTGGGTCCGCCGCCGGCGCCGAGCGCCACGGGAGTATTGGGCTGTTGGCTGCGGAGTCCCACCGGACCGGCCGTCTCCGCCGCGCCGCTCTCCCGCAAGCTCGACGAGTTTTGTTCCGACTCGCGGATTGCCAGGGCCTTGGGATCGTTTTTGACTTCCCGGATCCGGCTGCTCTTCTTGGAGTCGAGCACGACGCTGGTTTCCACGGTCAGGCTGGGGAGGAATCCCAGCGCGCTGAGGACCTTGGCCTTCAGATCGGTTTCGTGTTTTTGCTTCAGCTTGTAGTACAGATTGTCTTCCGCGCTACCGCCGTTTTCCGGATTTCCGTACCAACTCCGCCCGCTTTTCTGGTCGACGACGGTGACGTTCTCGGGCTTCATACAGGCGATGGAGCTGGCCACGCACTGCTTGATCGAGGCAACCCGCTCTCCGCTGAGGACGTCGGAACCCACCGGCGTGACGAAAACCGAGGCGGTGACGATTTTCTTCCGGTTCAGCCCGGGCGTAATGTCCGAGTCGTAGAGGACGTATGCCCGTTGGATGCCCTGCATGGCGCTGATTCCCCGGCCGAGCGTCTCTTGCAGTGCGATTTTGAAGCGTTTTTCGGTTTCCTGGGGGCTTTCAAAGGGGCTGGTATCGATGAGCGCCTGTTGCAAGGCGCTGCTGAAGTTGGCCGGCAGGGCGTTGTCGTCGGCCAGGGCGCCCATGTAGGCGGCCTCCTGGCCCCGGGGGACGAAAATCTGCGTCCCGCGGATCTCGTACCCGCTGAGCTTCGCCTTGTGGAAGGCGGCCTCCATCGCCGGCAACTGGTCGGCGGAGATCGGCACGCCGTGCATCAGGTCCGCCTCCGGGCCGCCGATCGGATGCGTGAATAAATATGCCAGGCTGATGACCACCACCGCGGAGAGCAGAACCACGGTGATTCTCGCCCCGGGCGTCATCGACCGGAAGAGATCGGCTACCTGTGCATACGCCTTGTTGAGGAAATCCATCCGTGGAACCTCGCGTTTCGTCGGTCGTTAGTCGTTGGTCGTTGGTCGTCGGCCGCTCTCGACCAACGACCGACGAACAACGACCAACCGTTCATTACACCCGCATCGCCTGCACTTCGTTATAGGCGTCGACTAATTTATTGCGGACCTGGATCATCATCTTGAAGGCGAGGTCGGCCTTTTGCACGGCCGTCAGGACCTCGGCCGGACTGACCTCCCCGCCGGTGGCCAGTTGCTCCACGGCCTGATTGGCCTCCTGCTGCATTTGGTTGACCTGTTGGATCGAATCGAGCAGGAAATCCTTAAACGGCGCGGCGGACTCCGCGGCATGGGTCCCGCCCAGCGTCGGGAGGGACGGCAGCGACGGAGTCAAAAGGCTGTGGATCGGATTCATGGTTTACTTCTCCTCCTAGGAGGACAGGCATTCTTGCCTGTCTTGTACTCGTCAGACAGGAATGTCTGACCTCCTATTACGCGATGATCTTCAAGGTCTGCTGTTCCAAGTCCTTGGAGATTTCCATGGCGCCCAGGTTGGCCTCGTAGGCCCGGGCGGCCTCCAGGGCGTCGGTGAATTCGGTCATCATGTCCACGTTGGGATAAGCGACGTAGCCCTGGTTCGGCCCTTCCTTAATGGCGTCGGGATTGCCGGGTTCGTACTTCAGCCGCGGCGGTTCCTGGGAGATTTCCACCGACTTGACCCGCACGCCCGGCGCTCCGAAGGCGCCCACGCTGGGATCGCTCTCAAAAATCACTTCTCGTGGCTGAAAAGGGATCGGCTCGCCCGCCTCGTTGTGCGTGGTGGAAATGTTCGCGATGTTGCTGGAAATAGCGTTCATCCGCATCCGCTGGGCGGCCAAGGCACTACTGCTGATGTCCAAGGCGGGGATCATTTATCTTCTCCTTATAAGTCCCCTCTCCCTTTGGGAGAGGGGCAAGGGGTGAGGGCGAACATCACCAATGCATGCCCTCACCCTATCCCTCTCCCAAAGGGAGAGGGGAAACACTTTACACTCTTCCCGAGATGGCCGTTTCGAGTTGATGGAATTGATTGACCATGATGGCCAGGGCCGTATTGTGCTGGAGCTGGTTTTTCACCATTTCGCTGACTTGCTGCTCCAGGTTGACGTCGCATTGATCGTGCCGCAGGATGGCGGTGGAATTTTTGGCCACGCCGGCCAGGGCGGCGGAAGGCTGATAACCGGCCTCGCCCGGGGAGCGTGAATCGTTCGGCTGGCGTCCCTGCGTAATCGCTTTCGCCAGCCGCTGCTGAAAATCGTCGACCGAGAAGTCCCGGGCCTTGTAACCGGGCGTATCCAGGTTGGCGATATTGCCCGCCAGCAGGGTATGCCTCGCCTCAGCGAAGGTGACCACCTCCTGCAGGATGGGAATCGTTGTGGAATCGAAAAGGTTCATGGGTTCTTTGATCATGGCCGCCGTGCCGGCGGCCGCTAAACATTAAGCAATCTCCGTGCCAGTGCGTTTAATCGCTGACAACCTTCCTTAATTTCTCCATCTTGCGGAGATTCGCGCATTTTTTGCCGATTGGCCAGTGGCAAAATATGCCATTGATGTTTTGCGAAGCCGCAAGCGGCTTTGTTCTCAACCTGCTTTGGAATAGGACCTTTCGCGGGGGGCGTAACCGTATTGGCGGAGTTTTCCGGTCAGAGTCCGCAGCCCGATGCCCAGGGCCTGGGCGGTCTTGGCGCGGTGTCCGCCGAACCGTTCGAGGGTGGCCTCGATCAACTTGCGTTCCATCTCCTCCAGGCTGATGCCCACCGGCAGTTCCGGCTCGTCGGCGGGGGCCGGCCCGGCGATCAACCACCGCCGCAGGTCGTCGGCCGCGACGCACTTGCCCGGCTCGAGGACGCTCAGCCGGGTAATGATGTTCTCTAGTTCGCGGACGTTGCCCGGCCAATGGTAATCGGCCAGCAACTGCCGGGCGGAGGCGTCCAGTTCGGGCGGATTGCGCCCGAGGCGCTGCGCCGCGCGGCGGAAGAAATGTTCGACAAGTTCCGGCACGTCCTCGCGGCGTTCGCGCAGCGGCGGGACGTGCAGCGGGACGACGGCCAGGCGGAAATAGAGGTCCTCGCGGAAGCGGCCGGCCGAGACCTCTTCCAGCAGGTCGCGGTTGGTGGTGGCCAACACGCGGACGTCCACCCGCCGGGTCTGGCAGGAGCCGACTCGCTCGAACGATCGTTCCTGCAACACGCGGAGCAACTTGGCTTGCAGCCGGAGGTCGATTTCGGTGACTTCGTCCAACAGCAGGGTGCCGCCGTCGGCGGTCTCGAAGCGGCCGACGCGCTGCGCCTCGGCCCCGGTGAAGGCCCCTTTCTCGTGCCCGAACAGTTCACTCTCCATCAACTGGGCCGAGAGGACGGGGCAATTCAGGCTCACCCAGGGCCGGCTGCGGCGGTCGCTGGCGGCGTGGACCGCCTGGGCGACCAGTTCCTTGCCCGTGCCGCTCTCGCCGGTAATCAGCACGGTCTCGGGCGTGGGAGCGATCTGGACAATGCGGGCCCGCAGCATCTGCATCACCGCGCTGGAACCGATCATCATCGGCGTCTCGTGCGGAACGGAAGTAGCGGCGTCGGTTCCTTCCGGCCGCCGCATCCGACCGTGCCGGATGGCCTGGCCCACCAACCGCTCGAGCTGATCGACCTTGAACGGCTTTTCGATGTAATCGAAGGCGCCGTGCCGCATGGCCTCGACGGCCGTGGTCACCGAGGCGTGGGCGGTGACCATCACCACCTGCACGTCCAGCCGGCGCTGTTCGACCTGGATGATCAGGTCGATGCCGCTCATGCCCGGCATCTTCAGGTCGGTCACCAGGCAGTCGAACCGCCCGCACTCGAAGTTTTGCAGCGCCTCGGCGGCGCTCGAGCAGCAGACCACCTCGTGGCCGGCGGCGCGGAGGACGTCGGCCATCGACTCGCAGACCGGGAGGTAGTCGTCGACGACCATCACGCGGCCGGGGGCGCTTAAGGCGGGGGGTTCCAGCGGGAGGATGTTCCTCATGCGGCGGCCTCCTGGGGGATTTCGCGGGGAATGCGCACGGTGAAGGCGGCGCCCCCTTCCGGGCAGTTGGCCACGGCCACGGCGCCGCCGTGGACCTCGACGATCCGCGAGACAATGGCCAGCCCCAGGCCGGTCCCGTCCGGCTTGGTGGTGTAAAACGGTTCGAAGACCCGCTGCTGGACCTCGGGGAAGATGCCGGGGCCGGTGTCGGCGATCTCCAATTCCGCGAAGCCCGGCACCTCGGCGGCGGTGAACGTCAGCGATCCGCCCTGGGGAATGGCGTCCAGGGCGTTGACCGCCAGGTTGCGGATCGCCCGGCGGATCATCTCCCGGTCGGCGAACCAGCACTGCGTCAGAGGAACGTCCATCACAACGCTGATTCCCTGGGCGGCACACTGTGGGGCCAACGCCGCGCAGATCTCTTCGACCAATTCGCGGAGCCGGAAGGGCCGGCGCTGCGGATCGCGGTCGGCGGTAAAGTACAGCAGGTCGCCGACCGTGGCCTCCAGGGTCGTCAATCCGGCCGTAATCTTCTCGACGATCGACAGGCTCCCGGCGTCTTCCGACAGCCGCCGCCGGAGCAGGCTTAGGTACAGGGTGGCCGGCACGAGATTGTTGCGGACTTCGTTGGCCACGTGCACGGCCGTCTGCCCCAGGTCCGCCAGCCGATTCTTCCGGGCCAGTTCGCGGTTCTTCTTTTCCAACTCGTCGGTCAACCGCCGCACCTCGGCCTGCAAGGCCAAGTGCGTCTGCTCCAGGCGGAGCGTCGCCTCGTGCCACGCCGTCAACACGGTCCCCAGATCGGCGGGATTTTCTTGCGGCCGGATCGGAAGCAGTATCGGTTGGTCGTCCATGGTAAGGGATTAGGGATTAGGGATTAGGGATTAGTCATCATTCAGCATTCCGCGTTCAGCATTCCGCCTTGGTTCAGCGCCGGGATTGGTCCGGCTTGATAGGCCTGCCGGGCCTGTCCGGCCAGGTGGGCGCCTTGGAGTTGCCGGGCCGCTTCGTCGCGGCGGCGGACCAAGGCCTCCTCGCAAAACTTCTCGTGGCGCATGATCTCGGCCAACAGCGTCTCGCACTGCCCCAGCGCGTCGGCGCAGCGCGTGCGGGCCTCGGGCGTCCGCCAGACCCGCCGCTCGGGATCCTGGCGGCGGAAAGGCTCCAGCGCCCGTTCCAGCCGTTGGAGCTGCATGATCGGTTTCTGTTTGGCCACCAGCAGATTCAACAATCCGGTCATGTCGCCGTCTTCGATCAAGGTCTGCTGCTGGCGTCCCAGGTCGCGCAACCGCAGCAGGCACTCTCGCTTGGCGCGGATCAGGTCGAACAGGACGTCGGTATCGAAGTTGGACATTTGTTGACAATCACTTACAACACGCTTAGCCGCTGCAAACGCTCTTTCCATTGTTTCCGCGTAAAGAGCGACGTGCTCTCGAAGGGGGCGTCGGAATTCATGCGGCTTAAGGCGATCTGCGCCTGGCGGATGGCGGAACGGGCCTCGCCGGGCTTGTTCAGCCGGCGATAGGCGCGGCTGATCTGCTCGTAGGCGGCCAGCGATTCCGGTTGTTTGTCGTAGCGCTGGGCGGCGTCGAAGTAGGCCTGAATCGCCGCTTCGTACTGGCCCTGCATGTAAAGCACGTCGCCGACGGCGAACGAGCAGTTCCGCAGGAGGGCCTGATCCCGAGCTGAAAGCTCCGCGGCGTTCGGCTCGGCCGCCAGTTTTTCCTCGACCGTCCGATACTGCCGCAACGCCTCGGCCAGCAGGAGGCGGATGCGCTCCGCCTGCACGCCCCAGGAGGTCCTCGCCCGGTCCTTTTTCATGGCCTCCTCCGCGGCCAGGGCGGAATGCCGCAGGGTCTCGGCCAGGAGGTAGCGCGCCAGGAGGTTATCGGGCAGATCGGGATAACGACCGATGAACTCCTCCAGCCGCCGGGCCGCCTCTTCGTAGCGTCCCTCGTCGGCCAACAACTCGCCGAGCGTCAGCAGGCTGCCGCGCCATTCCTTGCTGGCGGGCGTGAGGTAGTCGCCCTGGAGGTTCTCCGTCAGTAAGCGCCGGGCCTCCGCAAATTGACCTTTTTCCTGGCACACACAGGCCGCCAGAAGCCGGGCGCGGCAGGCCGCCACGTCGCGGGGATAGTCGGCGATGCACTCCTTCAACGTCTCCAGAGCGGCCGCGACGCGGCCCAAGGCCAATTGCGACTCGCCCAGATACGCCAGCGCCTGAGGACGCCGGTTCCGGACCTCGTTCTGCAAGTAGACCTGAAACAACTTCGCCGCGCGGCGGTAGTCGCGCCCCTCGAAGTAGGCCACCGCGCCGTCCCAGATCCGATCGGTGTATTCCGGCGCGGCGGGGAACTGCCGGGCCAACTCGGTGTAGCTTGCCCCCGCCCGACGGTACTGCTTGCGGGCGGCGATCTGCCGGAACTCCCGTTTACCCGGCGAGGCGGACTCCGCCCGGCGCATCAGCGCTTGTGCCCAGTCCGCGTGGAATTCGGCGCGCATGTGGAGGAGCCGTTCCGGGGAGACCAGCGGTTCGATGAGCGCGAGATACGGCTCCGCCCGCTGGAATTCCCGCCGGCCGAGATATTGCTGATAGGTCTTCCACAACTGGGCGTACAACTGCCGCGGCGTGAGCCAGGGGTTCCGCACCCGCGAGGTCTGCCGATAGGCGTTGAGCGTTTGGCGATACGCCGCCAGGGTCTCGCCGGGGCGGCCGAGCCGAAAGAGCAGTTCGGCCGAGCGGAACGAGGCGGCCGTCCCTTCCGGCGTGCCGGAATACAGCCCGGAGATCCGGGTGAACTGGGCCAGGGCCGCCTGGTCGTCGCCCACGGCCTCGAAACAGAGGCCGACCAGGTACATCGCCCGCCGCACGGCGGCGGGCCGGGCGGCGTCGTACCCTTGCACTTGCCGGAGGATGCCGATCGCCGCCTGATACTTCTCCCGGGCGGCGGCCGGCACGGTCTTCTCGGAAGTCTTCGCCCGGCGGAGCACTCGTCCTTCGTGCATCAGGGCCTGGGCTCGGAGGAACGCCGCTTCCGTGCGGAGCCGCGACTTCCCGGAAACCTGCGCCAGGGCGGCGTAGCACTCCGAGACGCGGTTCATCTGCAGCAGGATTTCGCCCCGCTGGAGCAATCCCTCCTCGCGTTGCAGCGTCGATAATTTTTTGTCCGACAAATAAAGCGTGTTCTGCTCCAGGGCCTCCGAGAGCCGGGGCTTGGCATCGTTCAGGTACGAGGCGGCCAACAGGAGGCGGATTGCGGATTGCGGCGCACGTTCGGCCTTCAGCGCCGCCGTCAGCACCGGCCGGCAGGCGCGGACTTGCCCCATTTCGTAGAGACATTTGCCGTACAGAAACAGCCCTTCCCCCTTGCGTCCCGGCGGAAAACCGCGCTGCATCGCCTCTTCCAGGTACCGGCTGGCGATCAGGAGCAGTTGTCCCCGCTGGCGGGGCATCGAGGCCAGCGCCTCATGGAGCGTGGCCGCCCCCAGGGCAAACAATGGACCGCCCTGTTCCTCGGGAGCAAGCCCCTCCTGCGTCCGCAACCGCCGGGCTAGGGCCTGCGTCTCGGCGTACTGGCCGCGATCCAAAGCGGCCAGCACCTCCTCCAACAATGTGGGCGGGCCAAGGCCGGAGTCCGGCCGGATCAGCCGATAGGCGAGTAATCCCAGCAACGGCACCAGCAGCAGGACCGTCGTCAGCGCCGCCTGACGCCGATGCGCGCCGATCCACGACGACGCCGCGCGACATGCCGCGTGCGGAGATTTCCACCACGGACGCGAAGATTCCGCCGACGGAACGTCGTTGTCTGGGACTGCCTCAGGGGCCATGTCCATCCTTCACGGACATCGACCCGGGCGTACGGGCAGAACGGCCGGACGCGCGGGCCGGGGATAAGTTATAGGGAAAAGCGGGCGGTTTTTACCCGAAACGGTCCCCGGATGTCAATGCCCGTTTGATTGCTGGCAATGCTGGCGGATAATGAAGTCGAAGAACCGTCGCGTTTCGTTTAGCAGCCGCCGGCACGGCGGCTCTGATTCAAGAGAAATGCCAGGGCCGCCGTGCCAGCGGCCGCTAAACATTACAAATCTCGACAAAAAGCCCCCCCTGCCCTGCCCTACTCGACCTTGAACGACCACTCGGGATCGGCCGCCGGGATGGACGGTTCGGCCACGGCGGTGATCTGCTCGATGATCCACCGGTTCAGGTCGGCCAACATGACGGGTGCAAGTTCCTCGGCGTAGGGATATTCCCGCAACGAGACGGGAATTCCCGCGGCGTGCAGCAACCGGAGATTCTCGCAGACGGCCTGCGGTGGATAGACGGAACTCTTGCGGCCGCAGAGGATTAGGAGATTCAGTTTTCGGGCGTCGGCCAAGTTGCCCAAAGGAGTTTGCCCCCCTGGCAAGGCCCCACCGAAGGAGGCCGCGCCGGCGAAACATCGCGGGTGGCGCAGGGCCAGCCGCAGGGCCATCGTCCCGCCGCTGGCATAGCCCGACAAGAAGATCCGCCGCCGTGAAAAGTGGTATTTCTGTGCGGTCAGATCGATGATTTCGAACACCCGCTGCTCCGCCTCCTGGATTGCCTCGTCGGTCTGCAGCCAGTCGAAGCCGTTAGGGGACTGTCCCGATTTTTTCGCAGAAAAAATGGGACTGTCCCCCTCCGAGCTTCCTTCGGTCGCCGCCGGCACGCGATTTCCCCGGGGTGCCGCGGCCAGGTAGTTCTGGATGCTGATCTGGCGCATCACCTCCGGTAATTGCCGCTGATCGCTGCCGGGGCCATGCAACCACACCAATAGCGGGTAGGCATAGCGCCGTTCGTAGTGCAAGGGCACGAACAGCGAATATGCCGAATCGCTCTTCCCTACGGGCTGCAGCGCCGCATCGAGCGAAAAGGTCGGAATGTGAACCGGTTTCTGAGGGAACGGGAAAACAGAGCGCCGAAGCATAGAACAACCGCCTTGCGGAAGGATTTCAAGAATATGGGGGAATGAAAATGGCAACCGAGGTATTCCGGGGCGCCGCAGCGCCGCTCGGTTTGGGTGGGCCGCTTCACATTATCCAAGACGTTTTTAACCTGTCAATGGCAAATTCAAGTCTCATCCGATCAATCCCTCCATCTTCTGCACGAGATTCTTCACGGCCTCGACACTTTTCTGGAAGGCGGCTCTTTCCGATTCCGTCAGGGGCAGTTCGACGATCCGCTCGACGCCGCCACTACCGAGGATGACGGGCACGCCGACGTAGTAGCCGCCAACGTTGTATTCTTTGTCGCAATAGGCGGCGCAGGGGAGAAGACGTTTTTTGTCGCGGACGACGGACTCGACCATCTGCGCGACGGCGGCCGACGGGGCGTAGTAGGCGCTGCCGGTTTTGAGCAATCCGACGATCTCCGCCCCTCCGTCGCGGGTCCGCCGGACAATCTGGGCCAGTCGCTCGGGGGGAATCAGTTGCGCGACCGGAATGCCGCAGACCGCGGCGCAACTGGTCAGGGGGACCATCGTGTCGCCGTGGCCGCCCAGCAGCATCGCCGAGACGTCCTCGACGCTCACGCCCAGCTCCATCGCAATAAACGCGCGGAACCGGGCCGTGTCCAGAACGCCGGCCTGGCCCAGGATCCGCCGCGGCGGAAAGCCGGTGACTTGATAAGTCCGCTGGACCATCGCATCCAGCGGATTGCTGACCACGATTACGACCGCCTCGGGACTGGTCCGCTTGATTTGCTCGGCCACGGAACCGACGATCCGGGCGTTGACGGCCAGCAGTTCGTCGCGGCTCATGCCCGGCTTGCGGGTCATGCCGGCGGTGACGACCACCACGTCGCTGCCGGCCGTATCGTCGTAAGACGTCGTGCCGGTGATCCGGGCGTCAAAGCCCACGATCGGGCCGGACTGCATCAGGTCCAGCGCCTTGCCCCGGGGCATGTCCTCCGTCTGTGGGACGTCGACCAGGACGAGGTCGCCCAACTCGGCCGCCGCACACCAATGGGCCGTAGTCGCGCCGACATTGCCGGCGCCGATAATGCTGATCTTCGCGCGTCTCATGGATTCTCTCGGAAAGAAGGATCAGAACTTTCTCTTCGGGACTGAAAAAACCGCCGGTCGGCCCGGTTCATCCGCCAGACCGCAATCCAGATCAACGCGACCAGGGCCACCAGGACGGCGCCGAGGACGAGGGTGAGCGTCAGGTGCTGGGCCGGCTGGGAGGGAGGATACCAGATCGGTTCGTGGCCGATAAGGAGGGGAGAAAACTGCCGGCGGATCTGCGACGGGCCGGCGGCCGATCCTTCAGCGGAAATATTGTAGCTCCAGACCTTGTAGAAAAATCCGGCCACGCGGAGCGGCTCGCCGTAGCCCGGCCCGCTCCCCTCGGGCAACCCCGGCGGCAACTGCCGGACGCAAAACGTGATCGGATTCCCGCCCGAATCGTCGGTAAAGAGCATGATCTCGTAATAATGATCAAAGTGGAACCGCTCGATCACGTCCCGGTCCCCTTCGCCCAGGCGAATCATTTCGACCCGCCGGGCGGTCCCCTCCAGCACGAACGGCTTGCCGAGTTGCCCCTCCGGCTCGAAGAAGAGCGGGAAGACCGAGAACTGTCGCCGGTCCCGGTCGTCAACGTCGTACACGGGACAGTAGTCCGGTATTTTCAGTCCGGACGGACTCTTTTTCTCGGAGGGACCTTTTTTCTTTGAGGTAGGCCGCAGGGGATTGACCGCCTCGGCCAGGTCCTTTTCGGCGGCGGCAAGGATGGCGCCCGGTTTGGCCCGGCCGGCTGCGGCGAGCATTTGATAAAACGCCTCGCGCCCCTTTTGCCCGTATGGCTGGTACTGCTTGACGTCGTCGAACAAACCGTAGTCGAAGCCCAGATCGCCCAAGGGCGTCGGCGGATACCACGCCAGGCGGTGCGCGGCAAACACCGGCTGAGTAAACTTGGGACCGGCGAATTTCAAAAACATCGCCTCCGCCCCGACCCGTGCCCCGGGCCTGCCGCCCTCGGGCCAGGACCGGGGGACCTTTTCGATAAAGATCTCCACCGGCCGGTCGTCCGGTTCCAAAAGGACTGTTGCACAATAGTATTGCGGCAGCTCGAAGCGTTCGACCAGCTCCGGCGGCGGCTCCAGGCGCTTCAGATGTTGCAGCCGGCCGTGGAGCCGGAAGAGTTCGTCCGGCGACGGCTTGACCGCTGCGGACCAGGTCTTCTTCGCCCAACGTCCGACGTCCAGGGGATCCAACCGCCGCAGCCAGAAGAGCATCCGCAGCAGCGGTTCCTGCTCTTTTTCGTCCAGGGGCCGGCCGTTTTGGAATCGGGTAAAAAGGCTTTCGTCGAAACCCAGGCCGCGGAGGTACTCCCGGGGACCAGCGGGAAGATTCGGAGATTGTTTAGCAGCCGCCGGTACGGCGGCCTTCTCGACGGACGACTCTCGATCCGCTGTGCCGGCGGCCGCTAAACGAGGAACAAGAATTACGCTTAAACCGAAAATTACTGCCGCCGTTCGAGTCATTGGGAATGCCCTCCGTTTTCCTCGTCAGGATCGGAGCCGGGGATGGCCCGGCTCACGGACGGTTCGTGCTCATCGCGGCGCGGGCGGCGGGTCCGCGAATAGACGAACCATATAAAAAGGAGGCTCGCTCCGATTGCCGCGACGAGAACGATCGTTACGGTCGCGGCGCCCGGCGGCCTCTCGGCGACCGGCGGGGGCGGCGGTTTCCATTGCAACTCCTTCGCCAAGACCACCGGCGCAGTCCGCAGCGCATCCGTCTTGGCCGCGGGATCGCCGGCCAGATAGACGTAGCGCTTGAAAAAAAAGCCGACCAGCGCGACGTCCTCCGCCAAGTCCTTTCCGGCGGGGAATTTTTTCGGCAGGTTCAGAACGTAGACCAGGATCGGCGAGGAGGGATTGTCGCGGGGGGAGAGCCAAGCCTCGTAGTAGTGCTTGATGCCCACGGCGTTATCGGGAGCCGCAATCCGCTCGATCCGGCGGATCGTGCCTTGCAGGCGGACCAGCTTGCCGCGATACAGGTTGGACTGGCCCATCAGTTGGACGTAGGACACGCGGCCGACTGAAAATTTCCGTAAATCGTCAGGAGAAAGCCGCAATAAAACGTCCCATAGCTCAAACCAGGCGTCCCGTTCCGCCCGCCGGGTCGGCGTGTCGTCGCGGACCTCCGTCAGGTACTGCCGATTCACACCAGGGACCTCGGGCAGCGCCCCCGAAGGGAGACGAGGATCGGCCGGCGTCTCGTCGCGCGGCTCGCTAAGCGCCTCGAACCACCTCCAGTGCTCCGGCTTGCGGGCCCAATCCATTAAAATCACCACCAATCCCAACGCAACGACGAGGTAGAGCAACGGTCTGCGTGCCTTATGCCCGGTCGGAACGCGGCGCGGCGGGTGGGAATGCGTAAAATCCAACATCGTCAATGGCGGTTCAACGGACCGAAAGAGGTTATACTTGTTAGCATAACATCTTCAAGGGAGATGTCGATCAACGTTGAATTGGCCCACGCGATCCCATCAAGCTGCCTGTTTTTCCCATTTTTCCCAGAGATCCTAACGAGAGGGGGAAGCCGGCATTCAGCTTGAAGGGGCGTCGGGCTTTGATTAATGTAAACACAAAGGGTCTGTTGCAGAAATTGGAAGCATGAAACCGTGTTTTAGACGCCGGAAATTAGGCTTGGCCGTGATGCTCGGCGTCTTGGCGGCGGGGAGTCTGTGGTCCCGCGCCCCGGCCGAGGAGCCGGCGGCCGATGCACGGAGGGGAGAAAGACACCAAAAATTCCTCGAAGCCCTGTACGATCGGGGCTATTTCGACACGGCGCTGGACTATCTGGAGCAGATGCGGACCAGTCCGCTTTGCAGGACGGCGGATCGGGAGCGGATCGACTACGAGGCGGGATTGACGCTGATTCGTTGGGCGCTTACGCTGCCGTCGCCGACGGAACGGGAAAAACTCCTGGACGATGCCCAGACCCGCTTTAAAAAATATCTTGCCGAGTATTCCGGGCATCCGCTGGCCTTCCTGGCCAAGGTCCAACTGGCTAATCTCTTGACGGAACGGGGGAAAATCAAGATCGCGCAGAGTCAATCGCCCAAGACCACCCCCGAGCAGAAAAAGCAACTTCTCGCGGAGGCCCGGAAACTATTCACCGAAGCACGACGGGTGATCGGCGACTTGGAGAAGACCGCCACCGAGCGTGTCCTCCAATATCAGAAGCTCAAGATCGATCCCCAGGACGCCCCGGCGGTCGCCAGCCAGCGCGATCAGGCCCGCTCCGAGTACCTGCAAGTGCGTTTGGACGCGGCCCAGGTGCTCTACGAGCTGGGCCGGACGTATCCTTCAGGCAGCCCGAAGGCCGAGAAGTATCTGAACCAAGCGGCCGCGCGGTTTAATGAACTCTACACCAAGTACGTTTTGGATTCCCCCGGCGGATTGTACCAGGCGGGATTCGAGGCCCGGTTGCGGGAGGCCCTGGCGTGGAAGGAACTCGGTCAGTACAGCAAGGCGCTCCGCGCGCTGAACGACCTGTTGGACTGGCCCGACGAGGGCGACGCCCTGCGGCAGATCAAGCTCCGCGCGGCGACGGACAAGCTGGAAACCCTGACCCGGGCGGAGAAATACGCCGCGGCGATGGATTTCTATGAACCGGCGGAGAAGCTGCTCCGCGGGACAGAGTCGTTGCGCGCCGAAGGGCTGGCGTTGAAGTACGCGGGCGGCGAGGCCGCTTTGGCTTACGCGCGGAGCATTCCCGAGGGCGACAAGGAGCGGGCCAAAGTCCGTTATGACTGCTGCGAGCAGGCTCGCCGGCTGTTTACCTTCGTCGCCGGGCACGGCGGCGAACATCAGAGCCAGGCTCGGACGAAGCTGCGCGATCCGCTCCTGTCTGATATCAATGAACCGTCCGAGGCCGCGCCGAAGGATTACTTCGAGGCCCGGGACCGCGGCAAGGCGGCCTTCGACCGGCTCGACTTGTCGGAAGTGAAGGAGGACGAGGCGGCCCGGCTCCGCCGGCGGGCCGTCCGCTATTTCCGGCTGGCCCTCGAAATGAAACCCGCCGACGCCCCGCGGGAGGACATCCTGCTGATCCACTCGCTGCTGGCATACCTGTATTTTCTGGACCAGCAGTACTACGACGCGGCGGCGGTGGGCGATTTCCTCGCCCGCCGTTATCCCGGCTCCGCATGGGCCAAGCAATCGGCGAAGATCGCCCTGGCGGCCTACGCCGAACTGTACAATGAATCGACGGACGAGGCCGACAAGGAACTCTTCGCGGGCAAGCTGGGAGCCACGGCGGAGTTCATCACGCAGCACTGGCCCGACAGCTCCGCCGCGGACGACGCCTGGATGATGCTGGTGCGGATCGCGATCCTCCGCCGGGAGGTGGAAAAGGCGCTCTTGTATCTCGAAAAGATCCCGGCCGATTCGCCGCGGCGCGGGAGGATGGAATTGCAGACCGGCCAAGCGCTGTGGTCGGCGTACCTCGACGCCGCCCGGAAGCCCGAGGCGGAGCGGCCGCCGCAGACGGACCTGACCGCCCTGGCGGAGCAGGCCGAAAAACTCCTCCAGGCGGGCGTGGATCGAAAACGGAGCGACGTGGAAGCCGGCGGGGAGCTGAACTATACGCTGGCCACCTCGGTCCTGTCGCTGGCCCAGGTCTTCCTGGACAACAACCAGCCGGAAAAGGCGGTCGTCTGGCTGACCGATCCGAAGCTCGGTCCGTTGACCCTCTGCGAGACCAATCATCCGCTGGGCGCCGAGCATCCGGAATTCCGCCGGAGCGTCTACCAAACGGCCCTGCGGGCGTTCGTGGCCGCGCAGGACTTGGCCCGGGCGGAAAAGGTCATGGAGGCGTTGGAGCGGCTCGGCGACGGCGGCGAAAAACTGACGCAGATTTACCTCGCATTAGGCAAGGAACTCGAAGAACTGCTGAAGCGGCTCCAGGAACAGGGGAAAGCCGAGCAGGCCGCCGCCGTCCGCCGGGGCTTCGACCTGTTCCTGACGAAAATCACCCAGCGGCCGGCCGCGGAGTTGAATTTCAACGCGCTGAGTTGGGTGGCCGAGACGTTCATGGGTCTCGGATCGAGCCTTGATCCCCAGGACGGCCCCCCCCCTGCCCCGGCCAAAGAGTATTATCAGAAAGCCGCCGAAACCTACGAAAAGATCCTTCAACTCTGCGCGGCCGACAAGAAGTTCGCCCCCGGGCCAACGTCCGCCACGGTAATCAAGATCCGGCTCTCCCGATGCCTCCGCCGTCTGGGTCGGTTCAACCGCGCGCTGGATCTGCTGGCCGAGATCCTTAAGGAGAACCGCAACGTGCTCGACGTCCAGATCGAGGCCGCCGAGACCTACCAGGCTTGGGGCAAGGTCAAACCGCGTTATTACAATCTGGCCATCTCGGGCGGCAAGCCGGTCGAGACTCCCCAGGGCAAGACAAACCTGGTCTGGGGCTGGGGGACCATCTCCCGACGGCTCCAGTTCCAACCGGCTTATAAGAACAAGTTTTTCGAGGCCCGGTACCACCTCGCCCGGTGCCGGTTGGACCTGGCGCGGACCCAAACCGGATCGCAACGGAAAAAGACCCTAAACCAGGCCGTCGGCGACGTGGCCGTCGTTTTCAGTCTTTATCCGCAACTGGGCGGCCCGTCGTGGTTCAACAAGTTCGACGCGTTGCTCAAAGAGATCCAAACTACCGCCGGGCTGCCCGTCGAGGGCCTGAAAGGTCTGGGGAAATAAACGATCGATGCGCATAAACAAAATTAAGGAGAAAGATGAAAGATCAGAAATAAAGCGTCGTATCCAATAGCCGGCGGCAAACAGCCGCTACGGGGATTTCCCTTACTTCACGGCGGCTGTTAGCCGCCGGCTATTCAACTCGACTTTACTTTCCTGATCCTCGATCAAATTCTGCCACAAGTCCCCTTGCGACCGCCGTCGCGGGGCGTTTGAGATAACGAGGAATGTACCATGAACCGCTTGCAAATATTTTTCTCCTTGGTTGCACTCCTATTCGCCGCCGGCGCGGGCGAGGCGTTCGACATGATAAAAACCACCTCCGGCACCACCTCCGGAAATGTCTTATCGCTCTCGCCCTTCCAAGTGAAACTCCAGCGCGGTTCCAGCGGCCCGACCAAGGAGATTCCCGTCAATCAGATTATTTTCGTTACGTTCGACAAGGAGCCGTTTGCCCTGAAGACCGCGAAAAACCTGATCGCCGTCGAGCACCGCTACCAAGACGGCCTGGCGGCGTTGGAAAAGGTCAAGCCGGAAGATCTAAGCGATCGCCCGGAATTGCAGGAGGAATGGGAATTCTACCGGGCGCTGGCCGAGGCCAAACTGGCCCTGGAAGGCTCGGGTGCCGTGATCGACGCCGGAAAACAGATGCTGGCGTTCGTCAATCGCCATCCCGCCAGCTACCACTACCTGGAGGGCTGCGAGATGGTCGGCAACTTGTTGGTGGCCAATCGTTCTTTCGCCCAGGCGGAGGAATACTTCGGCAAGTTGGCGTCGGCCCCCTGGCCCGACTACCGGATCAAGGCCGGCGTGGCCATCGGCTGGGCGCAATTGGACCGGGGAAAAACCGACGAGGCGCTGAAGTCCTTCGAATCCGCCCTGGGAGTAACGGGGGGCGAAGGACCGCTGGTCCAATCCCAGCGCCAGGCCGCCGAATTGGGCAAGGCCGCCGTCCTGACGGCCCAGAAAAAATCGGCCGAGGCGATCGATGCGCTCCAGACCCTGCTCCAAAAGGCCGATCCGGACGACGGGAAACTGATGGCCCGGGCGTACAACACGCTGGGAACCGCGTACCGGCAGTCGGGCCAGCCGAAGGAGGCCCTGCTGGCGTTTTTAACCACTCACCTGCTGTATCCGACCGGTAGTGCCGAGACCCATGCCGAGGCGCTCTACAACCTCGGCGAACTCTGGGAAAAGGTGCGCAAGCCCGAGCGGGCCGCCGAGGCCAGAAAAATACTCGCGGAGCGGTACAAAAACAGTCCCTGGGCAAAAAAGCCGCAAACGTAGACGCGGCAATCCCCTCCTTTACGCCGACCCGGCGGGGGAGTTACACTGAAGCGTTCCTGAGTAAAAAACGACGAGGAGTATTTTTATGCGGTTCCGTTACGGCTGGAGTTGGTTGGCGGCGATCCTGGTTACAGGTTGGCTGTTTGCGTGCTGGCCGGCGTTCTTCCCCGGGGGCGACGCCGGATTTGCTTCGTCCGCCGCGGCCCAGGAGGTTTCGGAAGAGTCCGGCGACGCCGCGGCCGCGGGATCCGAGGAGACCGACGACGACGCACCCGCCGAGGAGAGCCTCCTGGTCTGGCTTTACCACTCGCTGAAGCTGCGGTACACCATCATCTTCCTGGTCATCACGTTCAACCTGGTGGCCTTGATGGTGATGAACGTGCTGTCCTGCCGCCGCGACGCTCTCTTGCCCCCCGCGCTAATCCAGTCCTTCGAACAGGACCTGAACGAAAAGCGCTACCAGGAGGCCTACGAGAAGGCGAAAAACGACGGCTCGATGCTGGGGCAAATCCTCTCGGCCGGCATGGCCAAACTCTCCGGCGGCTACGAGCCCGCGGTCCAGGCCATGCAGGAAGTCGGCGAGGAAGAGAACCTCCGGCTCGATCAGCGGCTAAGCTACATCGCGCTGATCGGGCAGATCAGTCCGATGTTCGGGCTGCTGGGCACGGTGGACGGGATGGTCCAGGCCTTCAACCAGATCGCCAAGAGCAACACCACGCCCAAACCTTCCAAGTTGGCCAACGGCATCGGCACCGCGCTGGTCACGACGCTGGTCGGCCTGACGATCGCGATCATCGCCATCGGCTTCCACCATTTCATCCGCAACCGGATCACCAAGCTGGTGATGGAAGTGGGCGTGATCAGCGAAGAGTTGATGCGTCGCTTCGCGAACGTGGGACCGACGAAAAAGACGTAACCGGGGAGAGACGCCATGCTGAAGTTCGCGCAACGCCGCGCGGCGCAGAACGTCGCCTTCGACATGACTCCGATGATCGACTGCACCTTCCAGTTGGTCGTATTCTTTCTGCTGACGCTGAATTTTTCCACGGAAGAGCAAAGCGAATTGATCCACCTGCCGCAGAGCGAGTTGGCCAAGCCTCCGGAACGGTCCGTAGATAATTCCGTGGTCCTGCAGATCACCGCCCGCGGCCAGGTGCTCTACAACGGCGACTTCCTGGCCCCCGGCGCCCTGCTGGCCCCCCTCAACCGCGAGAAGGAGTTGATCGAGACGCAAAAAAACCAGAGCGTCGCCAACGCCACGGTGATCCTCCGCGCCGACCAGGACGCAAAAACGGGCGTCGTCCAGGAGGTGATCCAACTTTGCCAGAAAGTCGGGTTTGAGAAGTTCGTGCTCCGCGCGAAGAGCGATCTGCGGGAGAAACCGTCGTGAAAATCAAGTTCCCCGACGTGAGCAGAGTGGTTTTCGACATGACGCCGATGATCGACGTCTGCTTCCAGCTGATCATCTTCTTCATGCTCTCCCTGCGGCTGGTCGCCCCGGAGGGCGATTTCAACGTCAAGATGCCGATCGCCTCGTACAGCGAAGGGCAAGCCGTCTCGACCGCCCCGATGATCCCCATCCGGCTGCGGTCCGACGCCGCCGGGAAACTCGTCTCCATCCAGATGGGCCAGCGCCCGGTCAAATCCTTCAAGGACCTCCGCGCCCAGATCCGCGAGATCGTCGGCGCCGCGGGCGGACCCGGCGCCGCCGCCGCCGACAACGAGGTCGAACTCGACTGCGACTACAATCTCCACTTCGGCTACGTGATTCAAGCCATCACCGCCCTGTCCGGCTATATCGACAGCCAGGGGCGCGTCGTCCAACTGATCGAAAAGATCAAATTTGCCCCGCCCAGGAAGAAGGAGGGATGAGGGATTTGGTCATTTAACATTTGACATTCGGATTTCTTTCGTCATTCGGATTTTGTCATTCGTCATTGCTAAGCCGCAAGCGGCTTTTCGCTACCCTCATCCCTCCCCATGATTCCCTGCCGCTTTCTCCTCGATCCGCCCGCTTCGGGAGCCTGGAACATGGCGGTGGACGAAGCATTGGCGGAATCGACGGCGGAACAAGGCGCGTACTGCTTTCGCATCTACCGCTGGACGGCGCCGACCCTTTCGCTGGGATATTTCCAATCCTCCGCCGACCGGGAAAAACACCCCGCCAGCGCCGCCTGCCCCCTGGTGCGCCGGACGACCGGCGGCGGGGCCATCGTCCACGACCATGAAATCACCTACAGCCTGACGCTGCCCGCCGCGGCGGCGGAGGCCAAACGCCATCTGTTGCTGTACGAGGCCGTACACGGATCGCTGATCGACGCCCTGGCGGCCTGGGGCGTCGCCGCGGAGCTCTGCGCGGCCTCCCGCCGGAGTCCGACGGAACCGTCGCCGTTTCTGTGCTTCCAACGCCGCGCCCCCGGCGACGTCCTGCTCGGCCCAATCAAGATCGCCGGCAGCGCCCAGCGACGGATCCGCGGCGCAGTGCTGCAACACGGCAGCATCCTCTGGTCGCGCTCCGCCGCGGCGCCCGAACTGCCGGGCTTGAGCGAGGCCGTCCCGGCGCTTCCGCCGGAGGAAGAATTTCTCCACGGCTGGCGCCGAGAACTGGCCAAGTGCTTGCGCCTCGAGTGGCGTCCCGACGGCTTGAATCCAACCGAGCGCCGCCGGGCGGAAGAACTGCATCGGCACAAATACAGCACGGACGTCTGGAATGACTCGCGAGGAAGGCCGCCGGCCGCGTGAAATCCACTGTTTTTTTCTCAGCGCAGCCCCCCTCTGATGTAGGGGAGAAAACTTTGACATCCGAGCTGAAACCTGCTAACATCCAAGATATGGAGAAAACGCCTTTTGCTTCGCTGAGGTGTAACCCCCTCTCCAGCCGATAACAACTTTAGAGCTATTTCCCGGCAAGGACATCTTCGCATCGTCATCATCCGTATATCAGCGGTTCCGCTCCTTGACCACCGGGAAAAGCACTGCCATGGACGTTAAACTCATCGTGATCGGGGGCAAAGGCCAGGGTCGGGAAATACCCATTTCCAGGCCCCAATTCCTCATCGGCCGCGCCGAGGGCTGTCAGCTTCGGCCGGCCAGCGAGCGTGTCAGTCGGCGACACTGCGTGATTCTCGTGGAAGAAAACCGGGTGCTGTTGCGGGACCTGAAGAGCACCAACCGGACCTTGGTGAATCAGGAGCCGATCCAAGGCGACAGGGAACTGAAAAACGGCGACCGGCTGAACGTGGCCGGGGTGCTGGAATTCGAGGTCCAGGTAAACGTCGCCGCCAAGGAAAGAAAAAAGACGAAAATCCACAGCATCCAGGAGGCCGCCGCCCGCACGGTGCAATCGGCCGCCGGGGAGGAGTTGGATATCTCCAACTGGCTGGAAACCGAGGAAAACGCTCCCTCTCCACCCGCCGCCGATCCCAGCTTGAAAAACACCCGGACCGACATCAGCCTGACCGATACCACCACCATCCTCCAGCCGCATCAGCCCGAGGACGATACAAAACACGGCAAGAAAAAAACCGGCAAGTCCGCCAAATCGTTCGAACAGATGAAGAAACCTCCCAGCGAATCCAGCCAAGAGGCCGCCGACGACATCCTGAGGCAGTTCTTCGGACGAAAACGCTCCTGAACCGAGCGGAAACGGCCATTACCGGGTCTCGGCCTCCCCCCTTCGTCTTCCGTCTTTCTCCCAACACCAAAATCACCGTGAAAGCAAATCTTCCACCGCCGAAATCGTCCGCCTTATTGGGACTGGCCTTCAACGGCAACGACGATCAAACCCGGATCACCCGGGGGAACAATTTCCTCCTCTGGGGCGGCACTTCGGAGACCCACTCCCTGATGCAAGAGACTGCCGTGAAAATCAATGAGCGGCTCGAACAACGCGGCAAACGATTGGAAGAGGTCTCCATCAAAGAACTTCGGGACATCTGCCGCGAGGTCAAAAATACCCTCAACGTGAAAGATTGACCGCCCACGAGTTCTCGTCTCCGATAACTTTCTTCTTTTTGGGGCAAAAGCCCCCATCATCACCGGCCCCGTGCAACCGGGCCAAACGATTCCTGCTTGACTGCCGTTTTCTTGGCCTTCTCATCCAGCCGGCATAATCGGAATAGTTTGACTTTTTCACATTCCTGCCAAAATCACACATGTTCTCCAGACAAATCAGTTTTCCCAGGCGGATTTTCGATGACTTTTGTCAACAATGATGTATCTTTTCTACGTTGCCCAGATATCCATCGAACCCGTTTTGGAGAATCTTCCGTGGCCACGAAGAAAAAAATCCCTGCACGCAGCAAGAACCCGGCGAAAAACTCCCCGAAGGAGAAAAAGAATAACACGGCTTCCGACCTCCACTCCAAACCAGGAAATAAAAAGGTCGTCACCCTGGATCGGCGTAAGGGAGATCGGCGGGAGAAAAACGTCTCCGCGGCGGCCGAACGCCGCGTTCCCGAGCGTCGGGCAAAGGTCAACCGACGGAGGCAAATCGATCCCACCACCTGCGAACGCGACTACTCTCCGGAGGAAATCGAGTTTATGAACGCCATGGACGAGTACAAACGGTTAAGCGGACGGATGTTCCCCACGTGCAGCGAGGTGCTGGAGGTCATACACAAATTGGGTTACGAAAAGAAATCGGCACATCCGCTGGAGGTAACTCCTGCGCCACTGCCGATTTTCACCGAAACCTCGCTCCCTCTGGCCGCCGAAGCCGTGACGGTCTTTTGATCCGGATTATTCAACAGCGTCATTTCTGAGTGAAGCAAAGCCGCCCAGCCTTCCCAGGCGTTCCAGATTCTTCACTGCGCTCAGAACGACTTTTTTACTGGATGATCTGTCTTAAACAATAAAAAACCTTGCCGGGAAAACTCCTCTTGCAGCCGTCCCGGGTGGTAGGTATCCTTCCGCCTCCTGTCATCCCTTCAATTCCCCGGATGCGAGGCGTTCCCGCTGTGAGTCGTTTTCGGAATGGTTCTTTTCGGATCGGAAAACGCTGCGACGCTCCCCAGGAGTTCTTCGCCGGATTCCGGTTGTTTTGGGTCGGTTTGCTGCTGCTGACGGCGGGCTGCGGAGGGATCAACGCCTCGGGACGGAACGCCGAAGGAGTGCGGCTCTTCCAGCAGGCCCGCTTCAACGAAGCAATGCGCGAGTTCCAGGAGGCGTCTTACGCCGATCCGAACAACGCCGACGCCTATTACAACATGGCCTCGGCGTTCCATCACTTGGGTAAAACGACGCACTGCGACGCCGATCTGCAAAAGGCGGAAACCTATTACAATATGTGCCTGGACCGCGACGAAAACCACGTCGACTGCCACCGCGGCCTGGCGGTGCTTTTGGCCGAACAGGGCCGGAAAGCCGAAGCCTTTCGTTTGCTGGAGGGCTGGGTGGCACAGCAGCCGGCCTCGGGAGACGCCAAGGTCGAATTAGCCCGGCTCTGCGAGGAGTTCGGCGACCGGAAGACGGCCGAGGAGCGGCTGGTCGAGGCGCTGGCAGCCCAGCCCGACAATCCCCGGGCGCTGGCCGCTTTGGGCAAGATCCGCGAGGAATCGGGCGACTATGCCCAGGCGCTGGTCAACTACCAGCGGTCGCTGAACTACGACAACCGGCAGCCGCAACTCGCCTCCCGGATCAGCTCGCTGCAGACCACGTTGGGCATTACTCCCGCCTCCACCATCGCGCCCACTCCCCCTTCGATCTCCAACGGCACCCTGATGGCCGCCCCGTCGACCACGCCCCGACGGTACTAATTCATTGAACGCCCTGATCGTCGTCGATCTGCAGAACGATTTTTGTCCCGGCGGGGCCTTGGCGGTGCCGGGCGGAGATGAGATCGTCCCGGTGGTCAACCGCCTCATGCCGCAATTCGATTTGGTTGTGGCCACGCAGGACTGGCATCCTCCCAAGCACGGCAGTTTCGCCGCCAATCATGCCGGCAAAAAACCCGGCGACGTCGTCGATCTGTCGGGGCTGCACCAAATCCTCTGGCCGGTCCACTGCGTGCAAAACACGCCCGGGGCGGAACTCCATCGGCTGCTGGATCAAAGCCGGATTGAAAAAATCTTCCGCAAGGGGACCGATCCGCAGGTGGACAGCTACAGCGGATTCTTCGACAACGGCCGGCGTCGCTCCACGGGCCTGGAGGAATATCTGCGTCGGCGCGGCGTTCGTGAGGTCTACGTCTGCGGGCTGGCCACCGATTACTGCGTCAAATTCACCGCCCTGAACGCCGCCGACCTGGGACTAAAAACCCATCTTCTTCCGGAGGCCTGCCGCGGAGTGAACCTCCGGCCGGGCGACGCGGAGCGCGCGATTGCGGAAATGCAGGCCCGGGGAATCATTCTGGTTCCCATTTGCTGATCGTCGGGAAGTCAACGTCACCTCTATTCAACGCCCTGCGATGGCAATTGCGGGGGTAAAGCAGGGCCTTGTTCCACCCCCGCAACCGCCGTCGCGGGGCGTTGAGGAAACACGGACAAACCGGTGACTGATTCATTCTTGCGATCTCCCAAGTCCTTATTCCGGCTAATGTTCCGTCTCTCCCGCGAAAAAAGCTATGGTTGATATATCCTTTATATCACCCTGGCTTGCGAGGCGACTTCTATGCTTGGCACATTATCTTGCGGAGTGCGGCGGATGGATCGGGAGGAACTGGCCGAGGTCATCAACTGGGCGGCCGCCGAGGGCTGGAATCCCGGATTGTTCGACGCCCAATCGTTTTTTGCCGCCGATCCCCACGGATTTTTCCTGGCGGAGCACGAGGGGAAGCCGGCTGGCGGCATTTCCGCCGTGGCTTACGACGAGCACTTCGGATTCCTCGGCCTGCACATCGTCCGACCGGAATTCCGCGGCGGATATTACGGCGTGGCGCTGGCCCGCGCCGCCTGGGAGTACCTGGGCAATCGGACCATCGGATTGGACGGCGTCCTGGCAAAAGAGGAGAAGTATCGGCGTTTGGGTTTTACCACAGCCTACCTTACGGTCCGTTTCAGCGGCGTTCCGCGAAATCCGGCCGGAAAAAACGGCAATGCCGGCTGCGAATTGGTCCCGCTACGTCATCTCCCGTTCGCCGAGTTGCTGGCGTACGACCGCCGGATTTTTCCTGCCTGGCGGCCGGCCTTTCTCGAGGCCTGGATTCAGCAGATGGGGAGCGTGGCTTTAAGCGTGGTGCGGAACAACTGTCTGGCGGGCTACGCCGTGGCCCGGCTCTGCCGCTACGGATACAAGATCGGCCCGCTGTTTGCCGACCAGCCCGTTTATGCCGAAGCGATTCTCCAAGCATTGGCCGAAACGCTGCCCGAAGCGACCTTGGCGGTGGACGTTCCGGCGCCGAACACCGCGGCCGTCAGCCTGGTCCAGCGCTGGGGCCTGAAACCCTCGCTGCAAACCGTCCGCATGTACCGCGGTACGCCCCCGCAGCACGATCTATCGCGGATCTACGGCGTCACGTCGCTGGAGTTGGGGTAAGGACAATACCAAGTTGTTCTTTGGAAAGCCGCAACCAGTGGTCGCGGCTTTCCATGGTAGATGAAGCCTAAGCCGTTTGTAGAGCTTCGACGCTATTGACAAGCACGTTGCCGATATTTAACTCGGTGATTCCCCCTTTGTCTTCCCCCGGGTAAACGGTTGAAGACTGGACAATCATCAATAACGGCATTAACATGGACAAATTGCTGGTTTGCATCGGATCAAGAACCGCAGTTTGAAAAACCTCTTTTTGAGAATGTCATGATGAAGAAATCAGTTGTTGCACTAATCGCCGGTTTTGCGATGACGATGTGTCCGTGTTCGAGCCGCGCCCAGGATGCCGCCGACGCAATCGCTTTCGTGCCTCGGCCGCTTGAAGTCAAATCCGAAACGGGCAAGTTCGAATTCAAACCGGATACGGCCATCCTCGTGGACAAGGATTCGGCCGAGGCGATGAATGCCGGCAAGCAGCTTGCCAATCGGCTTCGCGCCAGTACGGGGATGGCGTTCAAAATATCGGCCGCCGACGGCGGTGCGGCGAAGCGGGCCAACACGGTCCGCATCACGTCGCACGGCGCAGAGGCGTCGCTCGGCGAGGAAGGATACCGCCTCAACGTGGCGCCGGACGGCGTCGTCATCACCGGCGACGGGCCGGGCATGTTCTACGGCATGCAAACGCTGCTGCAACTTATGCCGCCGGAAGTCTTCAGCCCGACGAAGGTCGAAAAGCCGGTGGCCTGGACGGCGCCCGCCGTGCAGATTACGGATAAGCCCCGGTTCCGCTGGCGGGGATTGCATTTGGACGTCTCCCGCCATTTCTTCTCGAAGCCGGAGATCGAAAACTTTTTGGACCTGATGGCACAGCATAAACTCAATACGTTCCATTGGCACCTGACCGACGACGTGGGCTGGCGGCTCGATATCAAGCGCTATCCCAAGCTGACCGAAGTTGCCGCCTGGCGCAAGCACATCGGATACGGGTTGAATCCGAAAGACGGCACGGCCTACGATAAGGACGGCCGCTACGGCGGATTCTTCACGCAGGACGACGTCCGCGAAATCGTCGCCTACGCGAAAGCCCGGCATATTACCATCGTGCCCGAAATCGATATTCCCGGCCATTCCGGCGCGGCGCTGTCCGCGTATCCCGAATTCAGTTGCTTCGGCGATCCCATCGACCGCGACACCGGGGCGATGGGCGTCTTCTGTCCCGGCAACGAGGACACGTTCGCGTTTCTTGAGAATGTCTTTGCCGAAGTCATGGACCTCTTTCCCGACAAATATATCCACGTCGGGGGCGATGAAGTGGATAAGAGCGACTGGGCCAAATGCCCGAAATGCCAGCAGCGCATGAAAGGCGAGGGCTTGAAGGACGTCAACGAACTGCAAAGCTACTTCATCAAGCGGATTGAAAAATTTCTCAATCAGCATCATCGGACGATGATCGGCTGGGACGAGATTCTCGAGGGCGGATTGGCGCCCAACGCCGTCGTGATGAGTTGGCGGGGCGTCGAGGGGGGGATTGTCGCCGCCAATGCGGGCCACGACGTCGTGATGACTCCCGGCACCCATTGCTACCTGGATCACTACCAGGCGAAAGAGGGCGAGCCGAAGGCCATCGGCGGCTATTCGCCCCTGCAACACGTCTACAACTACGAGCCGATTCCGCCGGGAATTTCCGCCGAGAAGACCAAGCACGTCCTGGGTGCGGGCGGAAACCTCTGGAGCGAGTTCTTTCCGAACTACGCCCACGTCCAGTACATGGCGTACCCCCGGGCGTGTGCGTTGGCCGAGGTGACGTGGAGCGATCCGAATCGCAAGAATTGGGACGACTTCAAACGCCGCATGGAAATCCACTTCGAGCGGCTGAAGGCCGAAAAAGTGAACTATCGCGCACCGCGGGAAACGGATCCCGGCTACTAGAAACCCTCGCCGAAGGCTGCGACCGCCCCGAGCGGGCAGGACGGCAATGTTCCGAAGTGATTTCGGATCATTGCTTCCTCGGTAATGTCCGAAAATTGAACCAGTAGGGTGCGTGAAACGCACCACGCACTGCCGGACTGGTGCGTTTCACGCACCCTACGGATTGGCAGAGCCCGTGGCCCGCGATTTTGAGTGGCTCGGGAGTTGCTCATCAAAAATCGAAAAATGCACGGGCGGGGGGCCGGAAGGGGGGCGGTCTCTTTTCGTTCCGAAACTGGAGTTTCGGAACGAGGGGCGGTTGGTGCAACTCCTTGTGCAGCATCAGATTGCCTTTGAGGCGCGCTCTATTTTTGGTCAGCAGGACCGCCTAACGGGCAATTCGGACAGATAGGCCTCTCCGTTGGTGGGGGGCAAACCGCCACGTACCGCAAGCGCGGCCCGGATAGGCGGGGCTATCCGGAGTACCCAAGGTTGTCATGATCGACTTTTCAAAGAACTGGCCGTTACTGGTTGGTGAACGGTGTTTTGCGATAGTCAGTATACATATATACACATTATCTGTCAATAGAGCGTTCGGGGGAAGCAATCAAAATTCTGGGGGGGTTAAGGCATGACGGGAAAAAGAATGACGGTTGCAACATTCCTCTTGTACGGTCCTTGCGGTGCGAGGCACGGCAGCAATCTTGCTTAATCGTCCGATGCTAGCCAATATGTGCGTCTGTCCCCTTTACCTGCTTCGTCGTTTCAAAAGATGTCTGCCCGTCCGTTCCCCCACGAGATTACGAGGTAAAGGGTGTTCGAAAAGTCGATACGGGGTGCGCGGGGCATAGCGACATCTTACATTAACCAGCAGCGGCTGGAATGTTAATTGTTAAGGTCTGACCCCGTTTCTTTCCCATTATGTAAATAGACCTCATTTACATGTTTTGGTATATCCATACTCGTTCCCATAGATTTGACTAACGAGTCGTTTTCCAGCTCGCGTAAAGGAGGCAACTTTATTTGTGCCCATTGACTATAATGGTACTCTCCTTCCAAACAATATACACGACCATCGATTACAACAATAATGCCTGTCTCTCCAATAGTGATCGGCAAGCTGGCAAAATGATTTATTGAATAGTCTTGTGCCGGAGATGCCATAATAACACATAACACTATTATGACTGCAAAACAATAATACCGATTCTTCATGATCATAGTCTCCTTATGATATTAAAACCATAATATGGAAAGTAAGCATGAAATATCATTACATGTTAATAGGGATCATTCGGATCAAGAACTCCCTGATCAGTTGCAGTAATGGTATATGTCGTTCCAAGATTCGGATCGCCAGGAAAATCCCAAGCAGAACTGTAATTGAAAAGACCAGCATGAGAAATGTCTCAGCAGCGGCTGTAATGTTAATTGTTAAGGTCTGACCCCGTTTCCCGTTTCTTCGACAATCAGCCAGGGCATAGCACTTCGGCAATGACTATCAACAGAGCCCCGACGATGGTGAAGAGCAATGCGAACCACCACCGGCCTTTCCACCAAAAGGCAGCAGCTAGAATCCACACCATTCCCCCGGCAGAAGAAACGGCTAAACCAAATAGATTTTCAAGAGGAAATGCTTGTTCCCGAACTACACACCACAAGCCTATAATAAATACTCCACCGGCGCCGAAACAATACAGACATCCAAGGGCGCCGAGAATTGATGTAATTATGATTCTCCAGCGAGTTAGCCTTTTCGGCAACTTTTCGGGATCACTTGCGGGAGGAGTATAGGGATTAATGTTGGCTTTCATGGCAAAGAGTGTCCCTGTTTGGTAGACGATGCGTTGCAAAACATTCATAAAGCATGTTTCTGATTTAGCGATTCTTTTTTTCTGTCTCCAGGCGGCTCTTCCATTGTTGCAGTAGTTGAAGGGCCTCCAGCGGCGTGGTGACGTTGAGGTCGAGGGCGCGGAGGTCGTCGATCATGGGGTGGTCGGCGCCGAACAGCGTGAGATAGTAGTGGGCGCGGAACTATGAACTATGGGGTCAGACCTTAACTATTAACTTTGAAGTTTTTTCTCGATCAATGTGATGGCATGGAACTGGGCGGGCGGGCCTTGGCGGATTCGGCGGCGGGCGACGCTGACGGCGGCGCCGCTGATGCCGCCATAATACGCTCCGATGGCTCGATGCGTCCAGCCCGTTAGCCGACAGGCCAGTTCGATGGCGGCGGCCTTGGCCGGACCGCAACGCTGGCCATGGGTTTTCAAGTCTGCCGGTTCAACGCCGAACCGCTTCGCCACTAGGCGGTCGATTCGCCGGATATCGACCGTTGGACGCGGCAGCGCAAGGTCGGCATCTTGGACCCGGCCGCTGCGACGTCCTTCGAGTTGCTTTTCGGTCCGGGCTATGAAATCCGGACTGCCCAAGGCATGGCGGCTGGCCCGCATGGCGTCTAACAGCGGCTTGTCATCGTCCATGACGTGGGCATGGGTATAGGCGCGGTAGTTCCGCCGGGCGACAGCCAGGGAACGGCCGTAGTCGTTCAAGAGGTCGTAGCAAACGAAATCGGCGGCGTGTTTTGTACACACGTACCCGCGATAGCTGCTCCACGGCCAGGCTTCCAAACGGCGGACCCGCGCGGCCTTGGTCAACCTGCGGCAGGCGGCCGTTTTGACCGGATTAAGATGAATATATCGGGTTAAGGCCAAGAGGTAGGTTTCATCTTCAACGAGTTTCGCCTTGAACCGACCTTCGAGTTGATGGCCCGGCTTGCGGTGCTTGTAGCGGCAGTAGAGGGCAAAGCTGGTCCCCAATCGCTGCATGAAACGCGAGAGGTTGGCCCGCGGAGTGCGGAGGAGCAGATGGAAATGGTTGTCCATGAGCACATAGGCGTAAAGCAGAACGCCGGCGGTTTGCAGACCGTCGGCAAGCTGCCGCAGGAATCGGCGGCGGTCGTCGTCGTCCCAAAAGATGTCCGCCCGCCCGTTCCCCCGTGAGATCACATGGTACAGGGCGTTCGGAAAGTCGATGCGGGGTGCGCGGGGCATGGCGGCATCTTACCGCAATCGGCGGCGGCTGTAAAGTTAATTGTTAAGGTCTGACCCCGTTTTTCTATTCTTCCAACTGCACGTTCCAGTAGGCCTCGCTGAGGAAGCGGGTCCAACTGGCGATGGGGATCTCCTCGAAGGCGTAGAGGGGCTTCCACTTGGGACGGTGGGGCGTCTTGCGGAGGCGCATGCCGGCTTGGATGGGGGTGCGGTCGGCTTTGTGTTTGTTGCACGACACGCAGGCCAGCACGCAGTTGTCCCAGGTCGAGGCCCCGCCCTGGGAACGCGGCAGGACGTGGTCGATCGTGAGTTCCTCGGTCCCCGGCTGGATGCCGCAATACTGACAGGTGAAGCGGTCGCGTTTGAAGATGTTCCGCCGGGTGAAGGCCACCGCCGCCACGGGCACGCGGTCGTAGCGGACCAGGGTGAGCACCTCGGGGACGCGGAGCCGGAAGCGGACGGCCTGGACGAACAACTCGCCGTCGCGGGGTTTTAATTTGGCCCAATCACTCCAAGAATACTGTTGGAAGTCGGCCGGATCGACCACCCGGGCGGCCTCGTTCCACAATAGCACCAGCGACCGGGCCACCGTCGCCACGCGCACCGGCTGCCAGTTGCGATTCAGAATCAGCGTGGGCCGCTGGAGGACGCTGTAAGCCATGACCGATACTCCTCCCGGCAGGAGGGCGTAAGCCGGCCGCCCTACCGCCTTCTTTCCTTATTATGACCAATAAACGCATTTTTCACAAGTCTTGCCGGCAAGGATACAAGTTCCGGGTTAATAAACGGTTAGTGAGGAGCAGAATTATTGTCGTGATGTGTATTGGTTCAGTATTTACATAGCCGGCGGCTAACAGCCGCCGAGGGGAATGCATGTAGCTCTCGGCGGCTGTTAGCCGCCGGCTATTGGATGCAACATTCTCAGACAGGAAAAGAGGACATCTCGCCGGTTTACCGCTCGAAACCGATGCGGTTTACGTTTGATCCCCAACCGCCGCGGCGTTCGAGGACCAGGGCCTCGTGGAAGTCACTGGCGGACAACGGGCCGGCGGGATCGCGTTTCCAGGCCAGTCGGGCCGCGTTGAGCACGACGTTTTTGATCTCCCCGCCCGAGAGCTCCGCCTCACAGAGCCGGTCCAGTTCGACCTCCGGGAGGATCGGGAGTTTTTTCGGCAGCAGCTTCTCCCAGATTTGTCGCCGCTCATGGCGGTTCGGGCGGTCGAATTCCACCTTCAGGGCGATCCGCCGCTGCAAGGCCTTGTCGAGCGTCACCTTGCGGTTGGTGGCCAGGATGCACACGCCCTCGAACTGCTCGATCTGCTGCAAGAGGACGTTCACGTCGCGGACCTCCCAAGGATGGCGAGCCTGGTCGCGGTCGTAGAACATGGCGTCAGCCTCGTCCCAGAAGAGCACGGCCTCCTGGGTCTTCGCCTCGCGGAACGCCCGAACGATGTTTTTCTCGGTCTGCCCGACGAAGCAGTTCTGCACCCGAGAATAATCGACCACAAGCAGCGGCTTGCCGAGTTCGTAGGCCAGGGCCTCGGCGGTGGCGGTCTTGCCGGTGCCGGGCGGGCCGGAAAAGAGCACCGTCGCGCCGCAGCCGTAGGGGATCAATTCCTTCAGTCCCCAGGCCTCGATCAGCCGCGGCCCATGCCGCATCTGGGCCAGCACCATCTCCAGGGCCTGGCGGACCCGGTCGGAATGGACCAGTTGCTCCAGGCGGATCCGCGGCGTCCGGGAGCAATACTCGCCGAAGCGCCCCTTGCGCATCTGCTGCTGGATCCCCAGGGCTTCGGTGGTCTTTTCGGTCAGTTCGTACTCGGTGGCCTCCCAGCCCGCGGGATCGTCCGTAGCCATCTCGCCCGATCCGCCGCAGGGGCGGATCCAATTGTCGCGCACCAGAGTTGCCGACGGTGAGAGCCAATTCAAATTCGTCTGCACTTCGTCGGCGTTTTGGCTGACGGCCCGGGCCAGCCCCCCGCCGGTGAACAGGCTCTCCTCGGCGTGCAGATATCCCAAGCGTTTGCCCAACAGCGCGAGCATGATGGCGAATTCGACCTCAGCGAGGCGCTGCGCCGCCTGGGCCAACTTCCATTCGGGATTCCGTTTCAGCGTGGCCGTGAACTTGCCCAGCAGCCGCTCGGCCTTTCGCGCCCAGCGGAACACGCTACCCGTTTCGCCCCAACCCCGCAGCACGTTCCAGATCTCGTCACCTTTGCGCATCAGGACTCGGGTCAGGCCGGGCAGACGTTCGTACAACTGCGTCTCCCGGGTTAGATCCCAACCGCCGCCGCGTTGCGACCGGGGGGCCAGGACGGTCTCGACCAGCACGGGATCGAGGATCGGCTGTCGCTCGACTACGTCCTCGTACACGTCGTCGAAGGTGATGATCTTCGAGCGGAACAGACGCCCCGTTTCCGCGAAGGCCCGCAGGGCGGCCAGTTTCTTCCGCCCTTGCAGGCCCATCAGGCCGATGAGCTGGGCGCAGTTCTGCGCCTCGGTATTAACCAGGGCCAGCCGCTGCCCGGCCAGGGCGGCGACGATCTCCCGCTCGAGCCGGCCGAGCCGGTGCCGGCGGCACCGCTCGACCAGCGCTGGGCCGGGCCTGGCCCGCTCGAACGACTCGTGCCAGTAGCGTTCCCAATCGCGCGCCTGGCGGCAGACCGCCAGCCAGCGGTCCCGCGCGGTTGCCGGGTCCTGCTCGGCGCGGAGTACGGCCTGCCGCGAGCCGAAGAGCCGCACCGCCGCGTCCAGGAGCGCACCATCCGAGGCGAACGCCTGGGGACGCCGGGGGCAACTTGTCGGCAACGGGGTGCGTTTTGCGTCACACTTACCTCGGGGCCGTTGCATAAACTCGTTTCAGAAAAAACCGGCGGTCCTTCCCCCACGGAAAGACCCCGCTACGGCAAGAGACGGCGGAGGCGACGCGGAGGTTCGTAAAAAAATTCTTTTTTTCACTCATCCCATCTCACGACAACTTCTCTGACAGAAAGAAACCACGACTATCCTGAAGACACCTCTTTTGTTAGGATGCATTCCAGGCAGAAATGCCTGTTCTCCTGGAGGATTCGCATGATTCAGCAAACTCTCGAAATGGTCGAAGCCGGCCGGGATTGTTCGATGGCCCAGATGGAATCGGCCATCGGGGAGATGATCGAGGGGCGATGTTCCGAAGAGGAGATGGCCCGGCTGCTGACGGCGCTAAGCCGCAAAGGGGAGACGGTGGAGGAGATTGCCGGGGCGGCGTTGGCGCTGCGACGGCACGTCACGCCGATCCGGTGCCAGCATACGGTTTATCTGGACACCTGCGGCACCGGCGGCGACGGATCGAAGACTTTTAACATCAGCACGGCGGCGGCGATCGTCACCGCGGCGGCGGGCGTGCCGGTGGCCAAGCACGGCAACCGCGGGATGACCAGCCGCAGCGGCTCGGCCGACGTCCTGGCAGAGCTGGGCGTGAACATCGAGGCGGAGGTCGCCTGCGTCGAGGCCTGCCTGGATGAACTCGGCTTGTGCTTCTGCTTCGCTCCCCTGTTGCACCAGGCGATGAAGCACGTCTCTCCGGTTCGGA
>JAFGPV010000098.1 GCA_016936015.1 Pirellulales bacterium
CCCTTTGGGAGAGGGTTAGGGTGAGGGCGATTCGGCAAGATACCATCCGATGACTCTAGTGGTCTGTCCAAGTTGAGTTTACGTGTGCCACGGTTGGATTGTCCAACCGTGTTTCCTGCACTGCTGGACGAGCCAGCAGTGGCACCCAATTGGTAAAGTCGAAATGGACAGACCACTAGGTTGTCATCGAAACCGCCCTCGCTCCCGCCCTTCTCCGGGTACCGACCGAAGGTTGATCGGGAGAGGGGAGTAGTTTGATATACGCTGGGAGCTACCTTCGATTCGAACGTCACTACCAACTGCTCGACGCTGCCCGAGAGATCGGGTGATTGGATCTCGACATTTGTTTTCGCCTCCATCCGCTCGGGACGCCATTCCGGCTTCTGGGAGCGGTCGGCCGAGGGCGCTTCGGCCAACCAGAAGCAGATTTCCCGGGCCTTCAGGCAGCCCATCCGGGAATAGTTCAGCTCCGCCCCGTCCATCAGCGCGATCTTCTGCCGGTTCCCCTCCGGCGCGAGTTGCAGTTGCCCCTGCCATTTTGCGGTGAGGAATTCGTTGGGGCGGTTCGGATCGCTGCCGCGGAGCCACCCCGGCCCTTGGGCGACCGCTTTTCCCAGCAAAGGCTCCTCCAGCGATTGGTAGTCGATCCGCCGGGCGTGGATTTCCTGCGACTCTTGTTTCAAGAAGACTTCCAGTTTGCTTTCGAGCACGACCCGATTTTCCCGCAGATGAAACACCAGGTGGTCGCCCTGGGCGGTGGCGGGACGGCTGGGGGCATTGACCAGGACCGGCTTTCCCCAGGCCTCCACCCGGCCCAGTTCCATGTCTCCGGGTGAAGCGGTCGCCGGATCGACGCCGGCGGCGCGGGGAGCGAAGTACAGCGTCAGCCGGTCGCCGAGGAGCTGATCCGCCGGCCCCTGGGGATTGATCTGCCGCACTTCGACGTGATCGTGGAAACTCGCCGACCAGTCGGACTGCCGGAAGCAGAACGGGCCGCGGCAGGTGATCTCCAGACTGCGACCGCCCAGGGCCTGCGGCAGGCGCGGCGGCGCGGCGACCGGCGCCGGGCCGGCGCGGGCCGTCTGTGGAGCGGCCGGCGGCGGCACGTCGATGTGCAGCCGCTCGATCCGTTGCAGTTCGAACTGCTCGATGCCCGAGGCGGTCGGGCCGCTGAGCGCACCTCCCGTGGCGGGCGGACCGGGTTTGAGCCGGATCCGCATCCCGGAGCCGCGGCCGAAGCTCTTTCCCCAACGAAACGCCACCGGTTGGTCCGTCTGCACTTCCTTTTCCGACAACTGCACGTCGCGGGTGACGATCCACAGATCGTCGTCCGTCCCCGGCTTCGCTCCGGCGCTGTGGATCGTGACCTCGCCGACCAACTGCCCGCCGATCAGCCGGCCGATCTTCATCGACCCCAGTTCCACCGGGCTGTCGAATTGCAGCAAGGCCCGGGGAGCCTTGAGAATCACGGCCTGCCGATAGAGTTGCTCCTCGTTCTCGGCCGGCTTGTCGGGCAGGACGACGACCGTTAAAGGGGAGATCTCGACCTTGCCGTCCGGGCGATTGTTGTCGTACTTTTGCAGCAACAGTTTGCCACGCTCGATCTCGATGAGAATCGGATCCTGCCGCTCCCAGGCGCCGGGAGGAAACAGCTTGGCCAATTGTCCCAGCCGGTAATCGCCTAGGTGCGGCCCCTTCGGACCCGGCCTGGGCGGCGGCGCCGAAGGCTCGATCAGCGGCACCGCCGCCAACGCATACGCCCAATACACCGCCAGCACGATCAGCAGACTTACGGCGCTGCGGTAGAGGCGTTTCATGGAAGGAGTGGCGAGTGGCGAGTGGTGAGTTGCGAGCGAGCCGGGCCGTCCTCGGCCCCGGCGTCTATTCCTTGTTCAATTTGCAATTTGCAGTTACCGATAGGTCCCGACCAGATCCTCCCAGCGTCCCTGGGTCTTGAGGATCAATTCGATGGTCTCGCGTACGGCGCCGTGGCCGCCCGGCAGCCGGGTGACATACTGCGCCGCGCGGCGCAGATCCTCGCAGGCGTCGGCCACGGCTACGCCCAATCCCGCCGCGCGGACCGGTGCCCAGTCGGGCAGATCGTCGCCCAGGTAGCAGACGTTCGCCGGCTGAAGTCGCAGTTCCTCGACGATCTGCCGCATCGCCAGCAATTTGTCTTCAATCCCCTGGCGGACCAGTTCGATGCCCAGTTCCGCCACGCGGAGCTTGATAATCTGCGAACTGCGCAGCGTAATCAAGCCGAACGTGTAGCCCGCCTTCTGCCACAGCCGGATGCCCATCCCGTCGCGGGCGTGGAAGCGTTTCGTCTCCACCCCCTCGTTGTCGAGGATGATGCCGCCGTCGGTCAGCACGCCGTCGACGTCGGCCAGAATCACGCGAATCGGTTGACAGCGCTGTTCCAGGGTCGGCATGGCAGGGGGGAGGATTGAGGGGAGGGTTATGTCAATCAACGCCCCGGGATGGCAATCCCGGGGGTAACCGGTGACATTTCCTCCGGGGATTGCCATCCCCGGGCGTTAGGACGACAGGGAAACTCGGATCCTCTATCAACTGTTATCGTTCTTCCACGGCGGGTGAGATTACCCGCCACGGACCGACGGCCGTCCCTGCCGACGGCGCGCTGTGCGACGGCTCCGTAACCGCCCCCTCGTGCGGCAGCAGCGCCACCACGTCGGTGATGTCGATCAGGCCCTGTGGTCGGCCCTCCGCGTCGACGACCGGCAGTTCGCTGATCTTCCGCTCGGCCAGCAGGGCCACGGCCTCGGCCATACGCGTCCCGACGGCGATTTTCAGCGGATTGCGGGTCATCACGCGGGCGACCGGCCCGTCCAGGTCCCCGTCGCGCCGCTGCTCAAACAGCCGGGCCAGGTCGCTGTCGGTGAAGATGCCCGACAGCCGGCCGTCGGCGTCGACCAGCATCGTGGCCCCCGTCCGCCGTCCCGGCCGGCCCGCCTCGATCAGCACCTCGCGGATCGTCCGGTCCTCGCGGGCCACGCGGCACTGCGGTAGCGGCCGCATCAGGTCTTCCACCTTGCTGAGCTTCAGCCCTAGGTTTCCGCCGGGATGCAGCCGGGCAAAATCCTCGCGCCGGAATCTTTTCCTCCGGCTGACGACCAGGGCCAAGGCGTCGCCGACCGCCATCATGGCCGTGGTGCTGGTGCTCGGGGCCAAGCCCAGGAAACACGCCTCCTCCAGCGTCCCGAGTTCGATGGTCACGGCCGCTGACCGGCCCAATGCGCTGTCGGACCGGGCGGTGATCGCCACCAGCGTAACGCCCAGTTCGTGCAGCATCGGCAGCAGCCGGACGATCTCCTCCGTCTCGCCGCTTTGCGAAAGCAAGAGCACGACATCGCCGCGCCGCAGCCGGCCCAGGTCGCCGTGCACCGCCTCGGCCGGGTGAAGGAAATGGGCCGGCGTGCCGGTGGAGGCCAGCGTGGCCATGATCTTTTGCCCCACGATCCCCGCCTTGCCGATCCCGCAGACGATGACTTCCCCGCGACAGTGGAACAGACACTGCACCGCGCGGCAAAACTCCTCGCCCAATCGGGCGGCCACCTGGTCGAGGGCCTTGCTCTCGGCCCGAATGATTTCCCGGCCCAGGCGGAGTTGCTCGAACGAATTCCACTCCCCGGCGTAGGCAACGGCTTCCGTGCTCATCGAATGCGTCTTCCCTGACGTGCGATGGATCAGAATTAATCTCGAAATTTCGGCGGATTATAATGTATCGATATCCTTCAAGCAATGTAAACCTGGGGGGGATGCGCGGAATAAGTGTTTGTGGTGGTGCGCCTCTTTATTGCATAAGTTATTACAGATGATCCGGTTAAGACAAAACGCGAGGCGTTGCCCCTGGAGGCTGGGAAAAAAGTATTATAGAATCTGAGGTCCAAGAAAATGAGATCCGGGGCGTTCCTGAGGAGTCAATATCCGCAATGATCGTTACCACCAAACAGCTTTTTCAGCAGGCCTACGGCAAATATGCCATCGGGGCGTACAACATCAATAACCTGGAACAGACGGTCGGGCTGTTCCGGGGGAACCTGGGGAAGGTCAAGGCGAACGACGAGCCGGCCGACCCGGCCCGCAGCGCCCCGTTTATCATCCAGATCTCCCGTGGCGCCCGCGGATACTCCGACAAGCGTTTTCTGGAGGCAATGATCCGCACCGCGGAGCAGGTCTTTCCCGAGGCAATCTTCGCCGTCCATCTCGACCACGGAACGGAAGAGGTCTGCTACGACTGTATCGACAGCGGTTTTTACAGCTCGGTGATGATCGACGCCTCGCACGAGCCGCTCACGAAGAACATCGAGATCACCCGCCGGGTCGTAGACAAGGCCCATGCCAAGGGGATCGTGGTCGAGGCCGAGTTGGGCCAACTCGGCGGCGTCGAGGAGGACGTCGTCGGCAGCGTCTGCCTGACCAAGCCGGAGGAGGCGGCGGAATTCATCGAGAAGAGCGGCTGCGACTCGCTGGCCGCGGCCATCGGCACCTCGCACGGGGCGTATAAATTTTCCGGCAAGCAGGGGCTGCACTTCGACGTGCTGGAGCAGATCCAGAAGGCCGTCCCCAAAAATTTCCCCCTGGTGATGCACGGCTCCAGCAGCGTGCCCAAGGAATACGTCGATCGGATCAACCGGGCCGGCGGCAAACTGAAGGACGCCAGCGGCGTGGACGAGAACCAGTATCTGCCGGCCGCCAAGCTGGGCGTCTGCAAGATCAACATCGACACCGACGGCCGGCTCGTCTGGTGCGCCGTCCACCGCGAGTCGTTCCGCGACGACCCGGCCAACTTCGACCTCCGCCCGCCGGGAAAGATCTTCATGGCCGAGTACGCCAAGTTCATCACGCACAAGAACGGCAAACTCGGCTCCGCTGGCCAGTTGGAGATGGTCCGCAAGGCCCTAAAATCATAAGGCCGCGACCGCTGGCCGCGCCCTGCAGCCTGTTGCCGAGAATCGCGGATTCTACCGCACGACCACCCTGTGCTTCGCGCACCGCGCGACCGCCGGTCGCGGCTTTATGATTTTAGGGCCTGGCGGATCGGCCGGATTTTCCCCGGCCCAGGCCGTCGTCGCCAAAGTCGCCGCGCCCCCGCCGGCCCCAGTCCGCCGATCAGTGTCCGCCGGGAGATCCCGCGTCGCATTTTTTCCTCGCGATAAGAGTATTGTAAAATCAAACGGAGCAATCCTGTTCCTTGCCAAGGAACAAAAAGTAGGGTGGGACAAGCGGAGCGCAGTCCCACCATGCGTAATTCGTAAAAAATTCGATGGGACGACGCTTCCCTCATCCCATCCTAGAGCATCTTTTTTGTTTTCCACGAAGGGAATAAAGTATATAATAGGCCCGAAGTCAATTCAACTTTCCGGAGACGCCGTTATGCAATCCCGCCCACGCCCTCCGCTCCCGAACGATCCGATCGGCAAGGTTATTCTCGGCGGCGCGGGTCTGCTGTTCGCCGGCGTCGGATTCGCCTTGATCGTGTTTCTCTGGGCTTCCCATTTCGGCGGCTTCGGTTCTCCGCCCTTGTTTTTTCGAGTTGTCGGCGGTTTGATGGGTCTGTTTTTCGTCTTGTTCGGTGGCGCTATGTTCTACAGCGCGGTCGCCGGCAATCCTTGGAAGAATCTCCCCGACCTTCCGACGAGTGGCAACAACGCCACATCCGAGGGCGCTGCGGCCGGCTCCCCCCAACCCCTGCGTCTCGGCTGCCCTCGTTGCGGCGCCGCGCTCAGCGACGGCGCCGAAGTCTCCCCCCACGGCGACGTCAAATGCTCTTACTGCCAGAGTTGGTTCAACGTGCATCAGAAATAAAACAGTTGCTGTTAAAACAACCGCCGCTGGCTCGGCCGGCCCAGCGGATGGGCCTCGAAGCCCAGATCGCGAACCCGCTCGACGAAACTCTCCGGCCCGTGGGTGCAATAAACAACCTGCGGATGGACGATCTCGACGGCCCGCAGCAGTTGATCGTAGTCGGCATGGTCGGAGAGCGGGATCGCGTGATCGACGCCGAAGCGGTATTTCGTCCGGGGATCGACGGCCCAACCGGTCACGGCAATCCGGACCTGCCGGGCAGGTTCATCGGAAAGGCCCGCCCCCGGCGGCACGATCAGCGCCCAACCGGCTTCGATCTCACCGCGGAAGAGTTCGCAACGTCCCAAGTCGACGCCGCACCGCTGGTACACTCGGCTGACCTCGAAGACCTTGGGGTGTTGCATGACGGGAATGCCCGCGGCGGTCAGTATCTTGGTCACTTCCTGCGATTTGCCCAGCACGTAGGCCTGGATCACCGGCACGGCCCCCTCGGCCAACGTTTGCCGCACCAGAGTGAGCAACTGCTCGATCGCGGCTTCGCGCGGCGGGAGCCGGTAGGCCGGCGTGCCGTAGGTGCTCTCGATCACCAGGACATCCGCCGTGGGGAGTTCCGCGCGCTCGGCCGTGGCCGACTCATCGAGCTTGAAATCGCCGGTGTAAAGCAACGATCGCTGTCCGTCTTCGGCCTTCAGCATCGCCGAGCCGAGGCAATGCCCGGCGGGAAACGTCGTCAGCCGCAGCCCGCCCCACTCGAGCGGCTGCCGATAGGGCACCGGCAGCGCCGGCCGCGTGCCGAGCCGGAAATGATACAGGGCGATCGTTTCCGGCGTGGCCAGCGCATAGGCGTGCCGGGCAAGGTGGTCGCTGTGGGCGTGGGAGATGAACGCCCGGGGCTGCCGGCGGCGGAAGTCGACCGCCAAATCGGCCTTGGTCAACTTCAGCCCGCCCTCCCAGTGAAACAGCGGTGGCAGGTGATGGGGCAAGGTGGAAAAGGGATCAGGGATTGGGGATTAGAGATTAGGGATTAGCTGAGGAAAAACGATCTCTTCTAATCCCCAATCCCTAATCCCCAATCCCTCTCTAATACGATCGCTCTCGACCGATACCGAAATCCAGGTCGGAATCGTGGGCGGAGGACGAGGCCACGAATTGCCGCGGCGGGGTAGGCAGCCCGGCGGCACGCCATACCCGGTCCAGCGACTCGCTGGTCAGCTTGACCACGGCGTCGCGGCGGCGGCTGGGAAAGATCGCCCGGGAGGGACGGACGGTCACCGGCCCGTCGTAATCCCAGGCCGCCAGGTCCGTCAGCACGGTCGGGATGCCGATCCGCCCGTTTTCGGCGTCCGGCAGGAGACGCGACTTTTCGTCCAGGTCGGAAAGCGGCACATCGGCGGCCATCTCGGCGATCCGGACGGCCACGATCTGCTCGTGGGGAATTTTCCGGATCGATTCCAGGCTGCCGCCGCAGGCAAAAACCTCCCAGACGTCCAGCAGCAGCCCGACGTTCGGCGCGTCGATCATGTTGATCAGCAGCGTTAAGGCGTCGATGTCGTGCGTGAATTGGAATGCCTGATTGCGGCGGAGATACTCTGGGGCCTGGAATCCCAAGGCCAGACGGACGCCGGCCGGATTCAGGACGGCGGCGATCTCCTGGAACCGCCGGCGGTGGAATTCGAAGTTTTCGTGGTACGGCCGCTTGTCGCCCGCCGGGGCCAGCACCGCGGTGGCACGGGTGCAGCCCAGGGCCGCCGCGGCGTCGGCGTACTCGGGCAGCTTTTTCAGGTCCTTCTGGAAGAGTTCCTCGTCGGCCTCCCAATCCAGGGGCAGCGAGAAGGTCCCAATCCGGATCCGGGCGCTGTCGATCAGCCGCCGGGCGTAGGGCAGGCCCTTCAGCCGGATCCTCGCGGTAAACTCCGCAATGTTCAGATCCATCGCCGAAAAACCGTGGGTCAAAGCCAACTCAATCATCTCGCTCTGATGTCCGGAGATGCCCAGCAGCAGAGGATTGAAATTCTTGAACATGATGAACTCCATGAAAAAAACCTAGCCCCGCTATCGGGCCGTATCCATGCGGGGCAGTAAACAACACATTTTGCGGGCTCCGGCCGATTTTGAAAAGGGGGAGGGGGGAAAAGTATCGAGGAAAGAGGGGTTGGGGCTACGGAAGGAACCGGAACTATACCCATCCCAAGGCCGAAACGGCGGCCAGAGCGAGGATCGCCGCGGCCAATCCGAGACGATACCACCCGAAAGAGACCAGCGTGTGACGGCGGAGAAATTGGATCAAAAACCGCACCGCGATCCAGCCGAAGAGGAACGACACCACGATGCCGACCACGAACAGCGGGATCTGTTCCGCACGGAACAACGGGAGGCATTTATAGAACTTATAGGCGGCCGCCGCCGTCAACACGGGCACGGCCGCGAAAAACGAATACTCGGTCGAGGTCTTCCGATCCACCCCGACCGTCATCCCGCCGAGAATCGTTGCCGCCGAACGCGACACGCCGGGCCAGAGGGCAAAACACTGAAAAAAACCAATCCATAGCGCCGAGGGCCAGCCGACCGCGTCGAGCGACTCCGTCCGAATGCGCGGCGTCCGCCGCTCGGCCCAGAAGATCCACAGCGACCCCGCCGCCAGCCCCCCCGCGACCGTGAACCGATTAAACAGGTTGTCATTAATCCAATCGTGCGCCAGGTATCCAAACACCAAGGCCGGCAACGTCGTCAGTCCCAAGAGCCACAGCCCGTAAACGCCGGAAAATCCCTCCGAACGCCGGAAGGTCAGCAGCCGCCGAAAACGCCCCGGATACGCCGCCACCACTGCGGCAATCGCCCCGACCTGAATGATGACCTCGAAGGCCTTGGCCACCTCCTCGTTGCCCATCGCCCGGCTGAAATCCAAAACGTCTCCGGTCAGAATCAGATGGCCCGTGGACGAGACGGGAATGAACTCCGTCAACCCTTCGATCACACCCATCACGGCGGCTTGAATCAATTCGAGCATCAGGGGCAACTCGGCTCCGGGCGTGGTATGAGTCCTGAAAGTTTAGCCCCGGCACTTGTGCCGGGCGCAGGTCGTTTTCCCACGCCCGCCCGGCACAAGTGCCGGGGCTAAACGTTATCGATCTCCTCTATTCTAATTACGGGCGACGACCGCCTATGCAAACGGCTTGGATTATTGTAAAAAACCATCGGCGGCTTGCCTATCCCGGTCCCGTTCAACCTCCAGGAGACTCCGTAATGCAACGCTACGGCATGGTGCTGGGCATCCATCCTGAGAAGATCGAGGAGTACAAGAAGCTGCACGCCGCCGTCTGGCCGGACGTGCTGAAAATGATATCCGCGTGCCACATCCGCAACTATTCGATCTACCTCCGGCAGCTCGACGACGGGCGGCACTACCTGTTCAGCTATTTCGAGTACCACGGCGCCGATTTCACCGCCGACATGGCGAAGATGGCCGCCGACCCGACCACCCAGCGCTGGTGGGCCGTCTGCGGACCCTGCCAGCGGCCGCTCGAAAACTGCGCGGAAGGCGAGTGGTGGAGCGCGATGGAAGAGGTGTTCCATTACGATTAATCCCACTGGAAAGCCGCGACCAGTGGTCGCGGGGATTCCTATGTGGAAGGAGTGAATTTTCTACTTCCTTACGCTGAAGCCGATATCCGCCCCGACCGCTTGGGCGTAGCGGTAGAGGGTGTCGACCGTCGGATTGACAAAGACACCGTTTTCCAGCCGGCTGATCGCCGCCCGATCCATCCCGCTACGCCGGGCCACGTCCGTCAGGCTTAATCCTTCTTTCTGGCGGCGTTTTTTCAAGGTCGCAAGCATCTCCCGAAGATCCAGGTACTCGCCCTGCGACACGACTTCGGCGGCATCGCCGCTGGAAAGGAGATCTTCCAGACCCGGTCGCTCCCGTTGAAACTTCTCACGGATCTCCCTCAATCGCCGCTTTTGGTCTGGCGTTCGCTTGATTTTTCGATGAATTCGTTTTGTGCTCATCATCACCTCTCTTCTCGGGGTTTAGGAGCGGGGTAAGCGGTGACCGGGTAAATCGTCAAGGGTTCTCCGTCTACTACTTCCCATACCACCGCAAGATAGCGGTCCGCAGTTGTCCAACCAAACGTCATCGGCCGCCCGCTGGAGGCGCTATAAACCGTACGGCTGTGCCGGTCGTTCAACACTTCCTCAACTTCCTCGGGCGTCACGCCGTGATCGGCAATATGCTGAATGTTGCCTTGCGGATCGTCCTCTAAGTCCTAAATGACGGAAATCATCAATGACCACTGACGAACAATCAAGCAATCTCACTATTGTAATATACTACAACACACTGATGAAATTGTAAATCGGTGAATTCAAACAGAATGTGGAATTGTCTGTCTCCTGATTCCTTTTTTGGGTTCAGGGATTGTATAACTTCATTCTGCATAAAAAGTTAAAGCATTTGTTTTAGTGCAAATTAGCAAGTGCCAGGATAGTAATGCAAGAATATATTCTATATTTTTGTATTCTCGAAAGTTTATTTGTTCAGCACATTTTGAAAGGGGAGAAATCATGTCAAAACATGAGCTTACTGTTAAGATGCCAGAAAGAAAGATTGAACGAGCAGATGTTGAATTTGGCGTTAAAGTAAACGGAAAAAAGATCGGAACTCTTAAAGTTTCACAAGGTGGAATTGAATGGAAAAAAGGAAAGCAAAAAGGAATACACCGTAAATGGACTGAGTTCGATACGATACTCTGTAATCGAACATGACAGAAAAAACTAACGTGGAAGTATAATCGAAAATATAGCCCCGGGGCCGGGTTGATTATCGAGAGTGATCCGGCCGCCGTGGTTTGTGACGATCCGCCAGACCTTGGCTAAGCCGAGGCCCAGTCCGCGGCCGGCCTGACGGGCGGAATAGAAGGGGTCGAAGACGTGGGGGCGGACTTCGGGGGGGACGCCCGGGCCGTCGTCGCGGACGAGGATTTCGATCTCCGCGGGCGAGGCCCTCAGTTCCAACTCCACGTGACCCCCGCTGCCCAGCGCCTCCAAAGAATTCTGGACCAACGCTTTCAGGGCGACCATCAACTGGACGGGATCGGCGGTAATCTCGATGGATTCGCATGTCCCCTCTCCCGACCAACCTTCGGTCGGTGCCCGGAGAGGGCTAGGGTGAGGGCGAGGCTGAAGGCCGTGCTCTGGCAATTCAGCCCTCACCCCCTGCCCCTCTCCCGGAAGGAGAGGGGAGTTTAACACCGTCTCCTGCCGGTTGGCCTGGGGCTGCATCTGGCGGACCACCTCGTCGAACAACCGGGGGACGTCGACCTTTACCGGGTGCGGTTGGGGCGGCCGGGCGAAGAGCATCATGTCGGCGATCATCTCGTAGACCCGCATCGCCTGGGTGTTCATCAGCGCCAGGGCGTGCCGCCGCTCGGGATCGGTCTCTTCGTGCAGCAGCAATTGGGCCCGGCCGGCGATCACGGTCAGCGGATTGTTGATCTCGTGCCCGGCCCCGGCGGCAAACTCGGCCAGCGCGGAGAGCTTCTCGTGCTGCACCGCCGCGTTAAAGTCGGTTTGCAGGGCCTTCAGCCGGGCCGTCTTCTCGGCCAGCAGGGGCAGGAGTTCCGCAAAACCCTCGGCGGCTTCGAATCGGGCCGCTTGCAGAACCTCGGTAAGCCGACTCGCCAGCCAGTCGGCCAGGGCGTCGTCCGAGAGACTTTCCGCCTCGCCCGCCGCCGTTACGCTGCGGGTCCAGAGCAAGAATGAGGGATCCTCGCTTAGCGCATCGGCCAGCAACGGCCGCGCATGCTCCGGGGAGTCCACCAGCAGCACCGCACAGAGTCTTCGGGCGGTCGGTTCGGAGAATGACACAGAAGGCGCTTCCGGGGGATCATCCCCGAAAGGATCCTCGCCCGACTTGCTAAGCCGCAAGCGGCCTGGAGTGGATTCGTCCAATTTGCAATTTGAAATCTGCAATTACCAATATGCAATACCAATCCGCCGTCACGCACCCGAGGGGACCTCGATGTCCAGGTGCTGGCAGATCCGCTCGACGAGTTTTTCGACCTCGAACGGCTTGTGCATGAAGTCGTCGGCGCCGGCGACCTTCAGTTCGCCGATCTTGTCGTCCTCGACCATCCCCGAGATGCAGATGATCCGCACGCCTTCCATGGTATTGTCGCTGCGGACCCGCTGGCAGACCTCCTTGCCGTTGATGTCGGGGAGCATGACGTCCAGCACGATCAGGTCGGGCCGGTATTCCTTGACCATCATTCCGGCGTCGAAGCCGTTGTTGACCGAGCGGACCTCGAATCGGCCGTCCCGATCCAGAACGTCGGTGATGAGTTCAACCAATTCCTGATCGTCGTCGACGATGAGAATTTTGCGTTTGCCGCTTTCGAGGGCATCGGTGGGGATGCCGTTGTCTCGCATGAACAAGTAAAGCTGTTCACGCGGAATGCGGCGGAATCGACTCCCGGGCACACGGAATCCCTTGAGCTGTCCGGAATCGAAACATCGGATAATCGTTTGTTGACTGACTTTACAAATCTTCGCAGCTTCACCGGTCGTAAACACCGTTTTCATGGGATAATCATTCCTCCCGCCAGCGAAAGAAGCTAGCGTCCCAGAGGTCTTCGACACCAAGTCGGAATCCGTGCGAAAACCTCAAGTCCTCCGTGGTATGTAAAAAACGCCCCAAGTTCACGGGATTCGCAAACCACTCACATCCCTAAAGTGGATGTAAGTCATAGGTTTACTCAGCCCTTCCGGCATTACCGAAGTTACCAGTTGAGAGTATTATAGCCATCTTCCCGACGCTGTCAATACGAATCTAAACTTTGCAAGTTCTACACTTATAATGGGTTAAACATCCGGATTGCAATTTTTCATGGTTTAAAATCATCCCTAGATAAGGTGGGAGAAGAACGCGGATTGGGAACCCTTTTCAACAGACCACTAACCGAAGTGAAACCGGAATTTATTTAGTCAAGAACGTCTGTCAATTATTGGTGCCGCCTCTCTGCGATACGCACCTTCCTCACATTGCCCCCTTTTCCCTGTCCTGGAAATAGCTCAATTTCCCTCTAAATGGATCAACAGCAGGGCAAGGTCGGCGGGCGTAATCCCGCTGATCCGAGCGGCCTGGGCAAAATCGGCTGGGCGAATCCGCGTCAACTTTTCCCGGGCCTCCTGCCGCAAGTGCCGGACCGTATGGAAGTCCAGGTTGGCCGGAATCCGCCGGGCGGCCAGCCGACGCTGCCGCCCGATTTCCGCCTCCTGCCGGATGATGTAGCCGGCGTACTTGGCGTCATAAACCACCTGCAACGCCACCTCCCGGGGGACTTCAGCCAGCTCGGGCAACCTCTGTTTCATGGCTTCCCATGTGGTTTCGGGGCGGCGGAGGATTTTGGCCAGGGAGTGCGAATCCTCCCGGGTCGTCTCCAATAAATGGGTGATCCGCTCGATGGCGGCGGTTTTTGCCTGGAACCGCTCCCAGCGGACGTCGTCCACCAGACCCAGCCGCCAGCCCAGCGGCGTCAGGCGGCGGTCGGCGTTGTCGGCCCGGAGCAGCAGCCGGTATTCAGCCCGGCTGGTGAACATCCGATAGGGTTCATCCACACCGCGGGTCGCCAGGTCGTCGATCATCACGCCGGTGTAGGCTTCCTCCCGTTTCAAGACGACCGGTTCCTTCCCCTCCAACGCCAAGCTGGCGTTCACGCCGGCAATCAGCCCCTGGGCGGCGGCCTCCTCGTAGCCGGTCGTGCCGTTGACCTGCCCGGCCAGATACAGGCCCGATACCGCCTTGGTTTCCAATGAGAGTTGCAACTGGTCGGGCGGGACGTAATCGTACTCGATCGCATAACCGTAGCGCAGGATTTCGGCGTGTTCCAACCCGGGGATCAATCGGACCATCACGTCCTGGACGTCGCGGGGCAGGCTGGTAGCAAGACCGTTAAGGTATACTTCGCGGGTCTGCCGGCCCTCTGGTTCCAAAAAAATCTGGTGCCGCGGCTTCTCGGCAAAGCGGACGATCTTGGTTTCCAGCGAGGGGCAGTACCGCGGCCCCTGCGATTGGATCTGCCCGGTGAACATCGGCGCGCGGTGCAAGTTGGCGCGGACCAGGTCATGGACCGCCTCGTTGGTCCAGGTGATCCAGCACGGGATCTGCTCCGTCGTGATCCGGTCGGTCAGAAACGAGAACGGTACAGGCTCTTCATCGCCGGGCTGGATTTCGGTCCGGGCGTAGTCGATCGTCCGGCCGTCGATCCGCGGCGGCGTGCCCGTCTTGAACCGTTTTAATTCCAAACCCAACGCCGTCAGCGAGCGGCTCAAGCCGGCCTGGGTTGGTTCGCCCATCCGTCCGCCGGGCAGCGTCTCGTCGCCCAGGTGGAGCAGTCCCCGCAGGAACGTGCCCGCACAGAGCACCACGGCCCGGGCGCGATAGACGGCCCCGCCCGAAACCCGGACGCCGACCATCCTTTTTTTCCCGTCGATATCCTTGGTCAGCAGTTCCTCGGCCGTTTCCTGCCGGAGGGTCAGTCCCGGCTGACTTTCAACGATCCGGCGGACTTCGTGCTGATAGGCCAGTTTATCGGCCTGCGCCCTTGGCCCGTGCATCGCCGGCCCCTTGCGGCGGTTGAGCATCCGGAACTGGATGCCCGTAGCGTCGATCGCCCGGCCCATCGCGCCGCCCAACGCATCGATCTCCCGGACGATCTGCCCCTTGGACAGGCCGCCGATGGCCGGGTTGCACGACATCTGCGCAACGGTCTCCCGGTCGCTCGTCAACAATACCGTCTTCGCTCCCCGACGCGCAGCTGCCAGCGCCGCCTCGGTCCCCGCGTGCCCGGCGCCGATCACAATCACGTCGAAATCGTACACAGATGCCATAATCCCATAATAAAGACCCTGGAAAGCCGCGACCAGTGGTCGCGGTGCGTGGCGTGACTTGATATAATGATTTCCTCTTGGGTGATTCCTCATGCGTATTGATCGTAGACGAGGGAGGGCACCTCTGATGGACAATCCCTATGCCCCGCCAAAAACAGAGAATGGCCCTGTTGCTTCCGATGAGGACTTCCCCTTTCATATCAACTGCGAATGCGGCTGTCGCATAGGGATCAACGTCGGCATGGCAGGCTCGCAGATTGATTGTCGGTGTAAAAGGATAATCTCCGTACCCCGGTTAAGCGAATTGCGCAAGGCGGTTGGGAAAAACGCCTACGGCGACGATCCTGTACTGATTATCGAATCTTTGCTCAAATCCTATGGATCTCTGCCGAGTGGATCTTGCGCCCATTGTGGATGCGCCACGTCGCAAAAGATTTGTTTTATTGCCGAGTGCGAGAGGCCGCGCGTGAAGAAACCGAGTCCCGTTCGTCATCTCTTGGCGTTGATCTCTTTACCGCTCTGGGCTTTATTGGTCAGCAAAGAAACCCAACGGGAAGTCCGAGGACGCGAAATCACGGTTGGTATTGCCGTGACACTATGTGACGCTTGCTCCCGGTCCCTGAATCTGCGTAAGCGGAGCGTTCTCCGAGAACTCGTCAACAAGGTGCCCATCTATCATCGCCTACTTCAGGAATATCCCCAAACAACTTTACATCAAAAGCCATAACCTGTTGAAATGGTTTGGGAAATCCGCATTCAGTGACCGCGGCTTTTCACGCCGCCTTGTCGGCGGGGCGGGGGAGTTGGAAGAGGCGGAACAGGTCGTCCTGCGTCAGGCCGAGTTTCTTGGGAGCCGTGGTCCCGGAGAAGATCGTGTTGAACAGGTCGCGCTTCTCTTGGAGAATGTGGTCGATGCGTTCTTCAATAGTGTCGAGTGTGAGGAACCGCGTGACGTGGACCGGGCCGGAGACGCCGATCCGGTGAGCGCGATTGATCGCCTGGTCCTCGACGGCCGGGTTCCACCAGCGGTCGAAGAGGAACACGTAATGGGCGAACTGGAGGTTCAGCCCCACGCCGCCTGCCCCGTAGCTCATCAGGATCACGTGCCGGGAATCATCTTCCCGGAAGCGGCGGACCACCGCGTCGCGCTGCGGCGGGGGGATCTGGCCGTGGTATTCCAAGGGGCCGAAGCGCCGCAGCCGCTCCGCAAGCCGTTTCAGCGTGGCCACCCATTGGCTGAAGACGATTGCCTTCCGGCCGCTGGCCGCGATCTCCTCCAGGTCGGCCTCCAGACGTTCGAACTTCGCGCTCTCGCCCGTGGCCGGGTCGAAGTTGCAGATCTGCTTCAGCCGGATCACCAGCTCGAAAACGTGCTGGATGCTCACGGCGCTGCCCAACTCGGAAAGGTGGACGACGCCCTCGTCCTCGGCCAGCCGATAGCTGGCCCGTTGCGGCGGCGTCAGGTCGAGCGTCTCGTCCTGGACCAGCAGGGGCGGCAGGTCCCCCAGCACCTGGTCCTTGGTCCTCCGCAGCACGTAGTCGCCGACCATTCGCCCCAGCTTACGGGGCTTTAAATCGGGAGATAAAAATCCCGGGGCGAGGAATTCAAAGATGCCAACCAGATCTTCGGTGCTGTTTTCCACCGGCGTGCCGGTCAGCGCCCAACTGCGGCGCCGCGCCAGCGACCGAACCGCCTGGCTGGTGGCCCCGTGGCGGTTTTTGATCCGCTGTGATTCGTCCAGCAGCACCAGGTCGAAGCAGGGTGGCGCTTCGAGGGACTGGAAAATCTCCCGATCGCGGACGAGGATTTCATAATTAGCGATCCGCAGCGGCACATCCGGCAATCGCCACTGCCAAGCCCGGCGGGCCTGGTCGCCCTCGATGACCGTCACGGGCAGCTCCGGCGCCCAGTGCCGGAACTCACGCTCCCAGTTGCTCACCAGCGACTTGGGGCAGATCAGCAACGCACACCGCACCTCGCCGCGGTGCACCAGCAGCCGCAGGGCGGTGATCGCCTGCATGGTCTTGCCCAGCCCCATTTCGTCGGCCAGGATCGCCGCGTGACGGGGATATAAAAACGCCATGCCCTCGAATTGATACGCAAACGGCCGGGCGGGAAATCCCAACGCTCCTTCTGCCAGAATCGACTCCAAGGGCGGCTGAAGCAGGTAATCCAGGCGGTCTTCCAGCTTGATCACGTCGCCCGGCGACTTGATCCGCGTGACGCTTGTTTTCGTGGGTCGTGGGTCGTGGGTCGTCGGTCGCAAACGATTGTTGACCAACGAGGGGGAAGGAGTGGGGAGTTCGATTCCACCGTCTGGCAGCGACGCCTCGGTAAAGCGGAAACTGCGGACCGAAACGCGGAACCGGGGAACGGCCACCGCCATCGGCTGCGGACCGACTTCGACCAACGACCCACGACCGACGACTAACGATTTTAAAACTTGGGGACGGCGTTCCGCTGCCGGAACGATCCGCATGACCTTCGGCGGCGGCGATGCGAACCACGATCCGACGATCGGCACACGGAGAGTGCCCGTGCAGGTCGGAAGCGAATTTTCTCCCGCCGATCGGTTCATGGCATCGCCTGCTGGGCCTCGGCAATCGCTTCGCGAATCCGCACGAACGGCTCGCCGAGGTCGAACGTCTCCGGCAGTGCGCTCCATTGCTCGGTCACCCGGTGGCGATCGCGCTCCACCTCGGCCGGAACCGCCAACCGGTTCGGACCGCAGGTGAAATACGTCCAATGCGGCTCCGGCGCATGGGCCGGATCGACGCGATAGGTTTTTTGTCCATTTTCCGGGAAGGCGCCCGACTCGGCCCCTTCGCCGTCCGGAAGGACCAGGACCACGGGGATCTCGACGTGTTGGCGGACGCACATCACGGCCGCCTGGTCGGTGCAAAGCAACTGAGACTGGGCGGTGGCGTGGTCCAGCAGAGTCTGGCCGATCTGCTCGCCGTACAAAAAGGCATCCAGCGTCGGCCCATAGAGGATCTCCTGGGCCCGGTTGGGTTTGACCGGGGCGGTGCAATGAAATTCCAGGGGCCGGCCCAGCCGGTTGAGGAGCAGATATCCCCCGAATAGACCGTGTTGGGGGTCGGCAATCACCGTCAGAAATCCAAAAACAGGAGTTTTTTTTACCTCAGGGATGCTCATCAGATCGGTCCAGTTCTCCTGGTTGACCCAGTTTCTATAACCCGAATACCAGGCATTTTTGGCGGGGGAGATTCCTCTCAGGGGGATCGGGTTACGCGGCCGGCGGACTTTAATAAGTGGAAAGTAGGTACTCGACTTTTTACCGGGTTTCTGGTTATACTGGAAATATGGAATAAGTCCTGTTCGAGGAGCAGTTATGAGTCACGAAATTACCCCGTCTCGTCAATCCCTTTTCTCGCAAATCGACGTACCTCCATCGGCCTACCCTCCGGTGCATCCTTCGGGTCATGGCGAACCGGTTGAGCAAACCCAGTTGTTGCGCGAAATCCTCTCCGCCCAGGATCGGCAGAACGAACTGCTGGAAGAACTGGTCTCACAGCTCTCGGCGGCGGGACGCCAGCGGTCCGCCGAGTTGGGTCAATGGAAACAAGCCAATCCGAAACTCGCGCGGCATTGCCGGCTGGCCGCCGAGGCCCTCGGTAAAGTGCAAACCGAGTTTCTCGAAGCAGTCACTCAGGAGATCAACGCCAATTTCGATTCGCTGGTGGAAGGCGAGTTCATGCTCAACGAGTTCATCGACCGCTTCGGTCCGCGGATGGCCCATCTCAACGGCCTGTTGCAAGTCCTTTCGCAGCTCAGTGCCACGCCCAATCCGACCGGGACGCCCAACACGCCGTAAGGAAACACTCAGCGGCGGAAAGTCTACCACAGAGACACAGAGATCGCGGAGATCGCTGCGGGATAGTATGGAGTGTTCTTTTCTGAGACGATAAAATATTACTCCTAAGTACCTCGACAATCTTCCTCTCTGTGTCCTCCGTGTCTCTGTGGTGATCTCTGCCTTGCTCAGTGATATTTTGTATGTGGCGGTTTGTAAGCTCGGGAATATTCCTGCTTTTGTTATGTAGCGGTTGCCGGCCGGGATTGGAAGCCCCGGAAACATCCCCGTCGGATAAAACCTTCTCATCCAATCTCTCAGAGAAGGATACGCAACCGGACTTTGATCCGCAGGCCTCGGTCAACACCGCCTGGCCCCTGTTCCGCGGCGACGCGGAGGCCCGCGGCGTGGCCGCAAGCGGTCTGCCTGACGAATTGAAGCGACTTTGGACCTTCACGGCGAAAAAGGGTGGTTTCCAGGCGACCGCCGTCATCGTCGGCGGGTCCGTCTATATCGGCGGCGACGAGGCCGATTTTTACGCGCTCGACTTGGAGACCGGCAAACCGCGCTGGGTCTTTCCCGACGACGCGGGCTTTCTCGCCTCGGCCGCCGTCCGCGACGGCCGGGTCTACGTCGGCGATGCCGAGGGCCGATTCTATTGCCTGGACGCGGCCTCCGGCAAAAAACTCTGGGAATTCGCCGCCGAGGCGGAGATCGACTCCGGCGCGAATTTCTATAAAAACTCCGTGCTGTTCGGCTCGCAGGATGCGATGCTCTACTGCCTGGAGGCCGCCTCGGGCCGGTTGAAGTGGAAGTACGAAAGCCCCAACCAGATCCGCTGCTTCCCCAGCGTCTGGGAACATCGGGTTTTCATCGCCGGCTGCGACGGCCGGCTGCACGTCGTCGATCTGGAAACCGGCCGGGAGTCCGGCAGCGTGGACCTCGGAGCGCCTACCGGCTCCGCGCCCGCCGTGCAGGACGGCAGCGTCTTTCTCGGCACCGAGGGGAGCACGTTCTTTGCCGTCGATCCGGAAAGGAAGAAGATCCGCTGGCGATTCCGTGCCAAAACCGATCCCGCCGCTTTCCGCTCCTCGGCGGCCGTCACGCCGGCGGCCGTGATCGTCGGCTCCCGCGACCACCGGGTTTGGGCCTTCGATCCGAAGACCGGCGACGTCCTCTGGAGCTTTCCCACCGGCGGCATGGTCGACAGTTCGCCGGTGGTGGTCGGACGGCGCGTCTTGGTCGGCTCCGACGACGGACGGCTGTACGCCCTGGACCTGCTTAGCGGTAAAAAACGCTGGCAGTTCGAGGCCGGCGGCGCACTGCTCGCCTCTCCCGCCGTCGCCGCGGGCTGCCTGGTGATCGGCACTGACCAGGGTGAATTGTTCTGCTTCGGACCAAAGCCCGGTAATCCTCCGCGGAGACTCGGCGAATAAAGCACAGCGAGCCGGGCCGTCCTCGGCCCCGGCCCCCTCTCTTCCCTCTATTGAGCCTTGCATTGCCAATGAACCGTTCTATGGTCAAAAGACCAGCAAACTCGGCTGGAACAGCCGTGTTTGCAGTTGAACAACGATCATTGGCTGCATCGGCATCAATAATGTCTGACGGGATTATGTCGTCTATAGCGGTTATCAGGCCGTCCGGCGCCGGCTCCTCTTGGCGGTCCCCGGCGTAATCCCGCGTCCATCTCAACCTACATTTATAAGGCGGATTATTGGCTCCGGTGGAGTGACCCGTTCTGTGAGGTGTCTCATGCGGATGCGTGGAAAAGTGATTGCGATCCTGGCGTTGCTGATCGTCGCGGTGCTGCTGGTGCAGCATTTCATTGCCTCGACGGTGATTCTTCCTCAATTTCTGGCGTTGGAGCATCAAAAAGGCGAGCGCGACGTCCGTCGCGTGCAGATGGCCCTGAAGATGAACCTGGAGCAAATGGCCGGCAACGTGCAGGACTACGCCCAATGGGATCCGATGTACGCCTACGTGGAGAACCGCAATCCCGACTTCACGACGGCCAGCCTGTCGCCCCGGGTGTTCGAGAACCTGCAACTGAACTGCATCTACGTGTACGACGCCGACGGCAAGTTGGTCTGGGGCCAGACCCGGGATTACGTCACGACGGAACGTATGGCCATCGCCGGGCTGCCGGAACGGGATTTCGCCCGGCTGGGCGCTACGTTCCGCCGGTTGCCGTCGTCCAAACCGATTAGCGGCTTTCTGGCCTGCGGCGACCAGTTGCTGTTGGCGGCCTCCTCGCCGATTTTGACTTCCAAGGGCGAAGGTCCCTCGCGGGGGCATGTGGTCTTCAGCAGGCTGCTCCTGCCCGACGAGCTGCAAAAAGTCTCCCGGCAGGTCCGCGTCAAGTTCACGCTCTGCAACCGGATGCCCGGGATCAAGGATCCCGGGAATCAAGCGTTTTCACAAGAAAAAGGAATCGTCTATGACAACGCGGACAAAAACAACTTGGACGTTTTCCTGCCGCTGGTCGATCTCCACGGCGCGACGGTCTGCTGGATCGTCGCCGACATTCCACGCCAAATTTCCGTCGAGGGGCGGCAGGCCCTCAGCACCTCGGAGTACACCGTCGGCGTCGCCGGACTGTTGATCCTCGCCGCCGCCTATTGGAGTTTCGGCCGGTTCGTGCTGAGGCCCGTCGAAAGGCTGACCCGGCACGTGCAATGGATCCGCCAGAGCGGCGACCTGACCAACCGGCTGAACATCTGCCGCACCGACGAGGTCGGGATCCTCGCCTCGGAGTTCGACCAATTGCTCTCGGCCCTGGCCAAGGACCGCGCCTCCCGCCGCCGCTACGAGCAGCGTCTCCGCGCCATGCTGCAAGAGAAAACCGAACGGGCCGCTCCCGCGGAATCGGAATCGGGGACGGACTTCACCGGCTAACGCCCCCACCGGCTCAGGGCCGGTGGAGCGACGATTGACCACTACAAACAGCTTTCCTTATATCTTTTCAGCATCTGCTATCGCCCCGGGGGATGAATCCCATGGCGGCATTTATAATTTAAGTGAGGGTGTCCTGAAATTCACAGGCAATCCACAATCCATTTTACTTGCCCGTTCTTATTGCCACGGCGGTGGTTATAACGAA
>JAFGPV010000015.1 GCA_016936015.1 Pirellulales bacterium
ACCGCGCCAAACCACCACCGGAAAACAACATGGATGTCATGTTAACTACCGAGAAAATAACAACTTAAAAACTGGACTGTCTCTGAAGCACGGGCCTATTACCACTAAAGCGGACAAGGATCGTAAACGATCCTGGAAACAGGGCCAAAGGACTTTTTTACACCCCAAACTGGCGAAACCTGGAGGGCTGTGATAGGTTAAATAGGTTAGCAGCGGCTCGGATAACAATTGGCCAAATCGTTTCAGGAGGACAGGCATTACTGCCTGTCGTTTTCAGACAGACAAGAATGTCTGTCCTCCTGAAAATTGCGCAAGTTATCTTTAACAGTCCCTTCGTCACCCGGTATGTGAGATGATCCGCAGGGAAACCAGGACCGGCATTGAGTATTCGGCCGTCGAATTGGGCGGAGCGCGGCACGTCTTTGCCGCCGCGGCTGCCCAACGGGACGGAACCTTCTACCAACAAGCCCGGGACGTCTTGGAGGGCGTGGAGAAGATGCTCCGCGAGGAGGAGCTGCCCGGGTCGATCGTCATGCAGACGGTTTTCCTGGGCGATCCGGCCGATCGGGACGAGTGTCGGCGGATGATGGGCGATTTTCACGGCGCGGAACTGCCGGCGACGGCCTACGTTCTCCAGCCGCCCGGCGACGGAAAACGGCTGGCGCTGGAGGCTTGGAGCGTGGTACCCGGCCGGGGAAAGGTCGAGATCGAGCGCGGCGGCGAGGAGTTGGCCGTCACCCGGCACGACGGGATCACCTGGATTCATCTGGCCCATCACCATCCCGGTTCTGCCGCGGAACCGCTCTACGATTCCGCGCTTTCCGCCTTTCAATCCGTCAGCGATCGGCTGACGGGGGCCGGTTTCGGCTTCGGTGACGTGGTTCGCACGTGGTGTTACCTGGGCAATATCACAGCGGCGGAGGGCCCAACGCCGCGGTATCAACAGTTCAACCGGGCGCGGAGCGAGTATTATCAAGACGTACAGTTTGCCGCCGGCCTGCTTCCACAGGATTGCAAACAAGTCATGTATCCCGCCAGTTCGGGCGTTGGCGCCCGCGGCGGCGACCTGACCATCAGTTGCACTGCCCTGCGGACCGACCGCTCGGACGTGGCCCTCTTGCCACTGGAAAATCCCCGGCAGACCTCGGCCCATCAGTACGACTGCTCGTTCGGAGCGGAGAGTCCCAAGTTCGCCCGGGCCGTGGCAGTTACTCTCCCCTCTCCCATTGGGAGAGGGGCAAGGGGTGAGGGCGAAAAGGGGAATATGTCCAACTTTATAAACTCATTGGACTCCATCTCAACAAGCATCCCTCACCCTAGCCCTCTCCCGGAGGGAGAGGGGAGTTACACGCTCATCTTCATCTCCGGCACCGCGAGCATCGTCACCTCGCAGTCACGGCACCTCGACCAAGTGGAGCGGCAGACGCAGGAGACGTTCGACAATATCGAGGCGCTCATTTCGCCCGAGAACTTCTGCCGCAGCGGGTGTCCCGACCTTGGGGCGACCCTCGGCGACTTAGCCTTGGCCAGGGTATACCTCAAGCGTCCTGAAGATTACCCCAAAGTGCAAGCCCTCTGCCGGGAGCGGCTGGGCGCGTTGCCCGTGATCTACGCCATTTGCGACCTCTGCCGGCCGGAACTGCTGGTCGAGATCGAGGCGCTCGCCTTCGTGCGCCGGCGAGGTTAATAGAACGATGAAGACCTCCTTGGTTTTAACGGCGATCTTGACGGTGCTCCCGGCCGGAGCCGGCTGGGCGAGGGAGCCGATTACGCCGTTTGAGAGCGCCGCCGATCTGACGCCCCGGACGGAAATCGACAAGTTGGTCTTCGCCCGGCTGAAGCGGCTCCAGATTCCGCCGGCCCCGCTCTGCTCCGACGCGGTCTTCGTCCGCCGCGTCTATCTGGACGCGATCGGCACGCTGCCGACCGCCGAGGAAGCGCGGCAATTTCTGCGGGATGACGATCCCCGGAAACGTGGCAAGCTGATCGACCGGCTGTTGGAACGTGAGGAATTTGCCGACTACTGGGCGATGAAGTGGTGCGATCTCCTGCGGGTCAAGTCCGAATTCCCTATCAACTTATGGCCCAACGCGGTGCAGACCTATCACCGTTGGATCCGGACGTGCCTCCAAGAGAATCTGCCCTACGACCAATTCGTCCGGCGGATGCTCACGGCCAGCGGCAGCAATTTCCGCGTGCCGGAAGTGAACTTCTATCGCGCCCTGCAAAGTCGCGAGCCGCCGGCCGTCGCCCAGGCCGCGGCGCTCAGTTTCATGGGCGTTCGGGCGGAAGGCTGGCCGAAGCAGCGCTGGTCGGAGATAGCGGTCTTTTTCTCGCGGATCGGATACAAGTCCACCCTCGAATGGAAGGAAGAGATCGTCTACTTCGATCCGGAAAAGAAGGTTGATGCATCGGGAAAGCTCGTTTTTCCTGACGGCACCCCGGCCCGGCTGCCGTCGGATCGGGATCCGAGAGAAGTCTTTGCGGACTGGCTGATTTCGTCCAAAAATCCCTGGTTCGCGCGGAACGCTGTCAACCGCGTCTGGTACTGGCTGCTCGGTCGGGGAATCATCCACGAGCCGGACGACGTCCGGCCTGACAATCCGGCCGTCAATCCCGAGCTGCTGGCCTACCTGGAGCGGGAGCTGGTCGCCGCCCGTTACGACCTGAAGCGCGTGTATCGGTTGATCCTCAACTCGAAGACCTACCAGCTCTCCTCGATCCCCGAAAGCGACGATCCCCGCGCCGCCGCCAATTTTGCGCATTATCCGCTCCGCCGGCTCGAGGCGGAGGTGCTGATCGACGCGCTGTGCCAGATCACCGGGACGACCGAGAAGTATTCCAGCGCCATTCCGGAGCCGTTTACCTACATTCCCGAGGACCAGCGTTCGATCGCCCTGGCGGACGGCAGCATTACCAGTTCGTTCCTGGAAATGTTCGGCCGGCCGGCTCGGGACACCGGTCTGCTGTCGGAGCGGAACGATCGCCCTTCGGCCGCCCAGCGGCTGCACCTACTGAATTCGAGCCACGTCCAACGCAAAATCGAATTCAGCCCCAAGCTCCAGGCATTACGACGATCCCGGCGCAGGCCGCGGGAGATCATAGACGAGCTGTACCTGACGATCCTCTCCCGCTACCCGACGGACGAGGAGTTGAAGACCATCCGCGAATACGCCCAATCGGGTGATCGGAACCGCCGCGTCGGAGTGGACGTGGTTTGGGCCGTGATTAACAGCGCGGAGTTCCTGTATCGGCATTAGGCCTCGTTGACATTCACATCTTGGACCATCCCTCCCCAGCCGCTCAAGATCGACGTGAAAAACCAACCCGGCTCAAAACTCCTCTTGCAAATGGGCCACTCCGCCTGTATAATGCACATTAGTTCACTCTCGCTCCTTGGCAATCCGATCCGAACACCCGGCCTTGGCGTGGAAAATAGGCGCCGACCCTCAACCACTCGGTTTGAAACTCCCGTTTCGGACCGATAAGAAACGATTCCCATAAAAAACGTGGAAAAAACGAATTTTGTTGAGCAACACTTTACCCCGAAAGAACCAATTTCAATAAAAAACCACCCGACTGGGGACCCGACCGTGCATTTTTCGACTTTTGATGACCAACTGAGAAATCCCGGGTGCCCGCGATCGCTCCGCGATCGGGGCGGCCATGCCGCAAGAGATCATGGACCTGTTTTTTTGCACCGTCCGAAACACCCCTTTCAGCACACCCCTGACGCACCTCAGGAATACTTGTGTTGAACAATTCGCTGAAGACACGGTAAAACACGGTTCACAAAACCCCACATTGTGCAAATAATCGAAAAAGAGGCGATTTATGGAAAATGCCATTCGCCGACTTTCAGAAACATCGTAAAAACACGGCTCTCTCGAACCACGGAGAAAAGTGAAATTATTCCCCGGAGGAAAATAATTTAGCGCGTCGTGCAGGTGGAATGTCAACACGTCCTTGTAGCAGGCACTCTCCCTGGAGGGAATGTTTCATGCAATCCAACGACAAAACGGCGTCCTCGCGTTTGACGCGGCGGGAGGCCATCGGCCGCGGACTCTGCGGCGCGGCCGGATTGCTGCTGGCTGGCGGCTGGGAATCCCGCGCTTCGGCCGCCGCGCAACCGGTCAAGGCCAAGGCCCGGTCGGTCATCCAAATTTGGATGTGGGGCGGGCCGGCCCATCTGGATACCTTCGATCCCAAGCCCGCGGCGGGCTACGACTACTGCGGACCCTTCAGCAAGCCGATCCCCACCAACGTTCCCGGAATCACCATTGGCGAAATGCTCCCCCTGCTGGCCAAGCAGGCCGACAAGTATTCCATCATCCGCAGCATGACCCACGGCATCAACGCCCACGAAACGGCCGCCTACATCGTCCAGACCGGCCGGCCGCCGGGAGGCAGGCTGGTCTATCCGTCCGTCGGGGCCGTGGTTTCGCTGCTTAAGGGCTACGACGCCGGCTACCGCGGACTGATTCCCCCTTATATCGTCCTGACCGAACCTCAGGGCCGGTTCTCCGAGTCGGGATTCCTGGGCATCCGCTATAAACCCTTCGCCACGGGCGGCGATCCCGCCCAGGCCCGGTTCGTCGTCGAAGGCGTCGTCGCCCAGGGCGTCTCCGATGGGCAGCAGCGCAACCGCCGCGAACTGCTCCACAAGCTAAACACCCTCGGCAACGCCCTGAAGGACGATCCTGCCCTAAAGGCCCTGGACCAGGCCGAGCAGCAAGCCTACGACCTGATCCTCGGCGACGCGGGCAAGGTCTTCGACCTGGCCCGGGAGAAAGACGAGCTGCGAGAGCGCTACGGTCGGAACACCTTCGGGCAGTCCTGTCTCATGGCCCGCCGGCTGGTCGAACACGGCGTCCCGTTCGTGACGATCAATTACAAAGGTTGGGACACCCACAAGCAACATTTTCAGGCCATGCGCCGCAAGCTGCCCGAGATGGACAAGGGCCTGGCCGCCCTGCTGACGGACCTTGCGGACCGCGGACTTTTAAGCGGCACCGTCGTCTGGTGGAGCGGCGAGTTCGGCCGCACGCCCCGGATCCAGTGGGAAGAGCCGTGGAACGGCGGCCGCGGCCACTACGGCCCGGTCTTCTCCGCGGTCGTCGCCGGCGGCGGATTCCAGGGCGGCCGCGTCGTCGGCGCCTCCGACGCCAAAGGCGAAACCGTCCAGGACCGGCCCGTCTATCCCTGCGACCTGATCGCCGCCATCTACGAACTGCTCGGCATCGGCCCGGCCCATAAACTCCCCAATCCCGAAGGCCTCCCGCTGACGGCCGCTCCCGCCGCCGCCGAAGGCGTCCCCTCCGGCGGCCGCCTGAAAGAAATCTTGTAGAAGTTGACGCTGTCAGCTCTTTCTCTCGTTTGCTTTTCTCCACACGGAGAGGAGAACTTTTCGCCGTGTGCGGCTGCGACAATTGATAGAGCCGATTTAATCGTTTTCCTTTAAAAAAACCGTCTCCGAGGCGGGAGGTGACATAAACTTAAAATAGGATGATAGCATATAAAAACAGTCTCCGATTCCCACTCCGTGCCTGCACGAAAAGGCCAGTCTAAGAGGGAAGTATTTCCGTCAAGAAATCTTAGAAGAGGGTGCCCATGTCTCGCAGCATTCTGAAAAAGTGGCGGCATTGTTCCTGCAAAACATCACATTCCAAGAAAAGGCCGCTTTGCGTGGAACTTCTCGAACCAAGGATTGCGCTAAGCGGCGAGGGAGTAGTCGAATTGGCGGCGTCGCCCGGGGCGCCCGCCTGGGTTATCGAACCCTACGCCCTGAGCGACACGTCGATCAGCATGACGGTTCAACAACAAAGCGGACTGGAATATTACTTCCACAATGTGACGGACACGAGTCACGACAGCGGATGGATTACCGGCGCCGCCGACCTGAACTACGTCACCTATGTGGACCAGAATCTGACGGCGGACGCGCCCTACAGATACGAGGTAAAGGCCCGCGACCCGAGCAGTCCTCTGTTGGAAAGCGCCTATTCGAGCGTAGGGCAGGTCAGCACAATGAACACGATGGCGGCGGCGGTCCAGCACCTGGCCAACCAGATCCGCGCCGTCGAGACGTTTTCAAATCCCGAAAATCCGGGTCAGATCACGGGCCAGCTTGTGAAGAACGGGTACCCGAATCCCCAAGCGATCAATAATAATACGACCTGCGAAAAATCGGGCACCAACGGCCTGAGCGCCTACCCGGGGGACGGCCGCAACACACCCGGCGCCTTCCAGGTCGATCTGGCCAACATGGGCCAGGTCGATCCGAACAACCCGGTGATCGAGTCGTTCGGCCAATGGAAGGGGACTGCCGCCTCCGCCAAGACCGCCAGCATGTATGACACACAGATTGCGCTGAGCAAGCAAACGCTCCATGATTATTTCCACCTGGAGGTCGATGCCGCCGGGCTGATAACCCACATCGAGGCCCCGGCCGCCTCCGTCTTCCTGCACGACGACGCGTTGGCTACATCGACGACCTGGAACCCGGACGGCAATCCGCTGGTCGGCCTCCACATCGACAACTTTCAGCCGGAGCAACTGTCGCTCTACCTGGCCGGCCGGGACCCTGACGACGGCATCACGGGCGTGACCGATACGCGGACCAGCCCGGCCGCGGTGATGCACGACGCGGAAGCGCTCCAGGATCAAGTCTCGAAAAGTTTCATGTGGGCGACCTATCAGAAGTACCTGACGCACGATTCCTACAAAGCCACGTTCGCCAAGGTTGTGAACCTCTACGGCGCCACGTTGGAGATCACCTCCTCGCAAAAGGCGAACATCTTCGGCATCAATCAGGGAGACATGTTCAAGTGCCGGCTCACGCCGGCCTTCGTCCTGGGCGGGGCCTACGTCTCGGGCGAGGGAAACATGTTCAACCTGCTCACGGCGCTGGTGCAGGCGGATGACACGGGCGCCGGCACATGGTCGATCAACGGCGAGACGATCACTTTCCAGCGGAAAGGCACCGGCACTTCGGCCCAGGATAAAGTCTTCACCGTCGACAAGACGCCGATGAACAACGCCGAAACCTATCCGTCGATCTTCCACTACGGGGCCGTCCTGTCGCCGTACGGCATGGTGGATTATAAGGCCGATCCGACGCAGTTCAATCCCGCCGACTTGATCGAGATCAGCGAGAATAACAAAACGACGGCGTGGGGCGTCACGGGCAGGACTATCAAGAATGGACTGGGCTACGAGCGATTGACATACATCCAGACCGTCTCAGAAACGCAGGTATTAACCGAAGGCGGACGCTATAACTATTTGGATCTCGAACAGGGGAAGCTGACGCTGACGGGCAAGGGCGATTTCGTGATCATGCCGGCGGTGTTCCCCAAGCTCACGACGGCCGGATACATGAAACCGTCGAACAACAGCCAGACCATCGCCAAAGACCAGACCATCGACGTCTCGAATTTCTTCAATACGAAGCTTCTGAACAACAACGAAGAACTTTTAAACAGCTCGTTCTACGTGTGGTGGGACAAGGACCAGCAATCGCACGTTGTCCGGGTGAACGATCCCAGTTTCGATTTTTCCCAAGTTGACAACGGCCTTTTCCTCTATATCGCGCCGGCCGCGCAAACCCCGGAGGGCCTCGAAGGCATGAAAGCGGCCATCAAAGATTGGGCGTTCGGCGGCGGGGGCACGACGTTCGAAAAATCCGCCCGGGTGATGCTGGCCACAAAGGACGTCTTCGGAAAGCCCGGATCGGCCGATGCATGGGCGGCACACTTCACCACCCAGCGCGCCGACGTGGGGACCGGCGAGATCGACGCCTCGATGACGGAAGGAAAAGTGCTGATCGTGCTGGACGGCACGATCACCACCGTCAAGCTCGGCTCGGGCTGCAACATCGTGCTCACCTCGACGCAAAACACCACCCAAAAGACCTTCGCGCTCAATCCCAATGCCAAGATCAGCCCTACGCTCGACATCCGGTCGGGGGATATCATCGACTGGAAACTGCTCCCCCAGGACCTGACGTGGACGGCCGGCACGGCCCTAACGTACGACTGCCATACGGAAAGGCAGCCCAACCTCCGATACAGCTATTTTGCCGGATGGACCGGCACGGGATCGGCAACCGCGACGTTCCAGGCCATCGTTCGCGCCAACGGGAACACGGGCACCAGCGATCCCGTGGAAATCGTCAACAACGCCCTGAAACCGTTGGGAGTAACCTTGAATCGGGCGTCGGCACAGGCGGAGCAAACCGGCGCCTCACTGCTCAACTACACGGTGGTGTTCAGCGAGGCAGTGTCCGATTTCACTGAGAACGACGTGATTCTCAGCGGACCGCCGGAGACGATTGACGGGGCTCGCATCGTGGTCGCCAATCCCAGCGGAGACAAAATCACTTATTCCGTCGCCATCACGCTGAAGGACACCGCCGCCGCGGGAGTGATAATCGGCACGATCGGCGCCGGAGAGGTCCACGATCTCGAAGGATTCTCCAACCTTGCTTCAACCGGAACCTCGAATGTCAACTACATGCCCAACGCAATCACCGGTCAAGGCAACTCGAACGTCGGTCCGGCCTTGGCCGCTGCGACCCGGGGAGGCGAGCCCCTGCCGGGCGTGCGGATAACGCTCCAGAGATCGACGCCGGGATTCACTGAGAGGACGGCCACCACCGACGGCGACGGCTACTATCAGTTCGAGAACGTCCCGGACGGCGTGTATCAGGTTACGGTGACCCCTCCCAACGCGTGCATCAACTCGGGATCGGATACGACCGTCGTCAGCGCGGAAGGCAGCCAGACCTACCAAGCCGATTTCTCGACGGGCGCGCTGAAGCCCGGTTACATCCCCAACCGCATGATGGTCACCTCCAGCCTGCCGGTCGGTTCCACCCAATGGCGTCAGGTCGTGCGCGAGGCCCTCAACCTCGGGGAGCAAGCCGGCAGTCAAGGCACGCCATCGAACGTCGCCGCAACGAGTCAACCGGCAGTCACGCAATACCTAACTCTGACCCCGCAAACTGCGAGCCTTACACCAAATACCACAAATACCGAGGTAAGCACGACCGCCCCTGTAAATACCGCTCAAGTGCAAGCCGAGAGCAACTCGGTACAAATCACACAAACGGCGGTCGCTCCCATCGTTCAAGAGGCCGTCACCCGTTGGGCGGAGGCGGGATTGGAACCGTCAGCACTGAACAAGATGCAAAACACCAGGTTCGTGCTGAGCGACCTGGCGGGGGCGTATCTGGGCATGACCCAAGGAAGCACGGTCTGGCTCGATGGAAACGCCGCCGGCCGGGGATGGTTCGTGGACTCGACGCCCGATGACGACCAAGAGTTCGATTCTGCATTCCTCGGCGGCCCGTTGCGCGCCGTGGATTCGAATGCCTTGGATCAGGTCGACCTGCTCACCGTGATTTCACACGAGTTGGGACACGTCGCCGGCCTGAAACATTCGGACGTCAGCGACCTGATGGGAGAAACTTTAGCAACGGGATTGCGTCTTACCCCCAGCGCCCATGACGTCGCCCTGGCGAGCATCTAGAAGCGATACTCCAGCCCGAAGCTGACGCCCTGCGCCCAGTAATCGCTCATGGTGAAGGAAAACGCAGGTTGCAGGGAACCGGTGGGCGTTTCGGGAGGCAACTGCGAGGCGTTCGTGTCAAGCTGGTCGGCGGGCCGCGCGACGCGGCTCCAATAGAGAAAGGCATAGCCGATTCTCGCATGGAATCGTGGAGTCAACGCATAGCCAAGTGCAACTCCAATTTCCGGCAGCACGGCGAATTGGTTCTGGGTGTACTCCCCGATGTTGGTCTCTTGCGCCAGCAGGTCGCCGGTGAACGTCGCGGTTCCTCCGCCCGGCACCGTAGTCGTCGTCATGCCGTCAATCAGCACGCGCGAGCGGGTGCTGCCCAGTCCGAGTTTCAGCAGCGCCTCCCACGACCAACGGCCGACGTACTCTCGATACATGACGCCTAGCTCGACGCCGTTGAACTGATTCTGGGTATCGAACAGGTCATAGAGGCTCTTGGTGGTGCCGACGACAATCGGCCCCTGCGACCGGGTCCATTCCGAGAACTGGTCGATTCGCACGCTCTCGTCCAACTGGGCGAAACGCCAGCCGAAAAGAAAATCCATTCGGTCGCATTCTCGCTGAAAGAGATTGCGCCGCAACAACACCTCCACGGCCTGAAGCTGGCTTGTCGCCTCGCAATCGAGCGATCCTCCCAAGAAGTCCGGGTGCGCAGCCAACATGGCGCTTTGGACACTAAATTGGGCGTCGTAGAATGGACGAGCGAGGATGGGCCTCTCCTGGCTGGAGGCGGAAAACCGGGTCGTCTCCTTTCCGAGGCCCAAGTAACCCGCCTCCACCCCTACGCATTGACAGTCGTCGAACCAATAACCCATGGAACCACGCCAGCCCGAGTTCGCTTCGGTGTTAACCATGCCGTTGCCAAAAAGGATGCTCGTGCCCGGTTGCCCCAACACGCCGGACACACTCGGATCCGTGCCCTCCGGACTGGTTGTCACCAGCGGCGGCAAGGCGCTTCCTTGCGTCCACCAGAGCAAATACTCTCCGCGAACCCACAGGCGATTGTGCCAGATGAAACAGCATGGGCGGCAAGTTCCACAGGGATAGCACTCCGCAGGACAACACTCGGCGATACATCCGTCGCCGTCAGGCATGACGTCGGCCGTCTCCTCCGAGCAGCACGGCTGCCTCGATAGCCGGACGGGCGACATCGTCTCGTCATCAATCGTGGTTTGAAATCCTGCTTTAACAACCCGGGACGTTCGATGGGCAGGCGATCGCCGATTGGCAGAATCTCGAGAGTTCGTCGCAGTCGATTTACTGTGTTCCTGTCTCGGGACTGCATTGCGCGAACCGCGATAGGGAGTGGGCGAGTGCCGTCGAACCACTTCGCGAGATTGCAGCGCCTGCCATAACGGAGTCAAGGGACCGCTATTGTCGGTCTGGGCGAGAACCGGCCATGCATGAAGCAAGATGCCGATGAGACTTGTTGACACGATCGCCCTGCCAACAAAGGGAGTTCCAATCGGCCAAACACGCAACTGCGGACATGCCAACTTGACCTTGACCATAGAATAGATGTCCCTATTCACAAGCTATGCCATATTCACCAGGCAGTTTTTCCAGGAAAACAGGGCCTTTACTTTTTAAAAATGACGTAGACCATGAAACACCCCCATTGATTGGATCTCATTTCCTGCTGGATACCACGTCAATACAATGTAAATCCACAGAGTTTATGCCGCTTGCCATATCGGCATATTCAACACCAGTCTTTAGATATCTACTGACCGGCAAAGTATCTGTAAAGCATTCCTGCTCCCTATTCTTCCAGGTCCACGTCATCATCCTTTTTTATCATTCGAAAATGGATGGTATTCGGGCATTGCGAGGGTGTCTCCGACCATTCAGGACAGTTGCTCAACGAGACGTCCGTCAATTCAGCCACAATACCCTTGTGCATTGGGCACAGGGAGGGCTATGCAACGCCTAAGAATCCCCTAAAATGAGAACGTTTCGTCCATTGAAGAAGTTGAGGCTGTGACAGAACACTCGCTGGTTGATGCCAAATGTTTCTGCCAGCAGTTTTCACTTATTTCTAAAACCTTACGAAGAAAGCAGTTGCAATCAAGTCCCCGTAGCTCAATTGGATAGAGCGTCGGCCTCCGGAGCCGAAGGTTACAGGTTCGAATCCTGTCGGGGATATTTCTCCTTATTATGCAACGACTTACAACAATTGGGCGGATGGCTTCTGTTTATGTAAGTCATTATTCTTCGATGAGAGCTTCGGCACAAGGAGTGCTTCATCACAAGAGGCGCTGAGTCTACAGTAGGTGGCGGTTTCCCCGTTTATCCGGCGCGGCAGGTCATCCGGTGAAAGACGTGTTTCCCGCACCGTGCCCGGTGTGCAGTATAGGACATCCCAATCCCGCAGGATAATGAAAAACAAGAGAAACTTGCGAAACCGGCATTCACGCTAAACTGCGAACTGAAGATCGAGTTGGCCGCCCAAGAGCGGGAATAGGCCAGGGCGGCTACCACAAACGATACCTGGAACTACGGTCACTTCTTGAAACCTGCCTTAACCGGACTTGTCTATCACGAGTTGCACGAAAACCGGGAAAATCCAAAAATCGGCGGACGAACTCATACAGCCGGTTTGCTCATTGTTTCTCTTGAAGCAGGATTTTCCGCGATTGTCCGGGCTTGATGGAAATTTTTCTGCCGTCGATCAAGTCGGCGCCGGAGACGACGGTCGGGGGTTCGTCGTCGAGTGTGAGTTGATATTCTTTCTCCTTCCGTACGACGTACCACTGGGGGATTTCATTAATCCGCGCCCAGTCGATCGTGGCCAGTGGATATTCGTTCCGCGGTCCGTCGAAACAAAGCCGGCCCGACCAGGCGTCTTTCGACTGCACCACGAGCCGCAAGACGCCGTCCGTCCGGACGGCGCCGCAGCCCAATCCTTCCTGGTAGGGCACGGCCCGGACGCCTTGCGACTGGAGCATCATGTGGGCGCAGAGGTTCCGGCCGATGCAGCCGTCGGTATGGCCGCCGACGCCGGGACCAAAATGGGAACTCGCCTTGCGGCGGAAGCCTCCGACTTTTGTGGTCCAGTCGAGCCATGGGGCGACGTCCGGTACGTCGGGATAACGTTTCCAGAGAATGATCATGCTTTCGTACGTGTCGCCGAAGCAACCCGGCGCGAAGTTCCAAGGCCACTCGACGTTCCTCAATTCATCGAATCGCGAACGGTTTTCCGTGAGATAGCGCATTGGCTTTTCCACGGCTTCGCGATAGCGGTTGCCGCCGGTGGCCCGATCGAAGTTCTCCAAGGCAAACAACACGTAGCCCCAGCAGTGCGGCACGTCAGGACTGAATTTGGCCCCGAACCTGCCGGGGCGTTTGAGTTTTTGCGGCTTCCCCTGGTTCTTCGGCTGAGGGCCTTCCAGATTGGCATGGGTGTACCACAAGCCGGATTTCGGATGCCGGCCCACTTCGAGCAGGCGGTCCAGTAACCGTTGCAGATTCTTCCGGTAGGTGTTCACCTTGGGCCGTTTCAGTTTTGACTCCATCACAAACAACTCCGACAGGCCGGGAACCAGTTCGCAGCCGTGATCCACGAAGTTGAACTTCTTGATCTTTTTCAGCGGGTCGTCCAGGAGATAGCAATCGGCCAGGACCTCGGCGTCGTCGAGATACTCGGTCCGGCCCGACATGGCCGACAGGCGGACTAGGATCTGAATCAAATTGCCCTCGTCCTCGGTTCCATGCACGATTGTATGGATTCCGCCGCGGCGTCGGCCTTCGGCCAACACGGCGTCGGTCAATCGCACAAACTCGCGGAACCAATCGTTGTCCGTCCCGATGACCTCCGTGATTCGCAGCAATCCGTCGCGGAGCCACTCGCACACTGCGCCCACATCCACCTTGCCGGGCGTCATCGTCCTCAAATCATAGGTGCAGGGAATTCCCGATTTGGTCGCACAGAGCCGGATCGAATCGAGCAGCGTCGCCCGCAGCTTTCCGTCGCCCTCGTTCAAGACCGGCTCCAAGTAATGGGCGATCAGCACCAAGGAGGAATAATGGTCGGCGGCCTCGTTTTGATAGTTCCAAACAGACCCGCGGCTGAAAAGATGCGTTTGAGGATCCTGTTTCCTCTCGATCCAACCGTGGAGCAGCCGGAACGCGCTGTTTCCGCAATCGGCATACGTCTCGCAACGCTCTTGGGCGGTTTGCCAAACCGACTCCCCGGAAGGAGCCGCCGGCGCGCTCCCGCCGAGCGCCGTCGCCAAGAGGAGAAAACCGGTTCTTGTTAGTGTGCGAGACTTCATAGTTGATCCCATGATCCTGTACGAGGTAAGAATTCCTTCAACGCATGATATTCTATTATACACGGAGATTGCCGCATGCAAACGCTGCTATAAAACCACGGTCTTGAGAAAGGCGTCCTCCTCACTTGCATGTTGAACAAATCAGAGCAACCCGGGAAGCACCGAAACTTGCGAGATTTTTTCATCGATTGATATGATGAGGAGAAAAAAATACCCGGAGGTCGGGATGGATCCCTTCCTCCGGGTTTCGACTTTCTGGTTAATCAGAGCAGGTTGACCACCCGCTCGGCCAAGCCCTTTTCGCCCAACACGACGTTGAGCTTGCCGCCGGCGGCGACCTTCTCCAGGACCTCCAACTCCCGGAGCCGCATCAGGGTCGGGTTGCCTTCCAACAGCTTGGCCGTGTTGGCCTGGCTGCGCATGGCGGCCGTCTCCTCGCGGCGGACGATCAGGTTGGCCTCGGCAGCCTTCTTGGCCTCCGTGACCTTGTTCATCAGGTCCTTCATGTCGCCCGGCAGGATCACGTCGCGGATGCCGGCCGAGACGATCTCCAGACCCAACGCGGCCACGCGCCGACGGACAGTCTCTTCCATTTCCCGGGCCACCGCGTCCTTGTCGGTGAGGAACTGGTCAAGTTCACGGGCCGTCAGGGCCGTGCGCAGGGCCAACTGGGCCTCACGGTAGAGGGCCTGACGGACGTCGTCGGCCACGCTGACCGCCTTCCGCGGATCAACCACACGGTAGGTGACCACGGCGTTCATACGAAGCGTGACCTTGTCGGCCGTCATAATCTCCTGGCCGGCCATGTCGAGCATGGTCTCGCGGAGGTCAAGTTCAACCACCTTGGCGTCGGCCGTGTTACGCCAGAAGGCGTACAGGCCCGAGGCCAACGTCTCGACGTACCGACCGTCGTAGAACAGAACACCGGCCGTGTTCCGCTCGACCAGGCAGACGTCAAGCAACCGATCAGCATACGGCGAGCGGACGATGACCGGCAGCTCGTCGTGGGTGAACCGTACCGACCGGGCGTCGACCACCTCGACCTTGACCTCGCGGTGGCCGGTCCAGTAGGCGTGCAGACCCGGCGGCAGGACGTGGCTGAACCGACCGTCGATCCAGACCAGAGCCCGTTGGTAATCCTTCAGGTCGAGGACCACGGCGCGGTCCTTCAGCGCACCCGACTTGACGATCACGTCGAGCTTATCGTGGGCCAGCCACGGGGCACGCTGTGAGACGACCTCGACGCGGACCTTGTCCAGCGGATCGAAGAACCAGTATCGGCCCTCGCCCAACAGGCTCTTGAACTCGCCGTCGCGGAAGTACAGGCCCATTTCGTAGCTGCGGATTTTAACAATCTTGAACATCTTGAGAGTCATCCTCGACCTCCTTTCTTGTACAGTCGCCGGCCAATACGACCTTCAGGCGGCGGAACGCACGCTGGTCACACGTCCGGTTGCGGAGTGCATTTGAGCATCCGCAGGCTTACCGGTTTGCGGCAACTCAGTTCTGATTGATTGGACCTGCTGCCCCCTCGCGCATGATCAAAACCAATATTGCCGCAACGCCGGCAGCCGGCGGAAGCGGTATCCATACACTACAGGGCACCCGAAGGTGCTGCCGCGACATGGTGAAAAAACCTCGGCAGATTCATTCCAGTTTCCAGCCCGAAGACTGGTTGCCGGAAATCCTCCGCTTCGATGTTCCCTGCCATGCCGGCAGCCGACCTGACGAACGTCCACCGCCCTCCGGCCTACCGTTGGGCACAGGTTGCTACCTGTTGGTGTTGGTACGGGAATCGAACCCGCGACAGCCAGATTCTTGTCTGGTGCTCTAACCTCTGAGCTAACCTGGGGTGACGCCGTTGTCAGTCATAACCCATTACGGAACACACGCCGCCGACCGCCTCTTGCAAGGACGGGACGCCGTGCGCCATTGGGCGGCATTACCTTCCTTAATAAAAGACGCCGGTGGGAGTCGAACCCACTTCGATCGGGTTGCAGCCGATTGCCGCGCCGTCTGGCTCCAGCGTCGTTCGCTTGTTACGGCCACTATGTTTCATTGGCCGCACGCTATTAAAATGTCCTCGCCAGGAGTCGAACCTGGTCTTCGACCTTCGCAGGGTCGCGTGCGTAGTCCGCCACACTCCGAGGACGGGTTTTCCTTTCTAGGGCCGGTTTGAAACCGGCCCCACGAGTACCCTGCCGAGGAATCGAACCTCGTCTGGCAGATTCGAAGTCTGCCGTGCGATCCGGCACACTCGCAGGGCGTGTTTTCATTGTCTTTTGCTGATTTCCTATTGCTCTTCACAAGGGGATTGGTATAATGGCTGAAAATTACATTCGGCAGGAGTCGGATCGCTTTATCCTTTCGGAACCGAGCACTCCGAAAGTTCGCTCTCTTGGCTCAACTGATGCGACAGTCATCGGCTTCTCCCAATCCTCAGGCGCGTCCCCCGCCGTTTGCATAACATCTTATTTGTGATTGGATTTGTGCGTCTTCGACCAAGGTTTTTAGCTGCGCTCATGTTGTGCCGCTCCCTTCAGACCTTTTGGGCATAAGCCACCCAAAAGTATTTCTCTCGGCTTACGTAATGTTCTATTGCCGTTTGTGCGGGCGTCTGGTCCCTCCGCGGACTCGTGCTGTTCGTAAGGTTCTTCAAACGCGATTAAAGCGGTATCCTTATCGCTCGAAAGCGAATCATGTCGTCCGGATCGAACCCAACGGAAAAAGGAAAAAGGTATACGTGGATGACCCCGGCGGCGAAGGCCGGGAAATCGTCCACGAGGTACTGGTTTGTCCTCAATGTGCCAAATTCAATGATCCATCCTAAAAGTGTCGCTCTACCTTGCCGCATAAAACGCGGCAAGGTTTTTTCTTTTCCTTACCGATTGGAATATCCCGACCTGGAGTCGAACCAGGACATGGACCTTCGGAGGGTCCGATGCACTCCACTACACTATCGGGACTCCTCACCAGAGCCGACGACTGGATTTGCACCAGCATGATGCGGTTTACAAAACCGCTGCCTTGCTGTTCGGCCACGTCGGCAAGCAGGAGTGCAAGGATTCGAACCCTGTGGGACGGCTTTGGAGACCGTCGGCTCTCCCAGGAGCACACTCCTGTAATGCCCCCGACCGTTTGGCCGGGGGCACGGCGTAACGACTACTTCTGCAACTCAACGTTCCAGTACACTTCGCTAACGAACTTCGACCAGCTTGCGATCCGCAGGCTGTGGTCGGCGTACAACGGTTTCCATACCGGTCGGACCGGCTTGCGGCGCAACCGCATTCGGGCCTGCTCCGGCGTGCGGTCGGCCTTACGCTTGTTGCAGGCCATGCAGGCCAGCACGCAGTTCTCCCAACTCGACACGCCGCCCTGCGACCGCGGCAGGACGTGGTCGATGGTCAGCTCCTCGCTGCCCGGCTGGGCACCGCAGTACTGACAGGTGCTGTGATCCCGCTTGAACACGTTCCGGCGACTGAAGGTCACCGCGGCCCGCGGCAACCGGTCATAGCCGGTCAGCGTAACCACCTCCGGCACGCGGAGTCGAAAGCGGACCGCCTGGACGAACGGCTCGTCGGCGCGCGGCATGAGCCTCAACCAATCCTCCCAGGTGTAGAGTTGGAAGTCGTCGGGATCGACCACGCGGGCCGACTCGTTCCACAACAGGACCAAGGCCCGTGCCACCGTGGCGACGTGGACCGGCTGCCAGTTGCGGTTCAGGACCAGCGTGGGACGCCGAAGCACACTCCGTACCATGATTATTCTCCCTACATATTGGTTCACTCTCATCAAGCGAATCCGGACTTTCGTCATTCGACATTTGAACTTCGTCATTTTCCTCCAGGGTGTCTGGCCGGAGTCGAACCGGCACCCTCTGGTTCACAGCCAGCCGTGCAGGAACCGCTACACCACAGACACCGTCAGTAGGGATTAGAGGCGAGGGATTAGGGATTAGTAATGACACCACATCGGGTTTTGCTAATCCCTAATCCCCAATCCCTAAATCCCTTTCACCAGCACCCCGACCAGGACTCGAACCCGGAACTCCTCGTTAGAACCGAGGCATGATGTCCGTTTCACCATCGGGGCAAGCGGAAGGCATGGGATTCGAACCCACATGGCCCCTTACGGGGCCGCACGGTTTAGCAAACCGGCCCGGCAAACCGTATCCGGCTACCTTCCGAAGTTTCACAGTGATCCCGGACGGAATTGAACCGTCACTTTCCTGGTTGTCACCCAGGTGTCTTTACCGTTAGACCACGGGATCGTCATCGCAATGACGAGAGCGGGAGTCGAACCCGCAAAATCACGAGGCTCTCGACCTCGCCGCTTTTCCAGTTTGCGTACCTCGTCCTAAGTTGCGGGTCCGGGGGTTGCACCCGGTGAGCAGAGCTTATGAAGCTCCACTGGGCACTGGCCGACCCGCGGCGTATTCAGTTGCAGGCCCCGGTATCGAACCGGGCGCACCGGCCTTATGGGAGCCAGTTGGGCACCTGCCGCGCCTGCAGCGACAGTGACCAAGGGGAGATTCGAACTCCCAAGCCCTTTAAGGCACGACGTTCTGAGCGTCGCGCGTCTTCCAGTTGCGCCACTTGGTCATTTCTTCAGTGGCCCGTGCGGGAATTGAACCCGCCTTTCCGGCTTGAGGGGCCAGCGTCCTAAGGCCGATAGACGAACGGGCCGGTTTTTCAGTGGGTCGTGAAGGAATTGAACCTCTCGTCGTCCACCTCACTTCTTTTGCGACAACGGCTTTACGGGCCGCCGTGAGGAACACAACCCTCCAGTGGCACAGACGGGAGTCGAACCCGCAAAATCACGAAGGTTTGAGCTTGGCCGCTTTTCCGATTTGCGTACCGTGCCTCACTTTTCCAAAGCGCCCTCGACGGGATTTGAACCCGCGATCTCCTGCGTGACAGGCAGGCGAGCACTCCAAGCTGCTCCACAAGGGCATGATCGGAGGGATGAAGGATGAAGGATGAGGGATGAGGAAACTCAACCATATCCAGATCAATCCTTCATTCATCCTTCATCCCTCATCCTTCATCCCTCATCCTTCATCCCTCATCCAGTGGTCCTGGGCGGACTCGAACCGCCGATCGTCACCTTGTAAGGGTGCTGCCGTCGCCGCTGGGCCACAGGACCATAATTCAAAGCGGAAGCCGTGGGACTCGAACCCATAAGCGGCTGCTCGCCGCCACCTGTTTTCAAGACAGGCTCCTCATCCGGCCGGATGACTTCCGTCTGTGAAGCTGCGGGAGCTGGACTTGAACCAACATGACGACGTTCAGAGCGTCGCATCCTGC
>JAFGPV010000099.1 GCA_016936015.1 Pirellulales bacterium
CTCGTTCGTTATAACCACCGCCGTGGCAATAAGAACGGGCAAGTAAAATGGATTGTGGATTGCCTGTGAATTTCAGGACACCCTCAAGTAGTTAGCTTAATTTTTTTCCTGTGCCGGTCAGTGGGGCAAAAGGGCCGTTTTCGCCCCCTCTTTCTGGTGGCATCAGTGGTGATACTTCGGCTGCATCTTGATTTCTACACTCACGAAACCACTCTTGGGCTAGCAAAAGGCCGAGGCGATCGGCCAAACAATTCAAGTTCACTTCCATGAAGGGCTCGGTTGAAGTTTTGGGGTATGAGTTCATTGCTTCACTCCGAAAATTTTATTTACAACAAACGCAAAATGGGATCTATTGCTAGACATATTTTCAATTCTGATGAGCGTTGAGTACTAAACACTTTGAGCTCGGTACCTAACCACAAAGATTCCCGTTCTACACATCCAAGAGTCAGGACCAGGCGTTGCATCTAATGGTTTCAGCCGTCCTCTCCGTTTAACACTTCGCCGAAACGTGATACACACGCGTCGGGTCCCAAAATCATGTCCAACAGAAAATGAGAAGTTGAAAAAGGTTGTGGAGGAATTACCCGAAGAGCAACATCACTAGTTTTTTTGAGGTCGGTTTGACTATGCTCGCGGTAAGGGAGAAGCTGAAAAAGTCCGTCCGGAGCGCCCCTGCCCCTGACGCCCCGGACGGTATGATTTCCAACTTTTCTCGTTTCTTTCATTTCAAACGCCGATCGTCTTCAATTGCCGGAGCGACGCCAACGTACTGGCAATCGCCTTGGTTTTATACCGATGGTGTTTCAGGTTCTTGACCAATTCGTTGGTCTTTAACATCATGTCCCGCAGGACGGTACGGAGGGCTTCGGCCTGCTCGATCAGGTTGGTGACTTCCTGCTGGTCGGCCTTACGAGCGGCCATCTTCCGGGCATGACCGTTGGCTCCGGCCTGACCGTTTGCCTTGGCGGGAGGAGTGGGTTTGGATTCGGACACGGTGGGGTTTTTCCTTTCGGTTCGAGGATAGGGAGTCGTGGGCTCCGCTGCCGCCAGCGGAGAACAGCTGCGGAGGGCGTTTTTACAGGGCGCAATGGCCGACTCGGGGTCGAGCGGCATCCAGGTGAAAGATCGTGTTTCGTCCCGGCAGACGAAGGCGGTTTGGGGACTGACGACCTGGAGTTCGCGAAGCCCCAGGCCCAACGCGCGGGCCAAATATTTTCGGTTGGCGTTTAACCGGACCGGTTGGCCTTCGTAGGTGGAATTGCTCAGCACACATTCCGTCGGCCGGCCTCCCACCTCCCCCTTCGCCCGAATGATGACGCTGCCGTTGCAATCCACCGTAACGGGCAGATTTTGCTCGTCATTGCAGGGGAGTTTCGGCAAGGCGCCGGCCAAGAACTGGGTGTCTGCCGGGGCGAACCGGCAACGGGTCGTCACCTCGGCGATCTTAGGAATGTGGCGGTCCGTCTCGGGGAAGCGGCCGTCTCGGTTGATCCGCAGGTGAAACGTCCAGGGTCCAACCCGAAGGCCCAGCCAATCGTCGCTCCGGCCGATCTGCACGGGCTGGTCCTGCACAAGCTCCCGGCAGCCGAAGAGCTTCGTGCGGGGGATCAGCAGGTCGTCTTTCCAGGGAAAAGTAAAACCCGCCTGGACCAACAGTTGCCGACCGTCAGTGGCCCGGATTGAGCCATCCCGGCCGCAGAGCTGGATGTGACCCAGGGCATAACGGATCGCATCGGGATCGGTCGTCTCGGACGCCTCGTGCAGGGCCGCCAGCAATCCTGGCGGATTTTCGGCCAATTTCGCGGGCACGCCGGGAAAATCTTCTTTCCCCTTCGGCTCCGCCCGCTCGTAGCGGACGGCCTGCGGCACGCTGCCGTCGCGCCAGTGGGCGGTAACCCGGCCCTTGCCGCCGGCCTCAAGCCGGACCGGCTCGTCGGTCTTCCCCTCGCAGTCGGCGAGGAACTCGAAGGGGAGCCAGAGCGTTTCGGCAGGCTGGACGGCCGGGGGAAGATGGTAGGCGGCGGCGACCTCGGCGGAGCTTACCCTCACGCTGAGCCCCTCCAGCCCGCCGGTGAAACAGACGGCGGGGCCGGGAGTTCGGAAGTTGCCCAGGGCGCGGCGGAAGACCGTGCGGAGCTGCCCTGCCAAACGGCGGGTCATGGTAATCAATGGGTCGATCTCCTTTACAGGAAAGAGGATAGAGGACAAGGATCATGCCGCTGTACGCCGCGGGCGGCTCCGCTGGGGCAGATAGCGGGGACGGAGGGCGTCGAGCCGGTCCCAATCGACGACCAGCGGACGGCGTTCGCTTTCCATGGGACCGACGGTCAGGGGGACAAAACCCCGACACGTGATAGTCGAGAGGGATTCGCCCGTGGCACGGGAGACGGCACGATTCAGTTGGGCTTGGGTCATGGCGCTATTCCTCTATAAATGGGGGGAAGGGGACCGCAGGAATAACCTCCAGCGGTCGGGAAAGGCACAGGAAAAAAAGAAGGGGGCTTCTCTCAAAGAACGCCCCCTCGATCAGAGAGCGGGCCTTACGACACGGCCCACTCGCCGGCCAGGAGATTCAGCGACGTATCGCGGTCCACCGGCAGCCGGCGCAGCCAGCGGGTAAACTGATGGACCATCAGGCCGGCGGCGATATTGGCGGCGTAGATCGTGCTCCGGGCGGTGCAGCGGCCCGGCTGGGCCTCGGCCTGGGCAAAAAGCGTCTGCGGATAGTGCTCCCGGCCGGTTGTTTCGTCCACTGCCAAAACGCGAAGAACTTCACCCAGCATCCGCCCGTCGGCCCAGAACCGGCAGGTTCGGCCGGCCGAACGCCAGATCGCCGCCCGGGCGGTAATGGAATCAACGCAGCAGAAGACCGCCTCGCCGCTAGCGGTTTTGGGACGGTAGCGATCCTGGATAACCTCGACGGAGATAGCCGGATCAATCCGGCGGATGGCCGACTCCATGGCGGTGACCTTCGGCTGCCCGACGTCGGAAGCGCAATACCCTTGGGTGGTGACGTTCGTCTGATCGACCGTATCGAAGTCGATCAATTGCAGGCGCGGGACGCCGAGGGCGGCCAGTTGCAGGGCCGCCTGCCTGCCGATGGCCCCCACACCGATCACGGTCACGGTCAGATTTTCCAGCCGATTCTGAGGCACCAGGTCCTGCTGCCGGTTGAAACGGTCAAATGTGGCTTCCAAGGGCGACCTCCTCCATCAAGGGCAGTTCCTCGAAAGGCCCGAACCAGTCATCGAGCCAAACGTCTGCATCGCGATCGAACCCGAAAGGAACAAAGGGTTTCTTTTCACTGCCGGGATCGGAGAGCGCCGCCGGTCCAATCCGATCGAAAAATTCCTCTTCCTGTACGTTGGCCGAATACTCCGCCCGCCAGGCATCATGGTCGCTGGCCGGAAACGGCCGGCGGTAATCCACGGCAACGGGGATCGGCATCTCGCCCCCGGGACCGGCGTTGAAGCGCAACCGGGCGTAGCTCTGCCCGTTCTGAGCAAGAATAAACATTAAGGCCCAATCGGTGGCGCCGAAGACTCGGCCAAACGTCTCCTCATCCGTATCGCTGGGCTGCGGACAGTCGCCGGGATGCGTATGGACCCAAATCCGGGCAAATTGCTGCGGTTTGAGCCCCCGATCGACTTGCTGGTCGAAGAAATCGGCCACAGCCACGTCGTCGAAAACCACCGAGAGGGGAGTACAGATCTGCTTGACCAAAACGACGTCTTCGACGAAGAGCAAATCCTCGGCCGCCGTGACGCCAAATCCGCCGACCTCCGTCTCGCCCAGGTCTCGCAAGAACAGGAGCTTTGCCCAGGCGGCGGGGCTAAACCGCAACGAGGGATTTTGGGGCTGTCGCCGCGGTGCGGGTTCCTTGATCAATCGCGGGGAATTCGGCTTCCGCGTCGCGCTGGGCCGGAGATTGCCCGCCCGGATCGGCGGGAGCATCTTTTCGGTCGTCTTGTTGTTGTTGTTCATAACACCTCTCACAGAGTCCATCTTGAAGGCAATGGGGACAGGTCGCTCGGCAGCATTTGGCACACGCTTCCAGACACGCGGAGCAATGGGGCTCCTGGCAGGTTTGGCAGGAGGAGATGCAGCCCGAGCAGTATCCGTCGCCGCAATGCTCACAGCTTGTCGAGCACTCGCCGCAGAGCAGATTCTCGCAGCGGTTGCAGTAGTAGCGTTCGTCCTCATCGACCAAGCCCCCGCAATCGGAACACGACTCGCCATACCACTGGTCCAGTTCCACGTAAGCGCTCCCCTCGGCATAGGTCGAGAGGATTTGGGTGACGATCTGGAAGAAATCACCGAGCCGCCCCTGGTCCAGCGCCGTGCGGATGGCGGCCCGGCCGTCCCCTTCGCAAAGGCGTTCACTCTGCACGTGCGGGTGGGTCACCGAGCTGTCGCTGGCCGCCGGATGGGGTTCCAGGGCGACGATGTTGTAGGGGGACGTGCCGCCCGACGACTTCCAGTGCAGGCGGATTGCAAACTGCCCCAACCGGAGGTCTTGCAGGACAATCGGCTCCGTGGTCACGCGGATTTCGCCGGTCTTCGGGTCCACGTCGAATTCGTCGTACTCCTCCTGGAGGGCGAGGATTTCCTGATAGAGATCCTTCAGCGCAGGGAGTGCGGGAGATTCGGACTTTTGCCGCAGGAGGGCCAGGAGGTCCGACAAGCGAGACCGGCAGTAATCGATCTGGTACAGCAGATCGTCGGTCAGACGGCGGGCCGCGCGATGCCAGCGGTGCCGCTGGGCCTGTTGGATCTGGCGGATGAACCGCTGCATCTCGGACCAGTGGTCTTCGGGAAGTTGGATCGGGGTTGGTTCTTCCCGGCGTTCGGCCAGCCGGCGGCGGATCATGCCCGCGGCCCGCAGGGCCTGTTTTTGGATAGGGTTCATGGCAGGTTCTTAGGGGAATGAAGTTTTCCTGGAAAACGAAGCAGGCCTGCCGTAATGTCTTGTGCACGGCGGCAGGCCCTCAGTAATGATCCACGAAGTTCACGAAGGGACACGAAGAAGATTTTTTAATGGGAGGTGATTATCCTTGGTGTCCTTCGTGTCCTTCGTGGACGAATGATTTTGCTACGGCAACGCCCCCTCGATTTTCACGGGTGTGAAGCTCACCCGGTCGCCCTCTCGGAGCACCTGGTCGGCGGCCGCGGGCTGGCGGTTGACGCGGATCAGGTAGTCGTGGGGTTTGCCGTGCGGGACGCGCGCGGCAAAGAACGCCTGGACCGTGGTCCCTTCGGCGACCTCAACGTAATCGGCGAAGCCGCCGCCGTCATTATTAATGTATAAAATCTTCATACGGTTCATTCTCCTGAAAATGGGATAGAGTTTTTGCGATTTTGAATTTGGGCCAGATCGCTGTTATTCAACCAGCAACCGCTTGTTCAGAATTCCAATGGGTCTTGCCTCGCGATGGGGGGTAAACGATCGGAAGCGGCTATTGACGAAATCGTACTCCGCCGCTCCGGAAAAACCTTGCAGGTCCTCGGGCAATCTTCTCAGTGGAAAGACCTGCCAGCGCGGGAACCGGTCCAGATCCACGAAGACGGCCGTTACGTTCTCCCAAAGGTGGCTCACCCATGCCAACGGAAACATTGTCAATCCCTCGTGAAAATATCTGGCCTCGTAAAGTGCCTGACAGGCCGATTTTCCCGATCGGCGGCAATACTCGGCCAGTTCCGGGCCGTCACCCGTAACGCGGGCCGCATCCAAGGCACGAAAACCGGCCCGGAGCCGGGGCAATTGCAAGCGATTACGGTAAACGAGCCCCGGGTAGCGGGCGTGCTTCTCTAATTGCCGGTCCAACTGGAGTCCCACTTGGAGAAGCTTTTTACTGGCAGTGTCGATCCGCTGACCGCGGGCATGGCGCGTGGGGCGGAGCAAAAGGTCTTTATCGAACCGGCACTGCTCAGGGCCACCCCACTTCACTCCCCAAGGCGCCGCGGTCCCGGAAAAACCGGCCAGCCGCAGCGCCAATCGTCCATTACTTCGCGGTTCATCATAGAGGACGACCAACACCAGATGTTCGATCTCGATCAGGCCGTCGATCACCGGCCCGTTGGCCAGGTAACCCAGGCCGGCAACGGGCCGAGTCCAGACGCGCTGCCGACGGCCGGCCCCAAATCGGCGGTGCCAGCGCGCAACGAGAGAGGGTTTTGAAAGGGCAAGCATGGCAAATTCTCCAGAATAAGGAAGGGAATGGGCGTTACCCCGTGCCGCGGTTCAGCCAATTGGCCTCCAGCCAGGCTTGTTCCGCCGCCAGGGCGTCGCTCCGTAAAGGAAACGGCCCGAGAAGAGGACCGCCAACCGGCGAGAGGTCCGCCCCCCAACCTCCCCGCACGTCGGGCTCCACGTGCGAGGCGCGGGTGATTTTCAGGCGGCCTAAGACAGAAAGATCAATGGCTTCGTGGTAGACACAGCGAACGGATCCCTCGGGCGTGATGATGAGTTCCATAACAAGCCTACCGGGGGCGGCGGAGGATGTTGCGGCGGGGACGATCAACCAGCAGGCCATCGAGCATGCTCTGCACTCGGGAGAGTTCCGCGGCCACGTGCTGCCGCAATCCGGCGTTGTCCCGCAGGTCCTGCGGCTGCACGCCCCGGACGATCCGCTGGGCGTCGGCCACGAGCTGGTCAAGCTGCTCGTTGCTGCGGACATTCAACTCCCGGAATCGCCCGAAGAAATCGGTCAGATTGCCGACGGCCGTATCGCGGAAGATTTTGGGCTTGCCGTCCTCCGTGCCGGACAGCCGCTCGGTCAGGTGGGAGACCAACTTGGCCAGCTCGGCTGTAAAAGTCTCCTCGGCCAGGCGGACCGCCTCGCTGAAGCGATCCTGGACCCGCTGACATTCCTGCGCGTAGAGTTCCGGGTTGAGCTGCCGGAGATAGTCCGGGGGCTCGACCGAGGGAAAATCCCACTGCACGGCAAACAGCCCGCGGAGGGAATCCGGGTAATCTCCCGCGTTGTAGAGCCGACCGAGACGCTGCCGGGCAGCCGATTTCAGTACGGCATAGTGTTCCTCCAGCCGTCCGACGGCCTCCGCCAATGCCTCGCGGAGTTCCTCCATCCGGGCGTTGAAATCGTCAATCCGATCCTGGCGGATCAGTCTGATCCCCGCTTCGGGATACGGCAGGGAGAGGGCCTTCCAGAGGCCGAGGATCTTGCCGCGGACGGCCGTGACGGCCTTGAAGGCCGGATGGGCCGTGTCGATCAGCTTCTTGCCGGCGGAGAGATAATTTCCCTCGGCCCCGAAGGCGTCGGCGGCCTGAGATTTCTGTTCGGGCGTCAACGTCTTGCGGGTCCCGAACCATTGGAGGCTCACCCGGACGGCGGCCATCGTGGTGCGAAGTTGTTGTGCGGACGCTGTTGTGGTTTGCGCAAGGGGTTCATCAATCAAGGTACTCATGCTGTGGGTCTCCAAAATTGAAAATTAGAGGAAACAGAACGTGGCGAGACTCGGCGGAGAAATTGCCGGTTTCTTTCCGAACTCTTTTGAAAGAATTACTCCAAAGGCTTGACAGACAGCGGCAGTTTACTATTTTGATTGGGAGTTTGAAGTCTCCGGATAACCGGCCCGGGTGCGAAATAAGAAGCTGCGATTCGATTATTTCTTGTTCAGACAAAGAACTTCACTATGGCAGAATACGGCGAGTGGAACCGCAAAGGGGCAACCTTGAGCGACGTGACAGCCAAGAAGGAATATGGAGTGAGCCGGGACTTCATCATTCAAGGCATACGAGCCGGCAAACTTGAATATCGGGAGGGGGTGGTCTGGGGAAATCCTTACCTCCGGATCTTGAGGGGTCAATTGGAGCAGTACATTGCGGAAGAGTTTGGCGAGGATCGATTATCAAGCGACAAAAACAAAACGGAACTACGCAAAATCAAGAAGGAAATCGCCGACCTGAAAAATCGGCTGGCTGAACTCGAAGCTCGAAGGACAGAACTTGAGAAGGCTCTGAAGAAATAGTTGATGGGACATTCACGCTCACGTTTTTCTGCGCCCCGCTTTCCCACCCCGAGTCTGTGGTGGTTTGTTCTTCAACAGCCGGGCATAGTCATTCTCATTGAGAAAGTGCGTTTCGTGCGGCAACTCTTCCATGTATGTCGCATCGACCACGACCTCGCAGAATGCCCCGTTGGCCCGCCAGACGGCCAAGGACAACCGCTCGGTAAATTCCTCCTCCATCTCGCCGCCGCAAAGTTGCCCATCGCCGAAGACATTCATTTTCTCTCCGTTGTCAGTCCAGCAGTCCTTCTCAAACGGCCATTCGGCCTCGGCGGCGGCCTGAATCGCCTCCTTCCGGGCAGGATCGTGCCCGGAAATCTCTACGGTCATGGAATACGCGCGGCTCATCGGATTACCTCCTTCGCAGCTTCTCTAGGATTATCTATTTCCAGAATGTTTCTCTGCTCGTCCCATTTTGGGACGTTATGATAGACGATCCTTTCGGCGGTTAAGAATAGTGGTCTTCACCGTCCCGCCCTTCTGATTTGCGATCGCCATGATGTTCACAGAGGTCCGATTCCGTCAGCCGGGGAATGACTGCGGAAAATAGCAGATAGTTATCAGTCATGTCATGGTTCGACGTGTTCGACGATTACCTTGTTTCAAGGACGGACAATACCTGATGGGGATAAAAAATCATTCCGTAAGACCGAGGTCTTGGAGTGCCTGGAAAGCGGCCGTATCGGAGGGATAGCGCCGACAGAGGTCGCAACGCTCGACTTTGGCTCCGGCGGCCAGCTTGCCATTTTTTCTGACCCGCGCCAGGATGCCCGGCACCCCCGAGCAAAAACGTCCCGGCGCTTCACACTCGCACAAGCCTACATCGATCTTTGCCGCCTCCAGAACGGCCTCAACGGGGGTGCCCCACAAAACCGACAAAGGATCGGTCGGAAATTCGACGACATAAGCCACCAGCGGTTTATAATCTTCCCATTCAACGGTGATTACATGCTCGTTCTTTGGATCGGCATTGTCCGCGTCCCAGTCAATTAACACGACTTGGGCGTGGGGGTCAGAGCAAAACACCTCCTGCACCACCCCGCCCGATACGTTCAGCACGATCCGTGGTACGGCAAAAGGCTCACCCTTACGCTCGACGGCCCAGTCGTACAGGGCGTCGGTCAAGTTCAGCAATCCTTCCAGGAGCCTTTCCTCCCGGGCGGTAGCCACATAATGCCTCCGGTGCTGGGCCAGATCGGCGATTTTAGCCAGCAAGCGGCGTTGCTGTTGGAATTCGTGGAGATCAACGCGATTCGTTGAAAGATGCAAAGGAAGATTCATGGGGAATTGTCCTTTGGATTACGGCTCTTGGAGGTTTTACGGATCCTGCCTGAACCTTTTCGGGAAAGAATACGAAACGGCGGCAACCGAGGCATCTCGTCCGGCAACTTCCGCCGCAGCAGTTTTTCGATCCGCTCGATCCGTTTCCAGAGTCCCGCCATACTGAGCCCTTTTTTCTTGAACTCCCCAGGCAGGCGTTGCAGGGCGCGCAGCACGGGTTTAATGGAAACGGCCTCAACCACCGGAAGGCCGGCCTTCGTAGTGATGCAGAATGAAACGCCGATCCCCGGCCGGAACCACTTCAATTCACAATCGTACTCGTATTTCCCATCGCTGTAGCGGTCAAAAGGGATCCCGTGCCCCTGGAGGAATTCCTCCAGGTCGGCGAATTCACCCCAGGAGGCCTCGTCATCGTAGAAGCGGAGATAGTCTCCGTCTTTGGCCTGCAGCAATTCTTCCGGGTTTTGCGGTTCGAAGCGTCCTCCCCCGTATTCCGGTTGGACGCCGGCGGCGCAGACGAAGCCGCACAATTCTTCCGCAAGTTCTGTTGTCATCTTGCCGCCGACGTGAATTTCCGCGGCCATACGTTCAGCCATGTTGATTTCTCCGTGTTTTGAGGGTGCCTCAACGACGCCCCTCATTCTTGAAGATTCTTGATCCAGACGATTCCCCCGTTGAAATCGGCCGCTTGGCAAATCTGGCAGAGTTCCTGCCAGATATCGTCCGGCATCAGGCCAAAGTCCGATCCGTCACCATCCTCAAACCAGAGAAACAGGTCTGAGTATTCGCTGGCCCGCGGGCCGCGGTGCCACGTGGCCGCCCCGAGGCCGGGATCTGGCCGGCAGAGTTCCTGCTGAAGATACCGCATAAAATCCTCCCGCCGATACCACTGGGGGGCGTTGATTTGCAGGCATTTGTAACGGTTACCGACCTCCGGCATGGACCTCCCCCTGGGTGTAGAAACCGCCTTCGGGTCTGGGCGGATTGATGGTTTCGTAAGGATTGCCGGAGAAGAGCATGGCGAATGGCACGAATTCTGCGCCCCCGTCAGCCAGCCGATTAGCGGCGCAGACGACGGCCACCGATTCGCCGGAGGCGGCCAGTTGGCACTCCATCAGCGCCGCATCCCCCGCCAGGAAGGCGCGGCGGAGCGTGTTGAAATTCTTCTTATAGCCCTTTGAGAGCGGCATAGAGTATCTCCTGTTGGGAAAAAAGGGAAGCAATGGCCTGGACAGCCATTTTGCGTCCCTTGGAGCCGACTGGCGGGGAAGATTTTGAATCGGAATTCAAATTCGCTTACTGGAATTGATTCTCAAGAGCGTCGATGGCCGTTTCGATCCCTTCCAGGTAAGCCGGCGATTTGACATCAATTCCGGCGCAGGCGTGCGCGAGGACCAGGGATTCCAAGCCGTCGATCGCCGCGTTGTAGAGCCGGTCAGCAGCGGTTCTGCCGGGGCTTTTCAGATCACTGGTGATGGAACCGGAACCGGGTCGGTCGGGAGAATTTTCCCGATGAAGTCGGATGGCAATGCCATGACAGGGTAGGCGGATTTCACGGAGTTTACCACGTGGCAATCTTTTTGTAGGTTTGGTCATGGCAGGGTGTTCATTCGAAGGTTATTGGCGAAATTTTCGTCAAGGCAAACAGACATTATTTTGCAGTCGGCAGAGTTTCGCGGGGCTTGAAATAGTAGAGAATTCTGTCTAAACTAATGGACAGTTTCCCCCTCTTAAAGCGGGTGATGAATTATTGTGACATCACACGAGGAGAACACCGAAATGTCGGCCGCCGAGCGGCCGAAACAATAATTTGAAACGACGCGCAAGCGTCCAACTGCTTCGCCGAAAACCGCCAATCTGAGCTTCATTGCTCAAGAACAGAGGCAGTACATGGACCGCGCTCCCGTTAGGGAGCGTCGGCCACGTGCTGTTCTGTTCTGCCCCTTGGCGGGGGCTCGGCGAGCAGCCGTGGGACCGGCGCTCCTTTTTTATTACGTGAGGATGTCCTGGATAGAACTGTGGCGCCTAATAAATTCGTACAAGTTTTTTTAACATATTTGGGAGAATGACATGGACATAACCCATAACTCGGATCGGAATCAGCAGGTCGAATGGTCAAGGGACGTTCTTGATGTACTTCAATCTTGTGGTAACCGCACTGCCGTTACGGAGATCAAGCAAGCGATTGACGGATTTCTCCAAGATCGTTTCATCTTGGCCGTTCTGGGGAAAGCCAAGCGGGGCAAGTCAACGTTGCTGAATGCCTTGCTTGGCCGCAAGGACGATACCGTTGCCCCGATTGACAAACTTCCGGCTTCCAGTGCGATCTCCCGGTTCCGGTGGGCGGAAACGGAACGGGCCATGGTATTTTTTCGCGACGGGCGCCAGGAGACAATTGCCTTTCATCGCATTCGCGAATATGTCACCGAGGAACACAATAAAGAGAATTTTAAGGGTGTCGATGTTTTGGAAATTGAAGGGCCATTTCCAGGGCTTGATCATGACTTGGAATTAGTGGATACACCGGGAGCGGCATCCCTCCATGAACACCATGACGCCCTTCTCCATGCTTTTATTCCTCAAGCCGACGCGGTGATCTTCCTGGTAACAGCACGGATGCCTTTGGATCAAGATGAATTGGATCTTCTCCGAAAAGTGAAGGCCGCGGATATCGGCAAGGTCTTCTTTGCCATCAATCGCGTCGATCAATCCAGTGAAACCGATATTGAAGACGCTGTTATCCATAATACGCGCCTGCTTGCACAAATCGGGGTGAATGTGGAGCGGATATACCGCATCAGCGCGAAACAGGCATTTCAAGGAGATCTTGCCGGGAGTGGTGTTGCCGCCTTTATGCAGGAGATCGCCGAGTTCCTGGCCGCCCAAAAGGGCCGGGTGTTATCGGATCGGTTTGAATCCCGAATCCGTCTAGCAGTGCAACCTGTATGTCAAGCCTTGGCGGTGGAACTAGCAAGTAGTTGTAAAACAGCGGAGGAATTGGATTCCGAATTGAGAGCCTTGCATGAAAGGAAACGGATGATCGAATCGGAGCGGACTCTTGCAGAAAGGGAGTTTACCTTGGCATGGTCCAAGGCGGTGGATGTTTACGAGGAGGGGTTGAAAGAAGTGAAGTCCCTCGTATTGGCAGTCTTGACCAGCAAAATAGAAAAAACCTCAGTCTTTGAGGTCTCGTCATTGGCGAAGCAATTGCCGACAGTGCTTACGCAAACCATTGACGATCATCTGCACCCTCTCGCCGTGCGGTTTGAAGAAAGCGTTCGCGAGGCATGTAATCGTTTGCATGCGACATATCCTACGCTAAATGTGGGCGACGTTGGTGCCGTGGCGATTCGCTCTCGTGAGGGAAATGCAGTGATTGCTGGTTCCCTTGGTGGGGCGGCAACCGCTGCGGCCGGGTTGGGATTGGTTTCAGCGGGTAGTGCAGCCGCCGCTAGTATTGCGGCAACAAATGCAGCAGCGGTCGCGGCCACAACAACTCTGGCGGCGCCGTCATTGCTGTCGGGTGTACTAAACTCTCTCGGTCTTAGTTTCTTGGCACCGTTGACCACTGGAACGGTTACGGTTGCCACTCCAGCGACGGTCGCCGCCACGCCGCTGTGGGTTGCGTTAGCAGGCCCCGTTGGCTGGACACTGGTAGGCATCGGAGTGTTGGCGGTTCCGTTTTCCTGGCGTGTATCCAAACTGAAGCTCAAGGACAAGATCACTGAGGCAAGCCAAGAACAGGTTGTCAAAGTCTTCAACCAGATTTTGACGGAAAGAATTCCCGCCATCCGGAAGATGGGGAAAACCATCGTTGAAGAAATCCGTCTCAACCTGGACCGGCAACTCGAGCAAGTGGAAGCGGCAATGGTCACCGCTCGGGATCACCGCCCGAGTGATAAGGAGGTGATCCGCCTATCGGAGTTCGCCAATCGGCTTCACAAACTGATTGAGGATGGCCGGCAAGGGCAAGGGAGGATCTCTTCCATTCCGACGGTCACTTAAGGGGGGCGGCGACATGGAAATTTCCTCCCCCGGCGAGGTGGTGAAAATCGTGGACCAATTTCTGATGCTTGTCTACGAGTCGGCCGAGTACCACTCCCTCGGAGAGGTGCGGAGTGTTTTGCAGGAAGCAAGCCGCATACTTATTGCGGCGCGCCGTCGGTTGAAGATCGTCGCCGATCGTTACGTGGTGGGGGTTGTGGGATTAACGAACGTCGGCAAATCAACGCTTCTAAATGCCCTTATGGGCGCTGAATTGGCACCCCGACGCAACGGGCCATGCACTGCTGCCCCCATTGAATTGGTCTACGGGGAGAAACTGCGCGTTACGGTGTACTATCGCAACAGCCTTACTCGGCCATCTTGGTCCTGTGAGAACATAGAAGCCGTACATCAGAGGCTCGCCTTGATGTCTGACGAGGAAGGGGAGGTCGCGGGCAGAGAGGTGAGAAAGGTTTCCGTCGAGGCATCCCTTCCCCTTCTCGGCAATGGCCTCGTTATCGCCGATACACCAGGATTTGGCGCGGCGCAGGCGGGCGAAGCGGACGGTGCCCACGAAGCTGCGCTCAAGGGCTACCTGAAAGACGAGGTTTCCCAAGTTTTTTGGGTTGTGCTGGCGGACCAGGGGATTGGCAAACGGGAGAAGTCGTTCTGCGACACTTTCTTCGCGGAAATCTGCGACGATGTCGTGGTGACCGGATCGGAAGACTGGGAATCCCGCGACCGCGAGCGATTTCGACGAAGATATGCCGACGTTTTCAGCGGACGCCGACCGCAATTCCACTTTGTCTCCGGCCTGAAAGGCGCGGAAGCACGCCGGGCGCAAGATGCAGAATCGTTAGAAAAAGCTGGGATACCGATGCTAGAAGCGCGGATCCGGGAACTGGTGAATCCCGCCGGGCGGCTGGCGGCCGTTAAGGAAGGAATCATACGACTTGCAGAAGATTTGCACTATTGGCTAAAGCAGTTTCGCGACAATCAGCAGCGTCCTTTATCTACATGGTGGCGTCCGGACAGTTGGAGCCGATGGCGGGCATGTCAGCCGAAAAATCCCCTAAAACAACAGTTGATGGCGCACTTGGGAACATTTCAATGATTCACTCAGATGCCAGCACGACAATGTCGACGCCGCCCCGAACGGTTCGGTCTCCGACCATCGCCGTGATTGGTATGGAAGGTTCCGGAAAGACCGTGTTGGCGACCACGCTGGCGAAAAGGCTTTGCACCATTGACGCTCGCGGAGTCTTTCTTAATCCCAAGGGTGTCAAGACGTTAAAGTATGTGGAACGTGTCTGGGGGATTTTACAATCAGGCGATTGGCCGCCCTCGACTGTGCCCGGAGAGAAATTCGAGCTTGAATGGAAATTGAACATTGTCGGCGAGCAGGAATGCGATCTCCGGCTAATTGATGTGGCGGGGCAGGATCTTCGTTTGCTTTTTGGCGAGGAGCAGATCTACTCGGTCGATTCCTTGCCGGCCCATTTACAGGCGCTGGCCGAATATTGCCGCTCGGCAGATATCATTTTGTTTTTAGTGAATCTCAAGGATTTCTGTGGCGAGGGCGATGCAGAACGTCGTACTGCCAATGAAGCAGCAATCAAGTCGGCCATGGATTATTTGACAACGGTTGGCCATAGGAGACGCGTCTGCCTTGTGCTCACCCAGGCGGATCTTTACAAAGAGCTTGCTCATGAGCGCGGAGGCTGGCTTGCTTTGGTCAAACAAGTCATCCCCTATGTTTTTAACGCACACGTGGCTATCAAGAAGATGGTGGTGCACCCGATAGCCGCCGTTGCCGAAACCCGGATTGTAGTGGATGGGGACGGCAGGCCGCGCCAAGTGCCGGTTGCGCAATTCCGATCGGCAGGATTCGGGGGGCTGGTAAATTGGTTGACCGCACAGGTCCGGAAAGTCAAGCAGGAATTGCAGGCTGACCTGTCTGCGCACATCCCTCCAGATCATAATCCATTGTCAGGCAATCAAAAAAAGCAAACGGAGTGGCTTCAAATTGCGATGAAGTACGTGTGGATTATCATAATCCTACTACTCTATCCGTTTGCCAGATCATGTTCGTCCCCCCCCTTTTCTGCGCCCACAAAACAACCACCGATAGTTGTTGTTAGGCCGGAGCCGGAACTCTTTGATTTCGAGAAAGAGGTGGATCCGGGAGATATTTTCTATGACTTAGTGACTGTCAAAGGAAAGGTAATCAATAAAGGGACTTCTGGCCGGATCATCGTAGAGGCATGGTTAGTCGGAGAAGATAATTCCTTGAAAAAACAAGAGTTTAATTTGAATCCAGGAGAGGTCAAGCCCTTCATATTTTATCTTCACGGGAATCTGGGACAGAGTCACGAAGTAAAATGGAGACCAAGCGTTCCCTAATCACTTTAGAAAGTCCTATGGTTCGGATTTTTACGGCTTTTTATGATCCGTCACAGTCATCGAAGGATGGATCGTTCTGGAGTTGGCACTCGCCTGATTTGGACAGGAATTTATTGGTCCGATTTTACTACGACGTGGCCGCTGCGGGAATACCGGAAGATCCCAACCAACTCACCCATCAGACCGTAATTGGCGGGATTGCCCAAGTAACACCAAGCTGGGCCTGTGTATGGCGCTTTGGTAACGGAGGCCGTGATGTACACGGGCGGCCAGGCAGGTTTGTCTTGTTTGCCGCGTTTGTTGCACGTGAAGAAACCGACGGTGTCGATATTTCATCTCTCCTGACCTGCAAGGTGGTAAACGACATCCTCGACCAATCGCTGACGGCTTGCCCAGTTCCGCTTCCTGCGGCTTTAGAATGCGACATCCCTTTACAACAAGTCCGCGGCGATCCGATCGTTCTTGAAAAGGTGCTGCGCGAAGGTCAACTGGAATTGACAGGAAAGGATGCATTTGTCGAGGCGGGAGTGATTTGCGCCAATTTACCCGCCGACAGGTTATGGATCTGCCGGGTACGCGCGGAGACGGGTGGTATAAGCGCCGTCATCGATTGTCCGATCCCAAATTCTAAACTGGGGGGCTATGCACCTGAGGATTCCAAGAAAATACCTGAAGATTCGACTATTTCAGGGTCTCCTCCTCGAATTCAGAAAAGAAAGCCTCACCAGTCTTTGTGGATTTTGGGACCTGCAATCGCAGTGTGTGTGTTATTCATCATAAGAGCCATATTGGGGCCAATTCGGTCTGAGAGGGGTGTACAAGAACAAAGTAATGGGAAAAACTGGGCTACTGATATGCCCCTCCCAAGGTCGTCTCCCGTTATACCCCCGCTTCCTTCACAGAAGCCCCCTCCGCTACCCTCATCCAATAAAATTACTTCACCTCCGGCTAGAAGCTCACATCCAGCCACGGTCGAAAAAGAACAACCGGCTGTAGCGGCAGACGCTAGGGATAATGCTAATCCTGGAGGAGACAATGATAAATTCGATCCTGGTCAGAAAAAACAACCCGAGGGCCAATTTGACTATCATCCATGACTCTCAGAATTTTGATACGCGAATTAGAATTCAGTCAGGACCAATTCTCCTTTCTGCAGTTCAATGATTCAATTCATCGACACGTCCCGCCGCACCCTCCGGCCGGGCCTCGCCGCCGTGCTGCCGCTCTGATAGATCCCGCCGGCATCGGCATCCAGGCAGCGCCCACCGGCCCAGTTCCGTAGCCGCGTCACCGATTCCCCGGCCGTCACGGCCACGGGAACGACGTTCTGGGCGGCGGCCGTCAACGGCACGTCCAGCAGGGCCGCTAAGCGGCAGCAGGCCCGGATCTCGGCGCCCGTCCATTGGTCGTCCTGCGGTCGGGCCTGGCCGGCGTCTAACTCGAAGGCCTTCAGGTAAATCTCCCAAATAGCGTTTTTCTGCTCCCGGCCCGGCAGGTCGAGGAACCACAGGCCATCAAAACGCTCAGCCCGGGAAAACTCCGGCGGCAGCTTCGAGATGTCGTTGCAGGTGCAGATGACGTAGCAGTCGCTGATCCGATCGTTCAGCCAGGTCAGGAACGTGCCGAACAGCCGGGCCGTCACTCCGGAATCCGTCTGCCCGGAATTGGCCGCGCCGGAGAGGGCCTTTTCCACTTCGTCGAGCATGACGATGGAGGGGGCCATCGAGTCGGCGATCCGCAGGGCCTGCCGGATATTGGACTCGGTACTGCCGACCAACGCGCCCATCAACGCCCCGACGTCCAGAATCAAGGTCGGCCGGCCGGTCTCCGCCCCCAACGCCTTACAAAATGCCGACTTCCCCGTCCCGGGGACGCCCAACAACAACACCCCCCGCGGCCGCCGCAGGGGATTCTGGTGCCCTTGGAGCCGCATCGAACGGAGGCAGAAGGCCTTCAGGGCCTGCAGACCGCCCAGGTCGGCGAACCGCTCCCCGCTGCGGTGCAACTGGAGCAGGCCGCTTTTCTTTAAGGTTTGGCTCTTTAGCTCCCAAACGGCATCGGCGGCAATCCGGCCATGGCGGACGAGGCTCAGGCTGAAGGCCCCTTCGCTCTCGAAACGGGTCAACCCGGCCGCCGCATCCAGTACGGTGTCCAGGGCCTCCCCTTCCGGCAGTTCGCCCTCCACGGTGGCAATCCCACGGGCGATCTCCTCCAATTGGGCCCGATCCGGCAACTCGTGTTCCAGGACCACGAAGAGTTTTTCCAATTCCGTGGGGATCTGGACTACGGGCGAGAGGACCAACACAAAAGTCCGGGCCTGCTTCCCGGAAGCAATCTGCTGGGCCAGGGCCTGAACCGTTTCGGCGGATTGCAGGAAGCGGTGAAAATTCACCAAAACCAGCAGTGCGGAACTGCCTGGTGCGGCCAGGGCGTTTAACGACCGGATGGCCGCCAAGGGATCGGCGCCGCTGACCTCGGCGGCCTGCCCGTTGTCCTGTCCCGGGAACTGTAATCCCGCGTGAATATCCCAAACGGCAAGCCGCCAGTCCACCCGATGGCAAAGCTGGGCGATCTCCCGCAGGGCATCCTCGTGCTCAAAACTCTGGATCCAGAGGCCGGTGAAACAGGCGGCGATGTATTCGGATAGTTGTTGTGCAAGTGACATGCAATAAACCTTTTGTCAAAATGGTTGAAAGGGCAAGAACTGTACAGGCAGAAGTTGTGGATTTTTGAAACAGAATGACAGCGGGCAAGGGCCAGATTATGGGCCTTGGTAGGCATTCTGCGGGACCGATTGCGCCTGGTAGAATTCGGAAGTAAGATCCTCCCGGATTCTCCCCCCGAGGGCCTGCTCCAGGAATTTGCTGGCCTCGCGGCAGGCATCGCCGGCAAAGCCTTGGGTCCTTACGGTCGTTTCACCTGCGGAGCCGATGACAATTTCGATGGTCTTCATCAGGGGGCACCTCCCGTGACCTGGACGGTCAGTTTGACGGAACCGTCGGCCAAGAGGCTCTCGGTGACCGAATGTCCCTTCCGCCGGACCTCCAATTTGGCTCGTTCGACCGTGTAGGCCTGCAGAAAGCGATCGAGTTCTTTCTGCTCTCCCCACCGGCCGCCGAAATTGTCGAAATGGACGATTCCCGTCGTCGTATCGCAGACGGCCGGAAAGCGCCACTGGGGCAGTTGCACCGCCCAGCCCTCGGCCTCGCCACTAAACAGCCGGGTCTTGCCTTGCACGGGTCCGTTGAGGCCGAGGCGGCGGCAGGCAGACCGGATAGCTAACACATCTCGGATCTCGGTTTTGATGGTGACGATGTGAGACAAAGACATTCCTCCTGAAAAAGGGTGTTGTTTTTTAGGTTTCCGAACCGGGGACATCCTCGGCAGCATGCCCAATGACCGGCTGAGCCGGATACTTCAAGGCAGGCGTCGAGGAAGGGGACGGCAGTAAGAGCGGCTCTTCGGCCGCCAACTCCTGAACCAGCATCTCCCCGAGGGTCTGGTCGGTCACGTCCTCCTTGCGGAGACCGAACAGCAGATACCCGCAAAAGCCCAACGCCGCGGCAACCGCCAGCAGCAGGCCGAAATCCTGCAGGGCCGGAGCCAGCAGTTGGTCCCAGTGCCGCTCCTGGGCGATCTTTTGACGCTCGTTTTCAAGGGCGTCCCGCTGCCGGCCAACCTCTGCCTGATCGGCCCGGAGGTCCTTCTGGACACCGATCAGGTCTCCCCGTGCCCGGGCGTCGGCGACCACCAGTTCCTTCGTCGCCTCGGCAATCCGCCGGTTCTGCCGGGCCATCTCCCGATTCTGCTCGGCCTGCCGGGCGGCAGCCTCCCGGGCGAGCTGGAGGGCCTGCTCATCCTCGTCACAGCCGCCCAGAAAGGCGATCAGGAGAAGAAGGTAAAGAGGCCATCGGGGTTTAGGGAAAGTACGTTTAATCATGTTCTCGATTTCTCCAGAGTTCGAGTAAGCGGCGTAATAACCGTTGCAAGGCCCGCCGCAGGCGGACTTCGCGAATCAGTGCCGCGACGAGGAGCGTCACCGTCAGCAATAAAATGGCCATAATCAGGGTGCTCAAAAATGATTCTCCTTAAAGGGAGCCAAGGGGCGGGTAGACAAACGGAATTATGGAAGACGGTTCAGAGACAACCGCCGTTATCCGGAGCGATTTGCGGCCAAAGAGACGTCAGAGAGTAGGCGAGATTGAAAAAATCCTTTGCCCCGGTTCGCAAAGATAAGCCGTCCCGACATGGAGTTATGACGCAAATTTTGCGGAAATTCAAGCAGGATGGCTAGTGCTCTGTCAAGTATGCATTGGTATATGGTACACTCCGCCAATCGTTCATGGAAGACCGATTGTGTCAGGAGGTTATCATGGAGAAGCGGTATCGGGTGACGTTGTTGGAAGAAGAACGGCAGGAATTGGAGTCGATGCTGCGCGCAGGAAAAGCGGCAGCAAGGAAACTGGTGCGTGCCCGCATCCTCTTGCTAGCGGATCAAACAGAGGGCGGGCCAAGCAAGAAAGACCCGGAAATTGCCGACGCCTTGGGCTGCGGACGAATGACCATCGCACGCACTCGACAACAGTTTGTTGAGGAAGGGATGGAAGCATCGCTAAATCCCAAACCAACCACGCGGATTTACCAGAGGCGTCTTGACGGAAAGGCGGAGGCGCATTTGGTGGCGATGACCTGCGGAGCGCCGCCGGAAGGGCGGGCACGCTGGACGTTGCGTCTGTTGGCCGACCAGATGGTCGGTTTGGGATACGTGGAATCCGTGTGTCACGAAGCCGTGCGACAGACGCTAAAAAAATGAACTTAAGCCTTGGTTGAAGAAAGGATGGTGCTTGCCCGAAGCCCCCTCGGCGGAGTTCGTCGCCGCGATGGAGGATGTGCTGGACGTGTACCACCGTCCGTATGATCCCCAGTGTCCGGTGGTGCGTATGGACGAAGCCAGCAAACAGTTGATCGCCGAAGTTCGGCAACCGTTGCCGGCGCAGCCGGGCCGCACCGCCAAGTACGACAGCGAATACGAACGACGCGGGACGGCCAATTTTTTCATGGCGGTGGAGCCGTTGGCGGGAAAGCGGACGGTGCGAGTGACGGATCGGCGGACGAAGATCGACTGGGCGCAATTCATCTGCCACCTATTGCTCGTGGTTTATGCGAAGGCGACGAAGGTCGTGCTTGTGATGGACAACTTGAATACACATGGAATCGGCAGCTTGTACGAAGCCTTTGCTCCGGCGACCCCTCCCCCGACGATGGGCTCGCGGGGGAAAATGAGCTTTCGCTACGCTCAAGCTCATTTTCCCCTGCTCTTGCTGCTCCTACCCTCTTCGCAAAAAACACTTGCTCCTGATTCATGACTTTCTCCTCTCTTGGAGAAGGTCATTCCTCTACTCATTTAATCCTTAAACTGTGCCATGATTATGGGAAATGGGACAACCTTCATTGACGACTTCCTTAATCAAGGAATCACGCGCGCTCTCGGAAGACGACATTCACAATTCCTTAGTAGGGGCGTTTGCCATAAGTCAATTGCTTGTAGTGACTTGCAGCAAATGAGTAAACTGGTAAGTAAGGCCTGTTAACCCGTAGGTCATCGGTTCGAGTCCTTGTCGGTGAGGTCCATTCCAACCCGAACGAACGAGAATTTCCATTTCCGTCTGGTTCAAAACATTTTATCTCGGCCCCTATACCACGAAAACCAGCAAAATCGAATACGATCGCCTACTGGCAGCATGCGGAAGTGTACTATCAAAAGGATGGTAATTGCCCAGCTGGCGAAATACCGATCAAAGGTTGCAAATAACCAAGAATTTTTGACTCGTGAAACAAGCCTACCCGGTTGAGAGGAACGAAGAGCTCCGTGTTCCGGGAAGTGATTTTTACCGGTCGTGCCGCCTCCGAGTTCGCTTCGCTTGATGCATTGACTCACGCAATTATAATAGCGGAATGAAACTCTAGGAATCGCGATATTGTCCAGCCGTCGGAAGATTGCCGTATTAGTTGAATCGTCTCGTGGCTATGGACGCGGCCTCTTGCACGGTCTTGCGACTTACGTGCGGGAGCACGAGCCGTGGATTATTCATAACCATGAGCGGCGACTTTACGATGATGCGCCAGAGTGGTTAAAGCATTGGCGCGGCGACGGAATTATTGCCCGCATTGCCAGTCCGCAGTTGGCACGGCAAATCGCGCGATTGCATGTGCCGACCGTGGACCTGCTGGGTTTGCACCCCATTCAGGGCGTTCCAATCATCATCACCGACCACCAGGCGGTGTCGCGCCTGGCTGCGGATCATCTCCTGTCGTGCGGGTTGAGCCATTTTGCCTTCTGTGGTTTTGCCGGCATCCACTTCAGCAAGAAGCGGTCGCAATACTATGGGGACTACCTTGCCAGCCAAGGGCGGTCGGTGAGCGTCTATACCGATCTCCCACGGCGGCGCAAGGCCAAGGTCTCGATGATCGAAGGCGAAAGTAACCTTCGAGCCGAGGAGTTGGCGGCGTGGCTGAAGTCGCTGCCCAAACCCGTAGGTTTGATGGCGGCCACGGATAACCGGGGGCATCAGGTGCTTAACGTTTGCAGTGAATATGGGATTGTCGTGCCGGACGAGATTGCGATGATCGGCGTGGACAACGATGAAATGTTGTGTGAGTTGTGTGATCCCCCCTTGTCGAGCGTAGCGCTCAACCCGTGGAAAGTCGGCTATGAAGCGGCCGCGCTGTTGGATAAGATGATGCGTGGGGCGGCGCCGCCCTCTCAGAGGACCTTGATCCCGCCGCTGGGAATCGTCGTGCGCCGCTCCACGGACGTGGTGACGATTCCGGACGCGGATTTGGCCGCCGCGTTGCGATTGATTCGTCAACGCGCCTGTCAGGGCATGGAAATTGAAGACATCGTTCAGACGGTGAAGATTTCGCGAAGCACGTTGAAACGGCGATTTGCGGCATTCTTGCGGCGCTCTCCGCAAGATGAGATTCATCGCGTTCAGATCGAGCGGGTGATGCAATTGCTCAGCACGACGAAGCTTCCCCTGCTGAAAATCGCGGAACAGGCCGGTTTTCGGCACGTGGAAACGATGTGCAAGCTCTTCAAGCGCAGGACCGGGCTGACGCCGGGGCACTATCGGCAGACGTGGTCCGAGGCGGTGGACCCGGACCATTGAAGCGCGCTGCCCTTTCCCGGAGGGTTCGTCGCGCTGAATTTGCCGCGTTTCTCGGCAACCGGACGTTCTCGGAGGGAAACTGCCCTCCGGTTTTCTTGGGTCTCGGTCCTCCAATGAGCCAATAATTCAATTATTTTGGTCCTGAGGGCCATTGCCTTCGGCCCGGCTCCGACGCGATACTGAGTAGAGGCGAGCGCGACAATTTCCAATTGGATGATGCGGTCGCTTCGACCGCGGGTGAGAGAGGAATTTGCGCCTCCTTGGCAAGCGGACCGGGCAAGTCAGGAATCAATCCGTCGGAATACTTTTCGTTACGCTTGCCGGGCGGGGCGCCGGAATCATCGCTGGGCAAAGGAAAGCAATTTTACCGTCCGCCTCAACATGAGAAACCACACCTCGTCTTGATTAGGGAAATGATATGCGGCGCGGTTTTACACTGGTGGAACTCTTGGTGGTGATTGCGATCATCGGGATCTTGATCGCGCTGTTGCTGCCTGCAGTCCAGGCGGCGCGTGAAGCGGCAAGAAGTTCGCAATGTGCCAATAATCTCAAACAACTCGGCGTGGCGTTACACTCCTATTGCAACACCTATGGTCGCTTTCCGAGTAATCACAACGATTATGTCGGCGGAAGGGGCAACGTCTTGGTGTATCTCTTGCCCTATCTCGAGTGCACGCAAATCTTCAAGGCCATTAATTTCCGCCAGTCCAACATCTGGCCCACAAGGTACTCGGGCCGGCCGCTGTACGAGACGAAGATTTCCGTCCTCCAGTGCCCCAGCGAACGGGTCTTCATCGGCCGTCTCTCTTCCGCGGATACGCCTGCCCTCTGGCGGACGGACGGCATCCGGGGCCCCTTCGCACTGTCCAATTATGCCCCGAGTATGGGCAACCAGTACATGGGGAACGACTATGCTACATCCTGCACGGTGTTCACGGACAATATCCTGGGCACGATTCCCAACGTGTATTGGATTACGGATAACGGCGTTCAATACATGGTCATTCACGGCAACAACATCAATCCGAAGTACATTTCCGGCCCGTTCAGCCGCTTGAATTGGTCGGCCGCGATCAAGGATATCCGCGACGGCACCAGCAATACCATTGCCCTGGGCGAAGTTCGACAATCCTGCGGCGCCTTCACCCGCAGCGGATGGTTTAACCAGGACAGCCTGTGGATCGCAACCACCGGTCCGATTAATTCTCCCACGTGTCCCGGCGAGAAAGGCGTGCCGGTAGATAACGGCCTGTCGTTGACCAACTGCCAGAGCTTGTATGCCTGGAACATGGCCCATGCGTTTAAATCCTGCCATCCCGGCGGCGTCCATTTTACGTTCTGCGATGGATCGGTGCACTTCGTCAACGAAAACATTGACTATGAAACCTATCAGTGTCTGGGGGATCGCCGCGACGGCAAGGGGATTTCGGTCCCCTAGCAGGCAACGGAGTCCATTCTCGGGGAGCACTGCTTCAAACGATTTATGATGCTTCAGTTTTCTTCAACCAAGATGCTAGCCGTGGGATGGGGTGCGATTTTCTTAGCAGGGCTGCTGTTATTCATCGGCGGATGCGGCCCCTCGCGCCCCACGATGTGCGCGGTCACAGGCACGGTGCGATACCAGGGCAAACCCGTGGGGGGGGCTTCAGTGACGTTCCTGAATTCAGCCAACCGCCCCGGATACGGAATCACGGATGAGCAAGGACGATTTCAGTTGGGGACGTGGGAAGAAAAAGACGGCGGGGTGGTGGGAAAGTGTACCGTCACCATTACGAAATGGGTGTCGGTGAAGGAGGAACACCCCCCCGGCGCCAAGGAAATTCGCAAACTTCCGAGCACCATCCATCCCGGGGAGACGGTCATTCTGGCAAACTTTCTGCCCCTGCAATACGGCAATCCCCGCAAGACGCCCCTATCCGTGGTGATTTCCACCGAGAAAGAGAACGATTTCACCTTTGATTTAAAAGATTAAAATGACAGACATGGCCGGAGACCGCCCCAGGATTGGATGTTTTGCGAAATGCGTCGTGGCCGCAGCATTGCTGGCGGCGATGTTGACGGAGGCGCCGGCCGGCGCCGCGCCGGCGAGCGAGGTTGAGAAAACCCTGGCGGTTCCCTACCGGTTGGATGCCTCGGAGGCACGGTCCACGGCGAGAGAGCTGCCGACGTTGGAACTGCTCAGGCAGGATTTTGAGGAA
>JAFGPV010000100.1 GCA_016936015.1 Pirellulales bacterium
ACGATGAACGCGCGACGCGGCGAGATCGTGCTGGCGGACCTGCCCTACAGCGACCGCACCGGGAGCAAGAAGCGCCCGGCGCTAGTCGTGCAGTGCGACCTCAAGTTCGGCACGCCACGGCCTCAGTCGGTCACCTTCAGCTTGATCTCGTCGCTGTTGGCCTTCAGCTCGGGGGCGTACATGGCCCAGGCCCTGGTCGGAAGGGCGCTGAACTTGCCGGGGATCTCGGCCCGCATCCGGTAGGCGACGCTGTGCGTGCCCCGGGCCAGCGTCCGGGCGAAAAACACCACGCGGTTGTCGCGGAACTCGACGTACGCGCCCAGCGCGTTGCCGGTGTAGCCGCTGCGGACGTCCACCGGCTCGAATCCGGCCGGCTTCATGTCCTCGAAGACCAGGTACTCGTAGTCATTCTTGCTCCGGATCGTCAACTCGATCTCGACCAGGTCGCCGCTCTTCAGGACCTCGTCGTTTTTAATCTCCTGCCGCTCGTATTTCTCGACCTTCTGGTCGACGGCCTGGCCGCGGCTGCCGGCCGCCTTGACCGTCTTGTCCATTCGGACGAGCTTATAATACTTGCGGTCGACCTTGATTTCCAGCCCCGCCCGGGTGATGAAGTCCTCGAGCGTGAAGTTGGTCACATAACCATTGTAGTACAACGGTCCAGTCCCTTTACGCTTCAGCGTGACGGTATGCCGGCCGGCCGTGATGGCGTCGCCGGCCAGGACGAACTTGTTGTCGAAGCTGAAGAGGTTCTCGGGCGAGATTTCGACCGCCTTTTGCAGCTTGCCGTCGTAAAAGACCTCGACGGTCATCTCGGGCCTGGCCTCGCCGCTTGCCCGAAGGAAGTCGGCGAAGGCTTCGAGGCACAACGCCGTGTCGCGGGTCGAGTTCCAATAGGTGGTGTGCTTGCGGTTGTTCAGCAGATATTTTACTATTCGTGACGCCAATTCACCCTTCGGATCGGTTTTGGCCAGCAGCTTGAGGTAATAGGCGTGGGCCTCGTACTCGCTGCCATACCAGCACCACCAGTAATTGTTGGGCAGGTGTAGCCAAGCGGTCTGGTTCTCGTCGTCCTGTTCGACGTACTGGCCGATGTTCTGCATGATCATCGCCAGTTTTTCCTTGTCGCCGAGTTTTTCGACGGCCAGGCCGTACAGTGCCATGCCGTAAACGGCCAGCTTGGTGCGGTCGCGGTAGAGGAACTCGTGCATTTCCGGGTTTTTCACGCCCGCGTCGGTCAGGACCATGTACACGAAGGCGTCGAGGTTGTCGGCGTGGCGCTTCCACCGCAATCCCTCGGGCTTGTCCTTAATGGCGGCATTCTTGAGGAGTTGCACCTGCTCATCCTGATAGCGCTTCAGCCACTCGACGCCGCGCTCGAGGACGCCGGGGACCAGTGCCACGTCGTTTTGCCGGGCGACTTGCAGGCCGTGGACGACCACGGCGGTGGTGTGCGGCATGGAGCGCTCGGCCCAGCCGCTGAACCACCCCCAACCGCCGTCGGAGCACTGCATCTCCGTCAGCCGCTCGACGCCGTCCTTGACCATCGCCTGGACCTCTTCCACATCGAAGACGGGATTTGCAGTCCCCTCTCCCTCCGGGAGAGGGCTAGGGTGAGGGCCATTCTCCTTTAAATGTTTCCACTGCTTCGCCCTCTCCGCGTCCTCGCCGATTTCCTGGGCGTTCAAGTTGCTCCGTTTCTTTTCGATCTCCTTCAAATCGAGGTGCATGTCCAACAGGATCTTCTGCGTGATGACGGTCGGCAGGAACCGATTGAGCGTCTGCTCCGTGCAGCCGTAGGGATAATCGACCAGGTACGGCAGGGCATCGACCATCGCCCCGGCCAGCGTGGGCGAGTAGCGGACCTCGACCCGCGAGTGTTCGGGCTGCCGTTTTTCGGGGATGGTGAACGTAATCGTCCCCTCTCCCTTTGGGAGAGGGTTAGGGTGAGGGGCGTTTCTCTGTGACCCTGCCCTCACCCCCAGCCCCTCTCCCGACGGGAGAGGGGAGGTTGATCGCAGGGCGCCGGAGTAGCTCTCCGTCTTGAACATCCCATGGATATAGCACGGGAACCGCTGCTCCATCGCGTCGGAGTCCTCGTCGGTCAGGGCCTTCATCCGAATGACGGCCTCGCCCTCGTCGAGAACTTTAACACGCCAATCAACACGGGTTTCGCCATTTGCTGGTATGACGTAGTCGGTAGGAACAGACATCAGCATGGGTTCGATATAAGACGTACCATCAGGATTGATGTGCCCTGCCTTAAAGATATTTTGCTGAAGTTCCAGGCATTGCCCTTCAAGTTCCAAGAGCACTTTGACCGTCTTTTCGGTTTTCAAATAGTTATGCACGATGGCCGACAGCACCACCTCGTCGGTCTGGACGAAGAACCGCGGGGCCTCCATGCGGATGATGAGGTCCTTGCGGGTAATCACGTCGGTCTGGCCCTGGCCGACGCGGGTGCCCTGGCCGAGGCCCCAGACCTTGATCCGCCAGGTGGTCAGGTTCTCGGGCATGTCGAGCGCGACCTCGGCCGTGCCGTCCTGGTCGGTCTCGAGCGCGCCGACCCAGAGGGCCGTGTCGGCGAACTTGGTGCGGACGGTCGGCTGGACCAACGGGGCGCCGCCGGGGGGCGGGATTCCGGATGCAGGCCCCTTTCCCGCAACCCCATCCGCGGCAAACGCCGCCGGAGGCGCCGGTTTCTCTAAAGGGAGAGCGGCTTCTGTCTTTATACGTTGGCCGGCGCCGCGATAGACCATCGCGCCGGCATTCATTCCGCCACTGGGGTAAGGAATACCGATTTGAGACGTAAAGGCTTCGTCAGAACGAGCTCCGGCGATTCGCTCTCTGACTTCCTCGACCACCGTTTGACCGAAGACGCCGAGGTCTTGCATCGCTTGGACGCCGCGCCGGACGAGCATCGAAGACCGGCGGGCCAGCGAGTCCTCGGTCCGCGGGTGGTGACGCCGCCGCCACTTCCAGAAGAAGGCCTTGATCTCCGGCACGTTCGACCCGCCGGAGATGTATTCGACCGATTTGTCGTAGATCGAAACCACCGTCGTGCCGACAAACGGCTTGCCGAAGAAGTCGGTCAGCTTGAGTTTCACCTTCGCCTTCTCGCCCGGCTTGTACGACTCGGCCGAGGGCTGGATCTCGACGTTCAGTACCCGTTTTTCCGGCGGGACGACGATCTCTTTCGCTTCGGTGTTGATCCGGCCGTCGGCCACGGTGACCGCCTCGACGAAGAAATTGGGCATGTCCTTTTGCGTGACTTCCGTCTCGACGATCGCGCTCTTGCCGTGCAACCGGAGGATCTTCGGCGGCAAATACACTCCGTTGGCCGGACGGAGGAAGAGCAGGACGGTGCCGTCCTCGCGGTCGGTGTTGATCTGCAATTTCACCTTCTCGCCGGGGGCGTATTCCCGCTTGTCGGGCACGATCTCCACGGCGTTGAAACGGAAGTTCGCGCTGTCGTAACCTTCGCCGATGATCGTGAAGACGTAACCGCCCTCGATGGACTTCGTCCCCTCTCCCTCTGGGAGAGGGTTAGGGTGAGGGCTGCTGCTCTCTTTCGTTCTTTCCTCGTCTTCCGCCCTCACCCCGGCCCTCTCCCGGAGGGAGAGGGAGTACGAAAGTCGATACTGCCCCGCCCGGCTGGCGGTGATCTGCTGGACGGCGGTTCCTTCAGCGTTGGTGTCGAGTTTCCAGGTTTGGACAGGCGTTTCGATCGGTTTACCGTCCTTGTAACTGATCTTCAGCAGTTTCAATTCCCCCTTGCCTTCAACGGGTTTCCCGTCGAGCGTCCGGGCGGAGAAGTGGGCGGCCACGGTGTCGCCGACGCGGTAGTAGCCCCGATCGACCCAGGCGGTCACGGTAAACGGCTTTCGGGCGACCAGCACCGTCCCCTGGCCGACGATCGTCCGCCGGGATTGGTCGGTCACCTCGGCGGTGATCGAATAGCTGTGGTCCTGGTCGGGATGGATCGCCTTGGCCACGGCGGTGTCAATCTCGACCTTCACCGTGCCGTCCTCGCCGATCTCGACCTCCTGCTCGGCGACCAGTTCCGGCGGGGCGTTGTAATGCGGCCACCAGAACGGGATCGGGCGGCAGCAGCCCCAGTGCCGCCAGCCGGGATACCAATCGTAGTCGTAAGCGAACCACCAATAGCCCGGACCGTAGAGCCAGTCCCAGGGACCAATCGGGTACCACCGCTCGGTGTAACTGGTCCGCTGGACCTTGTACTGGACCTTCGCCTTCGTGACCGGCGAGCCGAAGTAGTATTTCGCCTTGATCGTGGCCGTGATCTTCTCACCGAGCATGACCGGTTCGTCGGGGGCGTCGACCGTGACCTCGAACTCCGGCTTCTTGTACTCCTCGACGCGGAACTGGTTGCCGCCGTACTGGTGGGATCCTTCTTCGACCTGGATCCGATAGACGCCCAGCGGGGCCTCTTTGGGGAGCTTGTAGATTCCTTCCAATCCGCCGTAGGCGTCGGCCTTTTTCTGCTCGGTGACGATCTTCTCGCCCTTGGGATTGTAAATTTCGACGGTGAAATCATGTCCGGCGTACTCGGAGACGTCGCCCATGTCGTACTGCGCCTTGCGGACCCAGATTTTGTATTTTGCCTCCTGCTCGGGCCGATAGACGGGGCGGTCGGTGATGACGTATACCTTCGTCTCGTTGTACTGGGCGTCGTACCAGTTGCCGTACCAGACGTGGGAGAAGCCCAGGAAGGCGAAGCGGCCCTGATCGGTCCGGGCGACGGTCAGCCACTGGTACTCCTGCGGCTGGCGTTTCGGATCGAGGAAAACCTGCCCGTCGGCGTCGGTGTACTCGGCAAACTGCTTGGTGAGGACTTCGTGCCGCGGGGGCTTGTTGAAGTATTGCTGCCGCCAGCCGAAGAACTCGACGTTGGCCCGGGCCACGGGTGCGCCCGAGACGGCGTCGGCCACGTAGTAGTAGTTCTTCCCATTAAGCGGCTTGCGGACGATCGCCGTGTCGTCGATCCAGAGGACGATGAAGTTTTCGTTGCCGCCGGTCATCTTGGCCGAGACGAGGTAGGCCCCCGGTTTGGAAAGCGGCGTGTGGACGGTGATCCGCTTGTCAAAATGTTCCTTCGGCGGATCGAGTTTCAGTTCCCAGCGGGCGACCTGCCGGCCGCGGTATCGCGTTTGATTCTGATCGACCAGCCGCCAGCCGATGTTGGCGATGTCGATCTTGCTCCAGTTGAGGTTTTTGGGCCGGGTTTTGATGTACGCCTTGACGTCGGCCAGCAGTTTTTCGACCTCGATTTCGTGGGCGGTGAAGGTCGCCTCGTCGCCGTTGCGGTAACGGAACTCGACGGTGGCCCCCCGGCCGGCCGGCTGGGTCGAGACCGGCTCGAACCGGCCCCAGTTGCCGACGATCTGGTCGAGCCGCTGCCGCCAGCCGCGGCGGCGGTTTTCGTTCTCCCGGGGATAGTCTTTCAGCAGCCGTCGCCAATACTCCGCCGCCCGCGGATACTGACGCCGGTTCTCGAAGAGCCCACCCAGCGTCTCCAGCGCCTGCAAGGCGTAGCCCGTCTGCGGCTCGGCGGCGATCTGCCGGTAGATCTTGATGTAGTTGAACTCCTCGGGCAGCTCGAACCGCTTGATGCCCGTGGCCAGCCGGGCGATGGTCTCGTTCTCGCCCAGGGTGTGCAGGGCGTAAGTGCCGCTCTCGTTCTCCTTCGATTCGTCGGTTTCCATCTGGCCAAAGCGCCAGCCGAATGAGGCCATCGTCTGCACACCGAACTGGTTGTAGAGGAACTGGGCAAACTCGAACCGCGCGCGGTTCAGCGTCCGAGGATTCATTTCGGCGGCCTGCGCGAGGCACCACCGCCACCGCTGGCCGTCGCACTGGGCGGCGTCCCAGCCCTTCGGGACGGTGTAGAAAACCGGTTTGCCGTCCGGTTCGACCGGAGCGCCGGTCCCTTGGCGGTAAGAGCCCCACCCGGGTTCGTAATCGGGCAGGACCTTCAGATCGGTGAGCGTTTGCAGCCGCCAGGCCTCGCTGTAGCCGCGGTTGCCCAACAGCATCGCGGCGAGATTGAAATAGAAGCCGGCCGCCTCGCCGTGATTGGCCTCTTTTTCCACCAGCGGCAGGGCTTGAACCATCAGTTGCAGGGCGCGGACGCGGTCGCGCTCCGTCGCGTTCATCCATTGCCCGCCCCCCCGGTGCGGCCCGCGCTCGAACTGGCCCGCCACCATGAATCCCTGGTGCTCGACGTTCATGTAACTTTGCGCCACCGCCCGGAGCAGCCGCCAGTCGTCTTTGTGGACGGCGGCGGCCTTTTCGCGGAAGGCGTCGATCTCGCTTACGCGACCCAGCCGCTTGAGACATTCAATGCCCTGGTTCAGATCGCCTGTAAGCAGCCACGACTCGGTATCCGGATCGAAGGCCAGCTTCTGGTAGAGTTCGAAGGCGTCTTTGAAATTGCCGTCGCTAAACGCTCTGGCGGCCTGTTCGCTGACTGCGGCCGGTTCCGAGGACGTCATCCCACCGGCAAAAAAACCAAATGCGGCCAGAATGGCGGATCCGAGGGTGAATTTCATGGGATCGACTCCTTGTGTTTACTGAGTTGGATCGAAAACGCCCCGGAAATCCGGATGCGAGAAAAAGTCGTGTTTCGTTTAGCGGCCGCCGGCACAGCGGCCTTGAATTGCGAGAAATCTCAGGCCGCCGTGCCGGCGGCCGCTAAACATAACGGATTGACAAAGCTGCACTTCTTTACTTTTAAGACGCTACTGGCGCGTAAAGAGTTCCGCCGCTTAGGATAACGACCGGCGGTGTTTTTAGCGACTCCCCCAAACGGGTTAAAAGAACGGAGAATGATAGAAAAACCGGTTTGTTGATCCTCAGAATGCCAAGTTGTTAAATCCAACGCCCCGCGACGGCAGTCGCGGGAGTAAGAGGAAGGTCCCCACTCATCTTTCTTTCGCGCTGGTGCGTTCGCGCCGTTCGCGTTCGGCCCTGGTAATTCTTTCTGCGAAGGGCTCCGTGGGGGCTTTGCGTGCGGAGATGTCGCGACGCGACTCCAGCAACACGCGACGGGGGCTGCGCATCACCGGAAGGCCGCTCTTCGTCGCCGAGGGCATCGCCGTTGCGCCTTGGTAAAGCAACAACTGTGTGGCGATCATGGAAGCTTCTGCCTCCCGATGGTCTTGGGCCGGCGTCCGGCCCATGAGCGTGGCTTTCTTCAATGTCCGCTTGTAGTTTCGGAAGAATCCCTCGTTCTCCCATCTCCAGCGATAGCAAGTTGCCGCCATTTCGAGCGACAACTGCCGCGGATCTTCCGCGTTGGTAAACAGCCACACGTCTGCCTTGTGGCGGATGCTGTGGATGCGCAGCAATCGTCCGCGAAACGGCGGCTTTCCCTCGTTCTGCTGCTTTTTCGGCCAGTAATAGACGATTCCCTCGCGGAATTGCTCCAACGGCTGGTCGGTGTCGTGGTAGAAGGTTGCCTTGGAAGACATACGGATGAGGAAGGTCACCTTCGTCATCATTGTGGTCACGACCTCGTATCCTGCATATCCCGCGTCGGCCACAACCAGCACCGCCTGCGGCAGACAACGCAGCATCAAGAGCAAGTGGCTCCGCTCGTTGGGCTTGCTTCCCTTGCCCAAACGCCAACAAAAGGGAATGCCCAGCGTGAGATGCACGATCGACGTATTCCAAATCGTTGGCGACGAGCCCTCTTTGCCTCCGCTCCCCAATCGTCGTTCGAGTTCCTCGGTGCGAGGAAAGTTCTGCCGCGTGCCATCGCAGCCCAAGGGAACAAAGTTACTCACTTTCCAGCGCTCTCGAAAAACGGTTTGGAATCGGCCCCGAATCCCCGTGGCCACGGCACGCAGGATCGGCAAGGGAAGCTTGGTGATGGCTTTCTCGAACCCCGCAAAGGACCTTCCGGGACGTTTCCTTTTGGGACAACAGACCACATAAAACCCCTTGGCGGCCTCGAACTTCTCCGGCAGACTGTCTCCCGAGCAATAGGTCATCAGCAGAAGAATCCACAGCAAGGGATGCAAGTCCCATCGCGGGGACATCCGCCGCTTTGCGGTATTTCGGGCTTGCCTGATAACTTCGGGCGTGAGAAAATTCCGTATCGAACCGATCAGCGACTTCGCCCGACGATTCTGACGGGCTCGCATCCTTGCGCGCGCCATTGGCCGTTCCTCCATGACAGGGCTTTGGTTGGAAAACCCCTATCATCGCCGGAACGGCTTTTTCATGCGCGATCAATTCTACGGCTATTCCCCCAAGCCAAGCTGTCGCTGTAATATCCAGCATGACAAGAACTTACAACCGGAAAGAAGACCTATTCGGAAACGGCATTGCATGGCACCCAGAATCTTAAGATTGACAATGCAGTAGCTTATGGTTTATTTTCTTTTTCAGCGGGTGGCGGGGAATTCCGGCGTTTATCGATCTTTTCCCGCCATGTGGGGCGCAGCAGCGTGAGAGGGTGGATGTACGACATCCGGCTGACGGCCTCCGGATCGACGTTCTCAGAGGTGGGCACACCGATCAACTGCCATTGGTCGTTCAGGGCCGCTCCGCCCGAATTGCCCGGGCCGATGCCGGCGTCGGTCTTGATCAGCGTGCCGAAGGGCGTCTTTTCAAATCCGCTGACGACGCCGCGCGTCAGGGTGACGCTGACCCGGCCGCCGGAGCCGCCGATGAACGGAAATCCGATGACGCAGAGCGGATCGCCGATCTCGATCCGTTCCGGATCGCCCAGGGGGACGGCGGGAAAGCGATAGTCCGCCGGCAGGGGTTGGCCGTAAAAACCGCGGTCGATATGGATCAGCGCCAGGTCGGTTTTTTTATCGAAGGCCGTCACCCGGCCGCGGAACAACTCCCGGGGCGGCTGCCGCGGATCGAGCGTGGCGCTGACCACTACGGGCCGCTGCTCCGGCGGATTTTCCGCTACCTCGGCCACTACGTGATAGTTGGTCAGCACCAGTCCGTCGTCGGTCACCAGCGTGCCGGCGGCGCTGCCGTTGTCCGTGGTGATTTCCACGGTGGCGTAGAGCGCCCGTTTCCGGCTGTCCGTGGGCAGCGGCAGCGGAGGTATAGCCAGCAGGGCCGCCGGCGGTTCGGCGGAAAAACTGGTATACACCGTGAAATCCACGCTGCCCGAGTCGGTCGGGTGCACGACGTTGACGTACCACCGGCCGGACTTCAGCGGCCGTGCGGGATCGGCGCCGAGGACCAGGCTCTCCCGGCCCAAGCCGCTAACGGCCGTTTCTTCCGCGTCTTCATTACGGAGGATCGGCCGCCCGTACCGGGCCAGAATGTCCAAATCGCTCTCGACTTCATCCAGATCGATCCGCAGCACGTTGGTTCCCGGCGGAATGTCGACGGCGAACATCCGCACGCTTCCCTCCTCGGCGATTAAGCGGCCGGGAGTCTTTTCGCCGGAACGCAATACGCCGGTCACGTTCGCCCGCACAAACGATACGGTGACCTTGAATGGAATCCGCTTGACGGGATGCTTGTGGACCACCGGCAGTTCGGAGCCCAGATAGCCGACGGCGAGGTGATAAACGCCGGATTCCAACGCCGGGCGGCTCTGCCGTGAAATGGACAGGGAGGTCTCCAGTGAATCCGGGCGGTTGTGGTACTCCGCGTCCTCGGGTGTCCGGATCGGTCCCCGCCGGTCGGCGAGAATGTCCAGGATCAAGGGGCTGTCGGTCACCTTGACGGTTAGGAGCACCGCGTCCTTTGGCGCCACGACGGTAAACGTCGCCAGGCCGCCGTGGTCCATGTCCGCCACTCCCGGCGCGGCGATGTTCTCACGAAGCCGGATTTCCCTCGGCTCTTGTGCCCCAAGAAGATTGCCAAAAAGCATGAGTGGCGACAAGAAACACGCCGCCATTCTTGCCGCGGGAAAACGAAAAGAACGGTCGGATCGCGCTTGGTCGGTCGTTTTCATAGCTTTAGAGCTTCGGTTACAAGGAACGAACGTTTAGCCCCGGCACTTATGCTGAGCATAAGTGCCGGGGTTAAACGGGATGGGGCAGATTATCCCTGATTATACCCGATTTCCCGCTTTCCATAGAGTCCCGACCGGGAAGGGCCGTGGGGATTATTCCCCCAGGGCTTCGGTGGGATTTTTGATCGAATCGACGATCATCACGGCCTTCCGCCCCTTGAAACTGCCGGGCTTCGCCCGGAACTTGGGAAGACCCTCGATGGAGACGATGATCGGGTGATGGATGTCTTTCTCCGTCGAGATGATGTCGCCGATGCGCAGCCCGATCAGTTCGCCGGTGCTCAAACGCGATTGCGCCAGCCGCACCCGAAGCTCGACCTGCGAGGTGCAGACCGCACGGCTGATCTGCGCCACCGACTCCGGCGTGGCCTGCCGCCGGCCGTACGCCACCCAACTGTTGGCCGATAATTTGCCTCCGATCCGCTCGATCGAGTTGTAGGGAATACAAAGGTTCATCATTCCTCGCAGCTCGCCGATCGTCAATTCGAAGCTGATCAGCACCACCACCTCGTTGGGCGGCACGATTTGCACCAACTGCGGATTGCTCTCCACCTGGACCACTTCCAATTGCAAATCGAGGACGTTCTCCCAGGCGTGTTTCAACTCATGGAGGAAGAGGTTGGTGATCCGCGAGACCAGCCGCAGCTCGATCTCCGTCAACGGGCGACGGGCCAAGGGTCCCGCCTCCCGTCCGCCACCCAGCAGCCGGTCGATGATCGGGTAGAGGATCGACGGATTGATGTCCAGGATCAGGTTGCCTTCCAACGGCTCCGCCTTCAGCAGGTTGAAACAGGTGGGATTCTCGAGACTGAAGACGAATTCGCTGTAGGTGAGTTGATCAACGCTGGTGAGCTTGACTTCCACGATGCTCCGCAGGAGCGCCGAGAGTGCAGCCCCGAAGTTCCGCCCAAAACCCTCGTGCAGCGTCTGCAACGCCCGCATCTGCTCTTTGCCCACCCGCTCCGGACGCTTGAAGTCGTAGGGAGTGATTTTTTCCCGGATCTTTGGAGCCGCTGCAATTCCGGCCGGCGCCACGGCGACCGCCGGCTGCGCGCCGCCGGTTGCCATCGCGTTTAGCAAACTTTCCACTTCCGTCTGGCTCAGTACGTCTCCGCTCATGGCAATCTTCCCTGACGATCGGTAATCTCAAATATCAAATTTCAAATTGAGCAGCAATTCTCCTTATTCTTCGCTTCTCACTATCCACTGCCCACTGTCCACTATTCCCGCACCTGCCCTTTCCCATATACCACGTACTTATAACTGGTCATCTCGTTGATTCCGCACGGTCCCCTGGCGTGGAATTTATCGGTGCTGATGCCGATCTCGGCCCCTAGGCCGAACTCGCCGCCGTCGCTGAATCGGGTGCTGGCGTTGATCATCACCGAGGAGCTGTCCACCTCCGCCGCAAACCGCCGGGCCGCGGTCAGGTCCTGTGTGACAATCGAATCGGTATGCCGCGAGCCGTGAAGGTTGATGTGCTCGATCGCCTCGTCCAGCGAGGCGACGATCTTGACGGAGATGATCGGACCAAGATATTCCGTAGAAAAATCCTCCTCCGTGGCGGCCTTGGCCTCGGGCAACAGCCTGCGGACGGTGTCGTCGCCGCGAAGCTCGATTTTCCTGGCCAATAAAGCCCTGCCCACGCGGACCAGAAGCGTGTCGGCCGCATCCGCGTGCACCAGCAGCGACTCGGCCGCGTTGCACACGCCCATCCGCTGGCACTTGGCGTTGACGACGATTTTCTCGGCCATGTCCGGATCGGCCGACCGGTCAAGATACACGTGGCAGTTGCCGGCAAAGTGTTTGATCACTGGCATCTTCGCCTCCGCCGCCACCCGGCGGATGAGGCTCTCGCCGCCGCGGGGAATGCAGAGGTCGATGTATTCCGGCATCTTCAACAGGCAGCCGACCGCCTCTCGATCGGTGGTCGAAAGCAACTGTACCGCGTCGGCGGGCAGCCGGGCGTCGGCCGCCGCCTCGGCCAGGATCTCGGCAATCGCCGTGTTCGAGTGCAATGCCTCCTTGCCCCCGCGGAGGATCACCGCGTTGCCCGCCTTCACGCACAACGAGGCGGCCTCGGCCGTTACGTTCGGCCGCGATTCGTAAATGAAAAAGATCACTCCCAGCGGCACTCGAACCTTTTGTACTTCCAACCCGTTGGGCCGGATTGACGAGGAGATGATCTCCCCGATCGGCTCCGGCAGCGTGGCCACCTCTTCTAACGCCTTGGCCATCCCGGCAATCCGCTCGGACGTCAGCCGCAACCGGTCGATGGCCGCGTTGCTCAACCCGTATTTCGGCGCCTTGCCGATGTCCAGCCGGTTCACCTCACTCAGCGCGACGCCCCGCTCCCGCAACAGTGCCGCACTCCTCCGCAGCCACTCCCCCTTCTGCGCCCCGCCAGCCTGTGCCAACTCCCCCGCGGCCCGCTTCGCCCGCTGTGCCACGTCGGTACAGTAATCGTGCAGGTTAGACATTTCTGCGGAATCACCTGTTTTCGGTCAATTTTACGGCTATTATTAGCGGCGAGAGTATCCCTAAAACCGGGGTGTAAGTCAATTCCGATTTCCATGAAAAGCCGCCCGCCGGCAACGTCGCAACCTGTTGTAATATAAAATGATGCGGTTGTTTTAAGAATTAGACCTGTAACACACTTTTCCCGGCGGTTTCATCGACAGTTTGAGTATTCCCCCTATTTTTAGCATTAAGAAGCGGTGAAAATGATCGACTATGGGCGTTACAATCTTCTATCGAGGCTCTCTGAACGACCTCAACCGCGTCGGGGATTTTGAGGATTGCGTATTGAACTTGGTCCTGGAACTGGGCGGGCAGGCGCGGGTTTGGCGGAGCAACGATGACGAGGATCCCCAGCGGATGATCCGTGGCGTCGTGTTGGACCTCTATCCCGGCCAGGAGACGACCAGTCTGTTGATTTCGCCCGAGGGTTGGATCGTCAATCTCTGTGAAATCGAAGAGGCCGAGAAGGGGCAGCTTGCCGAACCGCCCTGGTGTTTCGTCAAGACGCAGTGCGGCCCCGTCGAGGGGCACGTGGCGTTGGTGGAGATGCTGGCGGCACTGAAGCGGGAGTTCCTTTCCAACCTGGAAGTTACGGATGAAGGCGGCTACTGGGAGACCCGCGATCCGGCGGCCCTGACCGCGAAGTTCCACGAGGTCCAAGCGGCGATCGATGGGATGGCCGAGGGTCTTCAGCGCCACGGACTCAGCCCCGAAGCGGCCGAAGATCACAAGATCCTCGTCGCGCGGATCGAGCGGATTGCCCAAGTGGTCCACCGCACGTTGACTGCATCACGCGATGCATCTTCTCAGGATTGAAAGAGTTGTAGCGGTTCTTTTACCCAGTGTGGCCGCTGGAAGAGCAATCCCGGCATGTTTACCCTTACTTCCTGCGGGATATCTCCCGGCTTGGTCAGAAAATTGAGGTAAGTTTTTTTGGGGAGTATCCAGGTGAATCTATGAAACGGCCGTTAAAGTTACATCGAAAAATCATTATTCTAGCCGTATTGTTTTTTGTCGTGATCGGTGGCGGTTTGCTTTATCTGTTTATTTCGGGCTTTGGCAGCGGAACCGTTGAGATCTTGGCGACCATTCGGGTACCTCAAGTCGCCGTTGAGCCGCTCGCTTCGGTCAAGGTGGACCAGGAGACGGACATCAACGAGCAGGTGTTGGGGGCGGACGTTACGGGGAAGTGCCATACGACGGGTAGGGTGGAGATCAAACTGACACCGAATCCGACGAAAGCGGCCTTTGAGCTGAGCCTCGTCGGGCAGGCGGTCGCCGACACGGTCGGAGTGCACGGCCCGGCGCAAGTCGGTTGTCATTCCGTGACGAAATACCGGGCCGACAAGGTGGTTTTGTTCGACGGCTACACCTTCACGACGACGCCCGCCAAGGTGACGGCCGATACGGATTTGACGATCGAGAACATTTCCTCGACTGCCCCGGGACTGCGCGGTCGGATCGTGGATCGGATTGCGGCCCGAGAGGTGGAGCGGAACTATCAGGAGGCCCGGCACATCGCCGCACAGAGGGTCATCAACCGGGTCTCGCAAAGTTTTGACGCCACGGTTCGGGAACATCTCGATAAACTGAATCGCGAACTGAAACTGAAGCGGCTGCTCGACGGTCAAATCGCCGGCCACGAACAACTGGTCTTACGGTTGGAAACCAGGCGGAACTGTCTTCACGTCACGTTTCTCGCCGAGGCGGGCGAACCGGAGCGTCTGCCGGAGTTCAAGACCCATCCGGGGGCAGTCGTTCGTATTGGGCTGAACCTCCTGGCGATCGCGGAGAATCCGCGAAAGACAATCAACGCCGTCCGGCTTCTCTACGAGGAGAAGCAGCGCGTCAAGAATACCACCGCGGCTAAAACGGCCGATCGAAAACCGGCGAAGAAGGATTTCGAAATGTTGGAGGCGGTATCCGTCGGCACGCAACATGGCTGGATCGTGATTCACGTTGTTATGGAATAACGAAATCACAACCTGAGCCACTATTTTTCAATCCCCCCGGTTGTCTCGAACAACAGCAAGGCCTGGCGGATGGCTGCCACGTCGTGGACACGGAGGATTTGAATTCTTTGCCGGGCCAAAGCCAACGCGACGCCGATGGTGCCCGGCAGGCGGTCGGCCGTCGGATCGCCGATCACCTGACCGATGAATTGCTTACGCGAAGGACCGACCAACAACGGGCTACCCAGGGTGTGGAACCGCCGGGCGTTGCGAAGCAGATCGAGGTTGTGGGCTACGGTCTTGCCGAAACCGATGCCGGGGTCCAGGGCGATTCGCTCCGCAGCGATTCCCTCTTGAATCAATGTCTCGCGACGCTCCGTAAGGAATTGAAAGACCTCGGCCACTACGTCTTGATAGGTGGGATGTTCTTGCATCGTTTGCGGAGTGCCCTGAATATGCATGGCACAGACGCCGCAGCCGCTGCAGGCCGCCAGCCGGAGCATGGCCGGGTTGCGCAACGCCGTGATGTCGTTGATGATTTCGGCCCCGGCGTCCAGTGCCGCCTCGGCCATTGTCGGTTGAAAAGTGTCAATGGAAACCGGCAGGGACGTTTGTTTGCAGAGTGCTTCGATCACCGGCAATACGCGGCAGAGTTCTTCCTCGGCGTCGATCGGGGTTGCACCGGGCCGGGTGCTCTGCCCGCCCACGTCGAGGAGATCGGCTCCCTGCCCCGCAAGTTGGATGCCATGCTCGACGGCCGCCGCCGGCTCAAAATACTTTCCCCCGTCCGAGAAGCTGTCCGGAGTGACGTTGATCACGCCCATCAATAGCGGCAGCCGGCCCGTGGAGAGGGTTTTCGTCCGCAGTTGCCAGCGGTCGGAGGGATGAAATTCCGGGGGGGGCATATTAATCGCTAGCGGGCAGTTTTGTTCGTTCCGAAACTGGAGTTTCGGGACGAGATTGTAGGGATGGACGAGAAGGCAACCTGGCCGGGCCGAGGATGGCCCGGCTCGCTTTTACCTCATTCTTTATTCCTCATCCCTCATCCTTCATCCCTCATCCTTTTTACCAAGGATTCTCCATCAATCCCACGATCTGCTGTGCCACGCGATTGATGGCCTCCTGTTGTGAGGTGGCACCGGACTGGCCGAGCTCGGGTACGAAGTTGCCGGTGCCGGAGACGTCGGTTAGTTCGTTAGGCAGCGGGACCACGTGACCGTCGCGGAGGACGCGGCCGCGCCGGTCCACCCAACTGACGGTCACTCTCAACTGCGACTGCAATTGCCGGGGATCGCCGCTGAGAGAATAAATCAGCACGTTTTTTGTTTCTCCGATGATCCGTCCGGAGAGAACGCTGTCGGCCTGATCGCAGTCGGAGACGACTTTATAATTCGTTTTCGCTTCGATTTCTTTCATCACCGCCTCGGTCAGCCGTTCGCCCAGGTAGGGGCGGAAACTACCCGATTCGAACATCGGTACATATACCGTGCGGATTCCCTGCGGGTAGAGCGTCTCATTGCCGATCTGGTAGGCTGCACAGCCGGAGAAGACGAGAATCAGCATACCGAGGGCAGGTAGCGCGGCCGTGGGTCGTGGACGGTGGACGGTGGACAGCGAGCCGGGCCGTCCTCGGCCCCGGCTGATTCTACGGAGTACGGAGTGCGGAATACGGAGTACGGAGCACATGGTCTAATGTTTTCTTGCGAAGCCGCGAGCGGCTGGGCCGAGGCCGAGGACGGCCCGGCTCACTTTTTTCCCTCAATCCTTTTCTTATAGTTTCTTCGAGGTGGGCAGCAGGTCGCTCATCCACTTGAAGTAGTTGGTTGGATTGTCGGGAAGGTCCTTGATGGCGTCCAGACGAGCGCGGGCTTGCTTGGCCTTGGCGGTCGAAGGATATTCATCGATGAGGTTTTCATAACAGATCCGCGCCGCGCCGTGGTATTTGTTCTTTTCGTAATACTGTCCCAGCACGAAGATGCGATTGGCCTTTTCTTCGAGGATCAGCGCCCGGGCCTTGGCCACCCGGGCTTGCTCCGGACCCAGTTTCGCGCCGTACTGCTTCAGCGCCGTATCGGCAAGATCATAGGCTTCATCCAGTGCGGTCCGATCGTAGAGCGAGCCGGGGTATTTCCGCATCTCCGCCTGTAAGCCGAGCAACAGGGCGTTCATTTGATGTTTGCTGTTGGGATAGTCCTTGCGAAGCTGTTTGAAGTCTTCCGACGCCTCCTCGAAGTGGTTGCGGCGGAATTGGGCGACGGCCGAGGCCATCACGCTGTCGTCGGCCAGCGGGCCGAGGGGATCGTACAACCGCACGTTCCGATAGGCCGCCAGCGAGTTGCCGAAGGTGTCAAAATGCGGCCGACTGGAATCCGTTAAATTCGGCTGAATGACCCACAAGGGGTGCGCGTCCTGCAACTGCTCCCAATACCGCCCGATGGCGAACTCCCGGGCCACGGCCTTGTCCAGGTGCCGCGAGTTGCTGTACTTTTTCAGCAATTCGGAATAGGTGTCGTGGGCCTTCGGATAGCGGTCGGCAAAGAAGTAACACTCGGCTTGGTAGAAGAGGGCGTCTTCTTCCAGGGGCGAGTCGGGCCAGCGGACGGCGGCGGTGCTGAACTTGTCGGCGGCCTCGGTGTATTTTTGCTGCCGGAACAATTCCTTTCCTTCGTTAAACGCCTGGCGGGCGACCTGCTCGCTCGGACCGTAACCGGTTGCATTCTTGATATTCTTGATAATGTTCTCGGGCGCCAGGTCCTCGACGTCGAAGCCCTTGCGCTCCTTTTCCATTTTCAGACGTTTCAGTGAGGCGGCCGTCAAATCGGCCGGTGGCGAAGGCGGCGGCGTGATGATCGACGCCGGAGGACCTACCCGCGACATCGGAATCTCTCCCTCCTGTTCCGGCAAGGGTTCGAGGGCGACGGCGGGCACCACGGTATTTCGGGCGGCGTCGTATCCCGCCGGAACGACCGGATTGGAAGCCGGAGCGGCCGGCTGCATTCCCGAGACGGCGCCCGGCTCGGGAGTCGGTAAGGGCTGTTGCGTCGATCTCAGGGGAGATTGGCAGCCAGCCAGCAGAAGCGTGATCCCGCAAATCGAGAAGATAATTTCCCGCATAGAGGACATCCTTGTCCCTGGGTCGTGACGTTTATTAGTTTTTCAAATGCTCGTGTTGCATCAACCAACGCCCCGCGATGGCAATCGCGGGGGTTCAAGGCGCTTTTCTTTCACTCCCGGGACCGCCGTCCCGGGGCATTGATGGAGTTTTTTAATCGGAGGTTCAATAAACGAAAATACGACATTATTTTCCAAAAAGTTCAATCCATGCCCCTCTCTCCGTCGGCTTCAGGTTGAACGGCTCCACCACTTGTTGAGGTAGGCCTGCATCCGCGGTTTTCTTCCCAGCAGATGGGCCAGGTAATGGTTCAGGATGCCGCGTAATTCTCCCAACCGTTGCGGATTGATTTCCAGGCGGCGCCAGGCGTTGCCCAACGGATCGGCCATTTGGGCCAATGTCCGCACCGCGCCGGCGCTGACGGTGGCCACGTGTTTTTTTCCCGTCCGGCAGGCGGTACACAACACGCCGCCGTCCAAGTGTCCGAAGGCGATCCGCCCGGTCGTGGGAACCGTCCGGCCGCAACCGACGCAGGTTTCCCAGGAGGGCGTATGTCCCAACTCGCGGAGCAAACCCAGTTCGAAACGGATCACCCGTTGGGGAACCGGCTCATCGCCCATCAACCCAACGAGGGTTTCGTCGGCCAAATCGAACAGTTGAGGATGAGGTTCCCCTTCGTCGGTCAAATCGCCGAGCAACTCGGCCACATAATAGCCGGCGTACAGGCGGAGTAAATCCTTCCCTGCCGGCCAAAACCGTCGCAGCAGTTTGGCTTCGGTCAGTAAGTCCAGTGCGTCGGAGGTTTTGCGGAGGAAGACTATTCGACAAAGGGCCAGTAGGTCAAGAGCAGACTCGAAAGGTCCTTTAAGTCGCTTCGCCCCTTTTGCCAAAGCCCCTATTTTGCCAAATTCCCGGCAGTAGAGCGTTGTCACAAGGCTGCTCTCGCTGAAATCGACGAGCCGGATCACGATGGCCGTGGCTTTTTCGGTGGACATGGGTTCGTTGGTCCTTGGTCGTGATTCGTTGGTCGTGCTTTCTTTTCGACCGACGACCGACTACCAACAATTAACCTGCTTTCTTGATAATCGATGCCCAGTTGTTCCAGATAATGGCGTTCCTGTTTTCGCATTTCCCTGCATTGCCGGGGCGTGCGGTCATTATAACCGACCAGGTGCAGGAGGCCGTGGAGGAGGTAGAGCTGTAATTCGGCAGCAGCCGGCCAGCCGTACTCCGGGGCCGTCCGGGCGGCGGTCTCCGCGCTGACCACCACTTCGCCTTCCAGATAGCCCGGGGCCGATTCGAGGACAAAACTCAGAACGTCGGTGGGCCGGCAATCGCCGAGATAGCGGCCGTGCAAAGCGGTGATGGCGGCATCGTCCACCACGGCGAAGCCGATGCTTCCCCGGTCGATGCCCGCATCGCGGACGATCTGCCGGAGGACCTTTCGCAAGGGACGGAGATCGAAACGGATCAGTTTTTGCGGATTGGCGACGGTAATGGCAAGCGGCACGGACTTAACAAGGGGTGAGGGATTAAGGACGAGGAGCGAGGGAACAGAAACATCGAGCATTTGTCATTGGTCATTCTTTTATCGTGCGGATTTCGTCACTGGCCAGGGCAAGGCTGCCGGCGGTCTTTTCCTTATTCTCGCCTTTCGTCCCCGGGGAGGCGGTTTTTTGATCCGGATACTTGATCCGCCCGTGGTAGATGGAGGCCAGCGACATGGCGAGGCTCCGCTCGATGGTCCGCAGTTCGCGCAGCGTCAGGCCGCTCTCGTCGAACTGCCCGTCGTCCAGCCGCCGCTCGGCCAGTTCGCGGACGAGGCTCTCGATCCGGGCCGGCGTGGGATCGACCAGCGTCCGGCTGGCGCTTTCCACGGCGTCGGCCAGCATCAGGACCGCGGCTTCCTTGGTTTGCGGTTTGGGGCCGGGATAGCGGAAGGAACTTTCGTCCACTGCGCCGTTGTTGGGATCCGACTGCTGTTGCGCCCGGTCGTAAAAATACTTCACCAGCGTCGTGCCGTGGTGCTGGGCGATCATGTCGATGATCGGCTGCGGCAGATGGTGCTGCCGGGCCAGGTCGTAGCCGTCCTTGATGTGGGCGACGATGACCAGGGTGCTCATGGCCGGCAGCAGCGATTCGTGGCGGTTTTCGTCGGGTTTTTGGTTTTCCACAAAATAGCCCGGCTTGAGCATCTTGCCAATATCGTGGAAGTAGGCCCCCACCCGGCACAGCAGTCCCCGGGCGCCGATGCTCTCGGCGGCGGCTTCGGCGATGGAACCCACGGTCAGCGAGTGGTTGTAGGTGCTCGGGGCGCGGCGGACGAGTTCCTGCAAGAGCGGGTGCGAAACGTCGCCGTATTCCAGGAGACGCACGTCGGTCAGCACGCCGAAGGCCCTTTCGATGAAAGGTAAGAGCGCGGTCATAAAGGCACCGGCGGTCAACGTCCACACGCCGACCAGAATCGCCGTCCGCAGCAGGGGCCAGCCCAACGGTTGATCCTCCACCAGCGTCAGGCCGATGGACAGCAGGACGGCCACCGCACCGGCGGACAATCCCAGATAGATTAACTTGGTCCGGGTGCGGATGGAGCCCAGGTTCAGGATCACGATGGTGACCACACCCATTAACAACAGGAACTCTCGCAAACCGAGGCCCAGTCCCAGGCTGATGATCAGGGCCACCAGCCCGCTGAGCAGGAGGGCCAATTCCCGGCTGTAAACGATGGCCATGACCATGCCGAACAGCAGCAGGGGGAGGATCTCGGCGTGCAGCCGCTCGGCGGCCACCAGGCTCAGCGCCACGGTGGCCGCAACCAGCACCAGCAGGACCGTCAACCGCACCAGGCCGACCAGGGGTCCTTTCTGGCGGACCCGCATGTAGACGCCGCACAGGAGAAATCCGGCAAACGCCAAGCCCGTCACGGCCGTGCCGCGGACGATCATTTGCGGCACTTCCCGGGCGTGCCGGTGCTTCATCAGGGCGCTGTACTCCAGCCGTAGCAGTTGTAACTGATCTTCGCCCAGCGGCTGGCCGCCCTCGGCCAGGGGATTGCCCACGGCGTAGGTGAACATGTCCGGTTTCACCCGCTCCTCGGCCTCCTTGAAGGCGGCGTTGCTCCGCTCCTTGTCCCAGATCAACGTGGAACGCAGCCGGGGCTGGATCCAGGCGAAAAGCCGTTTGGCCACCGGCAGGGGGAAATGCCTCCGCAGACCCTCCTGGAGGTTTGCGGCGGTGCCAATCAGCACGTCGTCGATCCGCACGATTTTCGTCCGGGTGTGCTTCTTCCCGGACACCACCTCGATCCGGTCTTTATTGCCCTCGGTCATTTCCGGGGGAATTTTCTCTAGCATCCCGTCTTCTTCATAAGGCCGGAAGACGACGTTCATCTTTTCGTCGAACTGTTTCATCTTCTCCGGGCCGGCGAAGGCGTCGCGGAATTGGAGGAACTGCTGTTCCGGAGTGACTGCGGGGGTTGCGGGCGGAGCAGCGGCCTCCGCCGACGGCTCGGCGCTAGGCGGCGGCGAAAAATCCTGCCAAAGCTGCGGATCGCAGTTGTCCAGCGCGGTTGCCCCGGTCAATTGCAGCAGGGCGGTCCGCAACGAGGAACGCAATTGGTTCAAAGGTTGCGGATCCAGCCGGAACACGTTCGGCGTCCGGTCCTTGGCCCGGATTTTCGCTTGCTCCGTTCCCTCCTTGTTCTCTTTGGTGAATTCCACCCGGGCCGTGATGTTGTCCTGCGGAACGTAGCCCAGTTGATAGCCGAAGGGCGGGTCCCAGCCCCGGATCAGAACGCACACCGCAACCGCGGCCAGAAACGCAATCCCCACCCGGACCAACACGTCGCGGCGGCGCAGACCGCTCCAGGCGCGTTCCCATTGCCCTGGCGACAGCCCCAGGGCTGCAACCCGCTCCGACCGCGTCCGGATTTGTCCGCTCAGCGACATGAAATAGGAATTGGGGATTAGGGATTAGGGATTGGAAATTTGACATTTTTCATTTGAAATTCGTCCTTCGTCATTCTTTCGTCCTTCGGATTTCGTCCTTCGTCCTTTCCCCGCTATCTCCTGGACCGCCGCGGCTTCTCCTCGTAGGCGTCGACGATCTTCTGGACCAGAGGATGCCGGACGATGTCGGCCGCCGTTAACGCCACGGCGGCAATGCCCGGAATCCCCCGTAGACGCACCAGGGCGTCGACCAGACCGCTCCGGGCGTTCCGCGGCAGGTCGATCTGGGTGATGTCGCCCGAGACCACGATCCTCGATCCCATGCCCATCCGCGTCAAGAACATCTTCATTTGCGCCACCGTGGTATTTTGAGCCTCGTCGAGGATGATGAAGGCCTCGTTGAGCGTCCGGCCCCGCATGTACGCCAGCGGGATAACTTCGATCAAGTCCTCCTCACTGTACCGTCGGATCAGGTCATGGTCCATCATTTCGTGTAGGGCATCCATCAACGGCCGCAGGTAGGGATTGATTTTGGCCTGCAAGTCGCCGGGCAGGTAGCCGAGACTCTCGCCAGCCTCGACCGCCGGACGGACCAGCACGATCTTGCGGATTGCCTCCTTTTTCAACTCCGCAGCGGCCATCGCCACCGCTAGATACGTCTTGCCGGTCCCTGCCGGACCCGTGCAAAAAACAATCTCGTTTCCGTCAATCGCCTCCACATACTGCGCCTGTCCCCGAGTTTTAGGGCGGATGAGTCGGCCGGGCTTGAAGACCTCGATCGGGCCCCGGGGCGCGTCGGCGCCCTCCGTCGGGTCCGATTCTAAAAACCGGTCGACATCCTCCGGCGCCAAGGAACCGTGCTGCCGGGCATGCTCCCGCAAACGCTCCAGTAACTCTGTAGCGCGAGCCACCGCCGGTTCGGAACCTTCGATGTGCACTTCGCCGTTTTGGGTAGTGATGCTCACTCCCAACGCTTTGCGAATCTTTCGCACGTGCTGGTCGCGGGTCCCAAAAAGGATCAACAGCGACTGGGAGTCGATGACCGATAGAGTAGATCTGCTCATCCTTTGCGTCGCGGCCGAGAGGCCGGGTGGTAAACGTTTACACTGATTCCATTATACGATTCTTTTCGCGGGAAAGAGCCTGCCCCCCCCGCCGGTGGGAATACCGCCTCGAAGTGTAACCTAGTATAGTGTGTTTCCAGCCAGAATCACTCGTTGTCCGAACAATCCCCTCGAAAGACGGGAGTCTCGTCAGTAGAGATCTATTTGGTTTTGAAGTCGGCCAATTCGGCAATGTAGGTGTGGCAGAAAGGACAGATATGGGAGGCGGAGGGGATTTCTCGATTGCATTTGGTACATACTTTATGGGGGTTATAATGCGATCCCCGATCGATCCGAGAACCGCTTTGCTCCAACTCCTGAAGTTCCTCGGGAGTGAGTGTTCTGCTCAACACGCCGCTGGTCGAGGGGCCGAGAATGTCCAAGATAGCGTCCTCGGACAAGGATCGCGGCTTTGGCACGGTCACGGGAGTCTTGCACAGTGGGCATAAACCCCTCTTGCCCGCCATGGAGTCCTTAACTCGCAACCGGTGCCCTTGGGGGCAGGTCACTTCGATCGCCATCGCTCGGTCCCCTTGGATGAGCCTGATTGGGGAAACGTTTACCGATGTCCTACTCCAGGGGGAATAACCCGAGAAAGGGGACCATCGGAAGTCCTGAAAAACTCTGCGCGATGGATGAAATGAATAACTGGATAAGACAATCACAGTGCAAGAAAATTCTCAGTTAGCAATGTTTATTATAACAGATTTCCGGCGAGAAAAAAATCCCAGTCCCCAAATTATTTGCCAGTGGAAACCGATTTTAATACGCCTGGAGACAGTGTGCTGCGGAAGAGGAAAAAATTACGTCCCCCTGTATGAGGGAGAGCCTTGTTCCGATAAAAACGTGAACCGCGTCGGCCGCCTTTATTGCTGTACTAGTCCGACGATCCAACAGAACCACGCCACCGGTGCGGCCAGAAGCAGGGAATCCAGGATATCCAACACGCCGCCCAGGCCGGGCAGCCATGTGCTCGAATCCTTCACGGCGGCGTCGCGTTTCAGAAGCGATTCGGCCAGATCGCCGAAGATCCCCGCCAATCCCAACAGAACTCCGTAGAGGATCCATCTCCCACAGGCACAGGAGAGATCGGAATTTGCCGCGGGGGCGATCCAAAGGAAACTCAGCCATCCGCCCAATCCGGCGAAGACGAGCGCCCCGATTGTCCCCTCCCAGGTTTTCCCGGGACTGAGCACAGGAGTGATTTTATGCCGGCCGACCAGCCGGCCGATGGCGTAGGCGCCGCTGTCGCCGAGCTTGACCACCAGAATCAGCGATACCAATGCTTTCATTCCCCAGAGAAACCGCAATTGGGCCAGAAAACTGAACGTCAGCCCCAGGTACACCACGGCAAACACCGTGGCCGCCAGCGTGTTCAGGGCATGGCCCGGTTTTTGAAAGCGGCACATGACACCGAAGAAGGCCGCCGATAAACAAATTACCAGACACGCCAAGGTCGAGACGCCGAGGCTTGTTGCCGTAGGCCGCAGCGTTTGCTGGAGATGGTGCCAGAGAACGGGAAACCAACTGCCGGCCAACAAGAGCACGTTTCCCCCATACACAACCCCTGCCAAGGTCCTCAGATCCCGGGCTTTCAGCAACTGCATCAATTCGGCGGAGGCCAGGACGACCAGCACGCAACCCAACGGGAAGAAGAACAGCCCGGGGGTCGGTGCGAGATGATCCAACCAGCAGGCGGCCGCCAGGATCGCAATCAGGATTGCCGAGGAAACAATTCGCCAGAGGAGCATGGAATGATTCCGTGCTGGTTGTTTTTCGAGGATCAGATTGACAAAGTGATATACAGTAGCCGGCGGCTAACAGCCGCCGAGGGGAATTTGCATATCTCTCTCTGCGGCTGTTAGCCGCCGGCTAATTAATCAGCACTTTCTGTAACTCAACAAACGATACGCGGCATCAGTAATGCTTCACAACGACGCCCATCATAGCACGGGCGGCGGAAAAACTCTATGCCGCCCTGCGTATCTGTGGTTTCAGGGAACGGTGCACTGCCGCCTGAATTTGTTCGGCAACCATTGCCGCCGCCTCCGGCCGGGCCAGCCGGAGCATGGCTTGGACCATACGGTTCCGGATGAGGGCGTCGTCCAATAGCGGTTGGATGGACTCGGCCAGTGCCCCGGCGAAGTTGGTTGTTGGTGACTGTTCGGGAAGCAGCAACGCGGCGCCGGCCTTGGCAAAAAACTCGGCATTTCGCAGTTGATGTTGATCCCGGGCGTGCGGATAGGGGATCAGCACCGCGGCGACGCCGGCGGCGGCGAACTCGGCCAAGGCGGTGCCCCCGGCGCGCGAAATCGCGAGTTCTGTTTCGGCCAGGACCTGCGGCAGGTCGTCGAGGAAGGGGACGGTTGCGGCGGGCAGGCCGAATCGGGCGTAACGCGCCCGGGTTGATCCGTCATCCGTCCGACCCGTCTGGTGGACGATTCGCCAGCCGGCGAGGTGTCCGCGAAGTTCAGCCAACGCCGGGGGGACTTGTTCGTTGAGCGTCCGGGCGCCGCCGCTGCCGCCGAGCACCAGGAGCACCGGCCGTGGATTCCGAGTGTCTTTCCCCAATGTGTTCTCAAAGCCGGCACGCAAAGGATTGCCCGTCAGTCGGATTCGGCATCCCGGGGGAAGATATTGTTCCGTTGCCGCGAAGGACGTGCAAATCCGATCGGCCTTCTCGGCCAGCCATCGCGTGGCCCGGCCGGGGGTGACGTTTTGTTCCAGCAGAACGAGAGGGATCTTCCGGTGGACGGCCGCCAGTGCCGTCGGCACGCTGGCGTATCCGCCCAGACCGACCACCGCGGTGACGTTTTCCTTGCGAAGGAAGCGGCCCGCCGTAATGTAACCTTGGAGATTCCGGAAGAAAAACGGGGCGCATTGAAGCACTCTCTGCGGGGCGGGCCGGCAGGGCATTGCCAGATAATTCCAGCCTGCCGCCGCCACTTCCCGGCGCTCCAGCGCCTTGCCGGTCCCCGTAAATGTCACTCGGAGATTGTCGAGGCCCTTTTCAAGCTGCTCGGCCACGGCTAGGCCGGGAAACAGATGCCCTCCCGTCCCCCCGCCGGCAAACACGATGTGATAGGAAGGGGAGTGGGTCATGGCAACTTCAATCCCGATTGTCGCCAACGCCCCGCGACGGCGGTCGCGGGGGGATCAATGGATTTAACGTGAGATAACTCTCGATTCTCTCTGCTCAACGCGGGCGAGGGCAGTTTCAACGTCGCCACGCCCAGCAGGGCGCACAGCGCGGCGGCGATCCAGAACCGGACGACGATCTTGTTTTCCGGCCAGCCGAGGAACTGGAAGTGGTGGTGCAGCGGGGCGCAGCGGAAAATCCTCCGTTTCCGCCATTTGAAGAATCCCACTTGGAGGATCACGCTGAGGGCCTCGGCGACGAACACCCCGCCGATGACGATCAGCAGGAGTTCCTGCCGGGCGACCAGTGCCAGATAGCCCAGCAGTCCGCCCAGCGGCAGCGAACCGGTGTCGCCCATGAACACCTGGGCGGGGTGGCAGTTGAACCAGAGGAATCCGAGCACCGCGCCCAGCAGCGCGGCGGCCGCCACGGCCAGTTCGCCCGCCCCGGGCACTTTTTGCACTTGCAGATACTCGGCCAGCTCCGCGTGACCGGCTACGTACACCAGGACCGCAATTGCCGCGGCGGCGCAGAGCGTGCAGCCGCCGGCCAGGCCGTCCAGGCCGTCGGCCAGGTTCACGGCGTTGGCGCCGGCCAGAATCACCGTAACGGCCCAGGGAATGAACAGCCACCCTAGGGAGAAGCTCGGGCCGATGCCGGGTATTTGGAGACTCAATCCGTCCGGCAGCGCGGCAAGTTGAAAGTACAGGACCGTCGCTGCAACCGCGGCGACTGCGGTTTGACCGAGCAGTTTGGTTCTCGCCGAAAGGCCGTTGGCTGCGGTCCGCAGCTTGATCCAATCATCCACCACGCCGACGGCGGCCAATCCGCCGGCCAGTCCCATCGCCGTGAGGAAGAAGGGATTTTTCAGATCGCCGAAGAGCAGCAGGGCGGCAAAGCAGCCGGCCAGCATGAACAATCCGCCCAGGGTGGGCGTAAACCGTTTACCGGCGTGTCGGCAGCGGATTTCCGGAGAGTCGGACTTGTTCGGATCGCCGAACCGGCCCCGCAGCCAGCGGATGCACGCCGGCCCGATCAGCACGCAGAGCACAAAGCTGGCGGCCGCCGCCAGAGCCATCCGCGGAGTTATCTTCTCCAGCCCCGCCGGCAGCCCGAATTGGAGTAACCAGAGAAGCATGGGGATAAATGACGAATGACGAAATCCGAATGACGAAAGAATTTCAAAATCCGAAGGACGAAAACGGCTCTTCGTCATTCGACCTTCGAGCTTCTTTCGTCATTCGGATTTCGTCATTCGTCATTCCAAAAAAGTATCCCTGAGCGGCCGGGACGGCGCTTTCACGCCGCCCCGGCGCCCAGTCAAAGACTCCACCGCGAAGCGCTCACCGGAGCGGTCGACCCAGAAACCGCTTCCGGCAAGGTAATGCTCCTACCCAAGGAGGGAAGGGTAGCGCCGGATTTTCCCGCAGTTCCGGCGCGATCGGTGGAGTCTGTCGTTGGTCGGGGTTATGCACTTCTCCGTTGCGGATAATGTTCCAGGGCCTCGACGACGCGTTCCATGGCCATCAGCCGGGAACCTTTGACCAGCACGGCGTCGCCGGGGAGCACGAGTTGTCCGAGGTGCGGCAGGGCGTCTTCGACGGTAAAGCAGGGGATCGTGTGTTGCGGCGGCAGTCCCGCCGCCCGGGCGCCCCCGGCCACGTGCCGGGCGAACTCGCCACAGGAAATCACGAAGGACGCCTGGCCGATTTCCACGCTCTGTTTGCCCAGTTCCCAATGCAGGGCGGCCGACTCTTCGCCCAGTTCGGCCATGTCGCCGCAGACGACGATCCGCCGGCCGGGGCCGTCGAACTGGCCGAGCAGTTCCAGGGCGGCGCGCATCGACGTCGGATTGGCGTTGTAGGCGTCGTTGATCACCGTTGCTCCGCGGAGGTGCCGCACTTCGCACCGCAACGGCACGGCGTGATACTCCGCCAAGGCGGCTGCCGCGGTTTTCAGGTCGAAGCCCATCATCCGGCCCACGGCTACGGCCGACAGCGCGGCAGTCACGTGATGCCGTCCCCAAACCGGGATCGTAAACGGCACGCCGGGAGAAAAGGGGACAGTTTCCTTTTCCTTATTTTGTTGAGCGGCCGCCGGCGCGGCGGGCACCACTTGAAAGTGCAACGTTCCCTGTTCGCTCCGAATATCCGTCGCCCGGAGATCGCACTCGCCGCCGGCGCCCACCCAGATGATCTCCGCCCGACAATTGTGGGCCAACGTCCGCAGCCAGGGATCGTCGCCGAGCACGGCCTGGCCGTCGGCGGGCAGGGCGGCCAGCAACTCCGCCTTGGCTTCGGCGACGGCCTGCCGGCTGCCGAAGCCGCCCAGGTGCGCGTCGCCGAGTTGCGTGATCACGCCCACCTTCGGCCGGCACAGACCGGCCAGCGAGGCAATTTCCCCCTTACGGCTGGCGCCCAATTCGATCACGGCGTAATCGTGCTCCGGCTCCAACAAGGCCAAACTCAGGGGAACACCGACGTGATTATTAAAATTTTTCGGGCTGACGATCCCTTTCAACCGCGATTTCAACACGGTGTGAATCATCTGCCGCGTCGTGGTTTTCCCCACGCTGCCGGTCACGGCAATCAACGTTCCCGTAAAGCGGCGGCGTTTCCAGGCCGCCCAGGCGTGGAGCGCATCGAGCGGGTCGTCGACCTCGAGGGTCCATTGGTACTCGGACGGCTCAACCGGCCGGCTGCTGACTACGCCGTCTGCCCCGCGGCGGAAGGCTTCCGGGATGAATGCCGCACCGTCGTGATGCGGACCGACCAAGGCCCAAAACACGTCCCCCGGCCCGACCTGCCGGCTGTCGGTCACCAACGGTCCCAGCGGCAGATCCTCTCCGCCGACCAGTCCCGGGCCAAGCCGCAGTTGGCCTTTGACAATGTGTTTGATGTGACCGAGGGTCGTCATGTTCTCTCTTTAAATAACCATCGCCGGGCCACCGCCCGATCGTCGTGGGGGATGCGGCGGTTGCCGACGATTTGAAAACCTTCGTGGCCTTTGCCGGCGATCAGCACGCAGTCGCCGGGCCGGGCGGAACGCAATGCGTGATAAATGGCCTTTTTCCGCGCAGCGATCACTTTCGCCCGTCGCCGGTCGGCAAAGCCCGACAGGATTTCTTTGATGATCTTTTCTGGATTTTCGTTGCGAGGATTGTCGCTGGTGACCACAGCCTCGTCGGCCAGGCATCCGACGGTCCGGCCCATTTCCGGCCGCTTTGCCCGGTCGCGGTCGCCGCCTGCCCCAAAGACGCAGATCAGCCGGCCCCGGGTCACCGCCCGCAGTGTCTGCAGGCTGATTTCCAGGGCGTCAGGCGTGTGGGCGTAATCGACGAAGACGCCGAACGGCTGGCCGGATTCGATCCGCTCCAGCCGGCCGGGCACGTGCTCGGCCGCCTCTAGCGAGCGGACAACGTCCGCCAGGTCCAGCCCGTAGGCCAGGCCCACCGCCGCGGCCGTCAGGCAGTTGTAAACGTGGTGTTTGCCGATCATCACGGTCTCCACGGCGGCCGTTTCGCCGCCGGCCGTGATGAGGAACGTCTGCCGGTCGATCGACTGTTCGAGCGGCACGCCCGTGATTTCGGCGGGGGAGTGAATGCCGATCGTCAGCGCCGGGCCGTCGAACCGCTGCAAGTAGCCGGCCGCCACCGGATCGTCGGCGTTGACCACGGCGAATCCCTCGCCGCGGAGATGATCGAAGAGCCGGGATTTCGCGACGCGATAATCATGAAGGGTCGGATGAAAGTCCAGGTGGTCCCGCGTGACGTTCGTCACGCAGGCGGCGTCGAACTGCACGCCCGCCACCCGGGACTGCGCCAAGGCGTGGCTGGAGACCTCCATCACGGCGTGCGTGCAACCGTTTTCGACCATCCCTGCAAGCTGTTTTGCCAATACGTCGGCCGGAGGCGTGGTGTGCCAAGGGGACTGTCCGAATTTTTGCGCAGCAAAAATGGGACTGTCCCCCTCGGGATGCTCTTCCGAGACTACATCTTCGCCGTCGAAATAGCCCAGAGTACCCAGCAATCCTGCCTTGCGGCCGGAGTGGTTGAGGATGCCCGCGATCAGGCAGGCGGTCGTCGTCTTGCCGTTGGTGCCGGTCACGCCGATCAGTTTCAGTGTTTCGCTCGGACGCCCGGCCAACGCCTGGCAGATCAGGCCGAAGGCCGCCCGGGCGTTGCCGACTTGGATTGCAGGGACGGAAAGACCGCTTAATAGCCGCTGGCTGACCACGGCGGCACACCCCCGGGCGACGGCTTCCTCGATGAAAAAGTGTCCGTCGCGTCGCCCGCCCTCGATAGCGACGAACAGGTCGCCCGGCTTCACGCGGCGCGAATCGCACGTGCAGCCGCTGACGCCCACGTCGGCCGCCCCCGAAATCAGGGCGCCGGGCAACAGTTCGCGCAGGCTGTCAACTTGTCCCGCTGGGGCGGACAACGCCATGACCCAAGCCTCCTTGCCTGGGAAGAGAAAAGCCATTCCGAAGCCGGCTTCCTTGCCGTCCGAAGAGCGGCGATTGTCCGTTTTTTCCCCGTTCTGTCAAGGCGAAAATTGCCGCAGAAAATGCAATGCAATTACAGAAAATTCACGCGGGATTTTAACGGCGCGCCTCCATAGGGGGGGGGGTGGAATTGAATTGACAGATCTTCCAAATTCAGTAGGTTATGCTTCAGCATATCGAACATTCTATATAGCGGCCATCCTTCCACAATCCCTATCTGTGTAAAGGAACACGCCCTTGCTTGTTGCCATCACGCGCGAAGTCAGTTCCAGTATCGGACGATGCGAGTTGACGCACTTGCCGCGCGAACCGATCGACGTTCCCCGGGCGCGAGAGCAGCATCGGCGGTACGAGCAATGCCTGCGGGAAGCGGGCTGTCAACTGCTTTCGTTGCCGGCCGAGGAGGAATTGCCGGACGCCGTGTTCGTTGAGGATGCGGCGATCGTTTTCGACGAGCTGGCCATCCTGACCCGGCCCGGGGCGGCGTCGCGGAGGACCGAACCGGCTGCGATCGGCAAGACGCTCCGCCGTTATCGGAAGGTGTACGAAATCCAACACCCCGCCACCCTGGACGGCGGAGACGTGTTGCGGATCGGCAGAACGCTCTACGTGGGAGCCACGGCACGGAGCAATCCTGCCGCCGTCGAACAACTCCGCAACTTGTTGACGCCCCTCGGCTACTGCATCAAATACGTTCCCGTCCATGGATGCTTGCACCTGAAATCGGCCGTCACCCAAGTGCGGGAAGATTTGCTGCTGGTCAATCGCACCTGGGTGGACGTAGAACGATTCGATCGGATGGCCTGGATCGACGTCGATCCCTCGGAGCCTCCGGCCGCCAATGCGCTCTGGATCGGCAGCGCGGTGATCTATCCCGCCAACTTCCCCGCCACGCAAAGACGACTGGAAGAACAGGGCGTCGCCGTGCTTGCGGTGGACGTCTCCGAGTTGCAAAAAGCCGAAGCCGGAGTAACCTGCTGTAGTTTACTGTTTCAGGATGCGGTCTGAGGGGTATTCGTTATCTCGAGTTGGCGCCGGCGGATTGCATAGAAGTGGTGTCCTTTTGCAGCGGCAGGAGGGGGGCGGGCTGAATGAATTGACTTCTCTGGACAAACCGCCCGGTTTACGCCATGATTAATCCATGCCCTATCGTGATTTTGACGTTCGGTCGCTGGCCAGGTACCTCCACCTTTCGCCGCAGCAGGTGATCAAGTTGGCGGAGCGGGGGAATCTGCCGGGACGGAAAATAGGAGGGAATTGGAAATTCGCCAAGCCCGACGTCCATCGGTGGTTCGAGCAGCGGATTGGAGGCTCCAGCGAGGCGGAACTGGTGCACGTGGAAAACGTGCTCCACCAATCGGCCCCCCGCGAAAATCAACACCCCCTCCGAATTTTCGATCTCCTGCCGCTGGAGGCGATTGAGATTCCATTGCCCGCCCGGACGAAGAACTCCGTGATCGACACGATGGCGGAAGTAGCGGCCCGGACCGGCTGGCTGTGGGATCCCAAGGCCCTGGCCGCGGCAGTCCGCGTCCGCGAGGACATCCATTCCACGGCCCTCGACAACGGCGTGGCGTTTTTGCACCCTCGCCGGCCGATGTCCAAGATCCTGGCCCAGCCGTTTTTGGCCTTGGGATGCACGGTAACCGGCATTCCTTTCGGCGGCGCGGCGCCCCTGACGGACGTGTTTTTTCTGATCTGCTCGACGGACGACCGGATGCACTTGCGGCTGTTGGCCCGGCTCAGCCGGCTGCTGACCGTCTCCGGTTTCCTCAACGAATTGCACCAGGCCCCCGACGCCGCTGCCGCCCGGCAGATAGTTCTCGAGGCGGAAGAGAAACTGTAATGGAGAGTTCAAGATTCAGGGTTCAGGATTTTCATCGCATGGAATCCAGATCCCTGAACCCTGAACCCTGAATCCTTTATGAAACTGACCATCCTCGTCGTCGGCGACGAAGCGCAACCGGAGTTTGCCGGCCCGATCGCCCGGCTGGCGCGGTTTGGCCGAGTGGAGGTCTTTGCCGATCCGGAGCGCGCCTTGGGATCGCTGGCCGTCGGTCACATAGTCCCGGAATTGATCGTCGTGGCCCAGTCGTATCCGGGCCAGTATCCGACCGAAATGCTCGAACGGCTCCGCGGCACGGCGCCGCTGTGCCGCATTCTGGCCCTGCTGGGAAGTTGGTGTGAGGGGGAATTACGAAGCGGCCAGCCTTGGCCTTCGGTGGTCCGACTGTACTGGCACCAATGGTCGGCCCGGGCGGAGCGCGAGCTGACGCGGCTGGCCCGCGGCGAGTGTCCCTCGTGGGGCCTGCCGGTCACGGCCACGGACGAGGAGCGCTTACAGACCTTGACCGGGGGATCCCGCGAAGGGAAGCCGCGGTTTGCGGCGATCTTCAGCCGCAAGCGAGCCCACTACGAGTGGCTGGCGGCGGCGTGCAGGCAGCGAGGCTGGGCGTCCGTGTGGATCGAGAATCTTCGCCAGCGCCACGTGCAGGGCGTCCAGGTCTTGTTGTACGACGTCTCGACAGACGTCGATCCGCTACCGGAGATTCAAGAGTGTGCCCGACGCTTTCACCCCGCCCCAATCACGGTTTTGGCCGATTTTCCCCGGATCGAGGACGTCAGACGGATGCACGCCGCCGGAGCCGCCGCCGTTCTGCCCAAACCGGTGCTGCTGGAAGACCTCTTTTGGCAACTCCAGCAGTCGGCCGATGATCAGCAGGCGCTTTCGTAGCGACCGAAGACCATCCGTCCAGCGCTGGTTTGCAGCACGCTGGTCACGGCGATGTGCACGGTTTCATTGACGTGGTCGCGGCCCCCTTCCACGACGACCATCGTGCCGTCTTCCAGATAGCCCACGCCTTGTCCCGCCTCCTCGCCCACCTTGACGATCCGCACCTCGATGTGCTCGCCGGGCAGGAAGACGGGTTTCAGAGCGTTAGCCAGATCGTTGAAATTGATTACCGGCACGCCGTGCACCCGGGCGACCTTGTTCAGGTTATAGTCGTTGGTCACCAGTTTTCCCTGGAGGTGTTTCGCCAGGACGACGAGTTTCAGATCGACGGGTTGGTTGGCAAACTCGGGCAGTTCGCGCTCGTAGATTTCCAGATCGATGTCGGGTTTGGTCCGCAGGCGGTTGAGAATGTCCAATCCCCGCCGGCCCCGCGTCCGCCGTAGCCGGTCGGGACTGTCGGCGACCGCCTGGAGTTCGCTGATCACGAACTTGGGAATGACGAGTTGGCCGTCGAAGATATTCGTCTCCACTACGTCGGCGATCCGCCCGTCGATGATCACGCTGGTGTCCAGCAGGCAGGGCCGCAGGCCCTTGACCTCTTTGGCGAATTCGACGTAGGGAATGATGAACCGGAAATCGTGCTTCGTCTGCATCAACAGGCTGATGCAGGCGTAGCACAAGATCAGACCCAACACCAATTGGCTCGCGTTGCGGATCTTCTCATCCAGGATCGAGGACTTGGTCAGCGGGGAGCTGAGGATCGGAGTCAGCGCCAGGCTGAGAACGTACGTCAGGAACAACCCCACCAACAGGCCAAAGTATACGGCGGTGATGGTGTCCAGTTGCTTTTTCCGAACGGAAATGTCCAGGGCGATCACACCCAGCGAGATGAACAGCATCCCAAGGAACACCGCGTAGGACAGCCATTCGGGTTCCGTTGGGATAAAACCGATAAACAAAACGCTCAGCCCGGCGGCCACCAGAATGAACATGCAGCGAAGAATCAATAGTCCCATATCGTTTTCCCAGAAAATTGGGGTTATGAAGCGTACATTGATCAGCCGCTCGTCATTGTAGGTCATGGACCCCAGCCGCGAAAGGAAGGCCCCCTTTTCCGCGACTTCCTCACCCGCTAAAAATACAATCCCTAAGGACAACGCCCTTATAAGACCGCCGACACTCCGAAGACCGGGAACTTCTCCGTTTTTCTTCGGTTCTTTCCCCCGATTAACCGACCATTTTCCCTAAATTGTATTTGATATTCTCCATGAAGGACACTGCCTCTGCATTCTCTCAAGTGAAAGCCGCCGCCCGGGCCGGAAAATTGTCTGCCGGTTCTGTGGAAAATATCCGCACGTGGCTTACCGCCCCTTATCTGGCCGAATATGCCCCCCTGGTGGCGGAAGACATCGCCGCGGACAAATGGCGGGAATTGGAAGACGCCTTTTGGACCGTGATCCCCTTCGGCACGGGAGGACGCCGCGGGCGGATGTACCCGATCGGCTGCAACGCCATTAACGATCGGACCATCGGCGAAAGCGCCCAGGGCCTGGCCGACTACGTCAAAGAGGTCCTCTCGAAAATCTCCCCTCTCCCTTTGGGAGAGGGGCCGGGGGTGAGGGCTGACTTGCCAAATAACGGCCCTCACCCTAGCCCTCTCCCAAAGGGAGAGGGGAGGGAACTCTCCTGTGCCGTCGCGTACGATACCCGGCATCGCTCCCGGCAATTCGCCGAATTGTGCGCTGAGATCATGGTCGCTGCGGGCTATACCGTTTATTTCCTCGACGGATACCGCAGCACGCCGGAGCTGTCCTTCGCCGTGCGGCAAAAAAAGTGCGACTGCGGGATCATCATCACTGCCAGCCACAATCCGCCGGAGGACAATGCGGTTAAGGTTTATTGGTCCACGGGGGGACAGCTTTTACCGCCGCACGACGCCGCCTCCATCGGGCGGATGCAACAAGTGACCTGGATCCACCGCACGCCCTTCGCCGAGGCCCTGGCCGCCGGCCGGATCGTATACTGCCAGAAGGAGATTGACGCCGCCTACGTGGCGGCGGTCGTCAAGCAGAGCATACCCGGTCCCCGGGACCTGAAAATCATCTATTCCCCCCTGCACGGCGTCGGCGCCTCCTCGATTCTGCCGGCGTTGCAGCAGGCGGGCTTTTCCGACGTCGAGCTCTTCGGTCCTCACGCCCAGGCGGACGGCGATTTTCCTAATATCCCCAAACACGTTGCCAATCCCGAGAATCCCGCCGTCTTTACGGCGATCATCCAGCAGGCCCGGCAATGCGGCGCCGAATTGATTCTGGCCTCCGATCCCGACGCCGACCGTCTGGGCTGCGCGGCGCCCCAATCGCTCGATCCCGATGCCCCTTGGGTCACGCTGACCGGAAATCAGATCGGCGCCTTGCTGGCGGATTATCTGCTCGAGGTGAAAAAAGTCGCCGGCACCCTGACCACCGGCCATTACGTCGTGAAAACCCTGGTGACCACCGACCTGATCCGCCGGATTGTCGATCACTATCGGGCGACGACCTATGGAAATCTGCTGGTCGGTTTCAAGTACATCGGCGGCGAGATGGACTACCGGGGAACCGAGCGGTTCGTCCTGGGAGCGGAAGAGTCTTACGGCTTCCTCGTCGGCGATCACGTCCGCGATAAAGACGCCGCCGTGGCCGCCATGCTCTTGGCCGAACTGGCCGCCCGGCTCAAGGCCTCCGGTAAAACCCTCTGCCAAAGGCTTGACGAGCTGTTCCTTCGCTTCGGTTGCCACACCGAGGGGCAGATCAACGTCCAAATGCCCGGCGAAAAGGGCCTGGAAGACATGAACGCCCTGATGGCCAGGTTCCGCAGCCAACCGCCGCAGCGCCTGGGCGGGTTAAAACTCCTGCACCTGCGCGATTACCTCAATCGCGTGACGTTCACGCCCGGGAACTGTCCCGATTTTTCCGAAGGAAAAATGGGACTGTCCCCTTCTCCTCCCCACCGAGGTTCGGAACGTCAGCCTCTCGACGGTCCGAAAGGCGACTTGGTCTTTCTCGATCTCGAGGGCGGCAACGCCGTGGCCGTCCGCCCCTCGGGCACCGAACCGAAGATCAAATTCTACCTCTTCGCCTGCGATTCCCCCGAGGCGTCTGCCGATCTCCCCGCCGTCAAAGCCGCCCAGGCCGAGCGCCTCCGAGCCATTCGTGCCGATCTCCACACCTTCGCCGGCCTGGAATAGCCTCTATTGATGCAGAAAACGCTTGCGTCTCTCGGTGTATGGTCATGGGTAAAACCTAATGTTTCTCGCTTGAATATTTGCTCCTTTCCGGGCTGAATTGTTGGACAATGTGGGGTCTTCAAGTGCCGTATTTTGCGGGACCGGGCGGGAATTGTTGTGGGTGAATTGTTGAGCACTTTGGGGGTGCAAGGGCGGTTTCGCCCGGTGTTTTGCGGTGTCCGGTGATTTTTTGCCCGGTTTTGCGGTATGGGTTTTTTGCTCACTTTAAATACCTGTTACGAGGCGGTTTATCATTACTTTCCGGGATATATGGGGTTTTTCGGGGCCGATTTTTTGCCGCGGGGATTGGAGGCGGGATCGAATTGTTGCGTATCGGTTGGGTCGAGAGTCGATAGTCGATAGTCGAGGGTCGAGGGTCGAATTCCTCAAGTTCCGCGGACAATCGGCGGCGGGAGCCGCCTCCTACAGGTGATGTCGTTTTGGTCAACCAACCTCGTCAATGGGCAATTCTCCAAGGATAGGACTCCTCAGAAGAAGGGGTGTCCGGAACCGTCGCCTTTCGCTCCGCGAAAGCACGCGACTTTCGCAGAGCGAAAGGCGACAGACCAAGCCTAATTTCCAATGAGCAAGACTGTTCCTATGTATACTATAGCAAGTGAGTGGCCCAATTTCAAGACCATTTTTTCGATGAGGGGAATTTTCGTGTTGTGGAGAAGGCAACAGGAAATGTCAACAGGCCCCATTTTCCTGTTGCGGAAAGTAGGGTGGGATAGTCAACTGCCAAGCGGCGTCAGCTCCTGGGTGGAAAGTTCCGATTCCCCACCAAGCTGCGAAGCGGCGGCAGTTGCTTTCTTGACTCCTTCAAAGACTACCAGTCCTTCGGGGGAAAATTCGATCGTTCCGGAAGAAAAGAAGGTTGGAAAAAGCAAACCACGAATGACACGAACGACACGAATATTTGCTCGATCTTTCGTCTGATTCGCGTATTTCGTGGTCAACTCAAGTTGGGTTTAAAGGATCCGCCGGGTGCGTTCCCCCGACGGCGTCTCTCTTATTCTCTGCGCTCTTTGCGTTCTCTGCGGCTTCTTCCTCTTACTTTCGGTTGCCTCACTACGTTACGTGATGAGGTAAACCAGGAATGACCAAGTGTGCCAATCGTGCCATTCCCGAATTTATTAAATCTTGCTCAATTTGCCAATATCGGTTTGTGTCTCCCACCCGACTCGATTAGGGAGAGAGGAAATTACATTGGATGGACCTTTATTGACGGCAAGCAGGCTCTCGGCATCGTTTGGCCAGCCGAAACGCTATGGCGATCGCCACAAGCAAGATGACCACACCTGCTGGTATAATGAGGGATTTTTTGGAACTGGGGACTCGTTTGTAGACGATCAAGTAATCACCGGAATCTTTCGCGGCCTTGAATGAAATCGGGCGTCTCCATCCCCGATATGCAACACCACATATCTTCAGTGTATCTCCCCTCAACTCATATATTTCCATGCTCTTTAGGGTTGCCTCATATAATTCGTCGATCAAGCGATCGACCGCCGATGAAGAAGACCTCAATATTTTTGTTTCATCTTTAAACACCTTAATATTGTCCATGGCCTTCGGCGTTTGCTTGGGGTCGATCCGAATAATCTCTTTTTCATCTGATTTCCCATCCTGCGCATAGATATATTTTTTGTCGCCTTCAATTTCAATCCGTCTACTCTGGTATTTTTTCTGGGGGACGTCTTTCCCATTATCCCTGATCTTATATATTTCCCAAGTGCCTTTGAGTTGGGCCAATTCGTTTTTTACTGAACGGTCATTTTGATCTAATGTAATGGGAGCATCAGTGTTACGTTTTCTCATTTCATTCGGTTCTTGAACGTTTTTCTCTACAAATCGTTTCTTCATTTCGGAATGGGGAATCTTTTTCAATAACGGCTCTCTTCTTATGCCTTTTATAGGCACGTCGTAACGTTCGGGATGCTTCTCGTAATCTTCCACCGTATAACCTAACGAGAAGCTTTCATTCGTTGAATATTCATAATTGAATTCTAAATGGTCTTTATTGTTCTTGTACCACTGCATTGCATTATTGACGTACTCTGCGTCAGTTCTTCCTGAAATCCCGATATCGGCGAATCCTCGACGGACGGCGGCGGCCAGCTTGTGTTTTATTTCAGGTATTTTACACTTGGAATAGGCTTCTCCAAGAATTAATATGGGATCCTTTAGTCTGTTTCCATAACAAACTAAATAAAATTCGATGGTGTCTCCAAAACCTAAAAGATTTGGACATCGCTTGGCAAGCAGTTCTACAAGTCGCTCTCGTTCCCCATAATTTATGAGATGTTTAATTATGAATTTAAGGGCGCCACTCCCCTCTCCTCCTTCATCCACGTTCACCGGCACAGCATCGCATTTAGCAGCCAATTGCCTTATTTCCTGCTCTGTCAGCCGGATTTTATATAGTTGTTCAATCATATTCGATAAATTCCAGTTTTTAGACTTGCCATCATCACCGGGAATCTTTTCGGGATGTGCTTCACAAATAGAATCTAATTCCTTTGCGATATTACGCATCTTGGGCGAATCCCAAGAAATTGCCGAATCCTCTGATTTATTATTAACTCCTGAGTTATACAGATCTCCTTGAATACAAGATGCCGCAAGTACAATCGTCATTAGAGATGCTGAATAATAGAATATCTTTCGTGTTGATTCTCTCATGAAATAGCACTCCTCTTAACCATTGTGATTGATTTCAGGGTGAATGAGTGTTTCTCATTTGAGATATTATCTGGGATATTTTGGGGATATTGATAAATTGAGCAATGCCCCAGCGGTATCCTATAACTTCACGGAGCGGTGTTTTGGCTCGCCCCCCCCTGCTTTTATCCCACTTATCTTTCAATTTATTCAGCCACCCGGAATACGAACGCTCACCGACGTTCCAGCCAAAATACAAGTCAACATCAGTTTTTATAACTTGTTCACCTTGCCAATCCCTATCACCACAATCAGGTGCATTTCCAAAATGTAGCCAATCGCCAGGTATGGTTCGCTCCAAAGGTATTGTGCTAGCGCCATGTGTTTTTAACTCACAGAAAGAAGAAGTAATATCAAAAGGATGAATATTAAGTCGATCAAATTCCCCATAATCAAGATTGGCGCCTTTAATCAGGCCACGCGCATATATTAATGACACCATTCCCATACAGAGGTAATGTGGTTTCTGCTTGAGGCCGCTTGTAGAACCATCAAAAATAATAGCTATTTCCCACTCCCTCATTTCCTCCAAAGAAAAATAGGGAGCATTAGGTTTAGTCTTACCTTCACTATCACGTTGTAGAAATTCACAATTATCAAACAAATTTGGGTTTTGCGCCGCTACGACAATTTGGTCGCGCACCCTTTGTTCCAACATCTGCAATAGTGGCGTAACGTCAATCTCTTTATCCTTGATGATCTTTCCGACGCCCTCAAGCAAATTCGCGTCGGCGGCATTGCCGGTGATGGAAAAAGCCAATTGCTCCAATGAAGCGCCGTCGGCGTTGGCCTTTACCAGCGCCGCTTGGCCAGTCGACCATGTTCCCACGTCCGTCCAGGGCTTGACGACGAGGACGTCGATTTCGCGGTTGTCTTCGCCAGCGTCGAGGAAGCCGTCATGATCCTTATCGTGCCACAGTCTGATGACGAAATCGCGGGCTTGTTCGGTGACGGGCAGCATTTGGGTCAGCCCGGTAAAATAGGCCAGGTCTTCGTCGAAGAGTTTCAGACCGTCGATTCGCTGGATAAGCAATCGGGCGTCTTCCCTAATCGGGGGACAGTACCAATTATGGTAATTTGCGAAGTTTTCGAGGCCGGCCGCCTTTCTTTGGCCTTAACGCACGACCTACGTTACTCTCCAAATGATCCACAAAGGAACTGATCTTCAAGGGACGACCGGTGCGGCCGTGTTCGCGCAAGTCGCGGAGTTCTTCTTCGGACAACACGCTGTCCAGCAACGCCCTCCGGTTACCAACCATCGACAATAAATGAGTCTATGCTAAGCCGTCGTCGCGGCCTTGCAGGTGCGCTTCAGCACCGCTCCACGGCCATTCCCCGGCGTCTCTCACTAAAACCAGCCTGCACGGGATTCAACTCCACATCGTGTGCAGCCGCCGGCAGATGAGGCTCGTCCATGACAAACGAAGCGAAACGTCCCTGCCACAGGTAGCCGCGCCATGATTGCCGATCTCCACACCTTCGCTGCTCTGTAAGAATAACTACTTATTCTAAGAAAAGAAAGCGTTTTTCTCGGTTTTTGGTGGGACTCACTTCGTTCGTCCTACCCTACACAGACTTTCCGCAACAGGAACTACTTATTCTAAGAAAAGAAAGAAGACCGCCATTCCATCCCTCTATCGCTTCCCCCCTATTTCCGCCGTGCCGTCCGCGCCGCTTGCTCCTTTGTGCCCAGCGCTATGCCGATCCATCCGTCGTCGATCAGCAACTGGGTAATCCGCAGGTCGCCGAGTTGGGGATCGGTCAACAGGCGTTTCGGGGTGACGTTGACGGCCTGGCCCTCGGGAAAGGCCTTGGTAAATGCACCGCGGAGCGCGATTTGCGAGCGGAGGCTCAGCCCCTCGGCCATCAGGTGGATCGGTCCTTCGCGGACCAGTTCCACCTTTCGCCCCTCGATTTGCGACCGGTAAAAGACGCGGATGCGGAAATTGTACCAGCCCCGGGGCGGCTTTTTGAATTCCGCAATCACCATTTCCAGGCTGACTTGCCCGTCGGCGCACTGCACCCGGACGGCATCTCGGGGAGCAAAGGTCACCAACACGTTTTCATTGGCCGGCGGCACCTTCCAGACGTCGGGACGCTGAAACCGGTCGGCGATTCGCTGGGCCAATTCCTTCAAGGTGAAGGTTTTCCCCTCAAGCTGCAGTCGCGCCAGGGCGTTGTTCAACAAGGTTTCATTAATCTGGAAGCTGGCCAGGCAATCGGTGGGCGCTTGCGGCCGCGGGGTATGGCTGCCGAGTTGATCGTCGCCCGCCACCCGCAGCCGCAGGGTCAGTCGATCCTCCGTGGTCTGGGCGTCGATGATCGTCGGATCGAGCGCCAGCCGGTCCAACGGCCCGAAGAGGTTGTGATTCAGCCGATCGACCAGGACCGAGAGCCGCTCGTAGGCTTCGGTGTCGAGTCGTTTTTGGGTTTTCGCCGCCACCTTCTGCCGCGCTTCGCGATCGGCCATTTGGAGGGCCTGTTCGTGCTGCTTTTGGGCGATGCCGCGCACGATCCAACCGAACAGGGGGATGCCGTCAAAGTCCGTCTCGAGATATCGCAACCGCGTTTGATGCCGCACGTTGACTTTCGAGGGGAGCAGCCGGATCCCCTTCCGGTCGATCTCCACCGGCTTGATGCCGGAGACCAACGACTCGCTGTCGGTGAGAAACGTGGCCGGTCCGCTGGTTGAAGACGTCATGGCCGCCACTTCCCCGGTCATTTCCAGCGACAGGCGGACCCGTTGCGGATCGGGAATCAGTTTTATCGCCACGTCGGCCGACGTCATGCTCTGGCCGCGGACCGGCCGGTTGAGGATCGTTTCCTGAACCGGGGCGATCTCCGTTTTCGACTCCGGCACCAGCCGGTTGAGGAACTCCTCGCTCAGCGCGACCCGAAAATTCGCGTTGCGGTAATTCCGGTCCAATTGCTTGGCAATGATCTGTCGTTGGGGATTCGAGGAGAGCGCCAGGACCTGCAACGTAAAGGCCAACCTCTGGCCGTCGCTGCCCAGTCGGGTTTGCTCGTAACGCTCCAGGTCGCTGAGCACGTCGGCCGGGGCCACCGGCTCCGCCGCGAGCCGTTGGATCTGCTCGCGGTAATCCATCATCACGGGGCTGTTGAGGAATTGTCGCTGCGGATCGGTCGTCGGCGTGGCGATCAGCCGCTCCAGGATCTGCTGGGCAACCTCCCGCCGGCGCTGCCGGGAATCCTTGGCTCCCTGGCCGTCGGGCAGCGGCCGGAGAGGGCTGGGGCGTGGGTCGTCTTCCGAAATACTCTCGCTTTTTTCCCGTTGCTCGGCCAGTTCCTTGAGAACGTCGAGCAATAAGTATTCCCGCCACTCGGGCCCTTCCGCCGAATCGCGGGTCAGCGAATCTAAATGTGCCAGGCAGAGCGCCATTTTCTTGGAATCAGCCCCGGGGCATTCCTTTTCCGAGAAGTCCGTCGCTCCCAATTGAACGATGCTTTGCCAAACGTCGACGCGCCGTTGCAAGGCGTAGCCCGCTTGACGCACCTTCCGTGCCAGTTCGTATTGTAGTCCGTCTGCCGTGCGCGGCGCCGAAGCGGCCGCTTTCGAGAGTCGCTTGAGCACTTCGGCCGCTTCGGGGGAACCTTCCTCCATGGCCGCTCCCAATCGCCGAAGATCCGCCAGCGGCCGGCTCGCCCAGCCCGCCGTCTTGGGGATGCCCGCGAGTTCCTCCAAACGTTCTCGGAGCGTCTCTGGTTCCGGCCAGGCCTTTTTCACCCCCAGAGATTGGTCGGGGATGGAGCGAGTGGATTCAAGGGGATTATCGCTTAAAATCTCCGACGGAACGCCAGGCATCGTTGGCATAAGCAAGGGATGTTCGCTTAACGGAGATTCCTGCTCCGACGGGGTTTCGATCGGCGGTAGTCTCTCCAGCCGCTTTGGTCGGGCGGCAACCTGCACCTGCTCGGCGGGAGAGTCCGATTTCGGCTCGTTTTCGTCGCTCTGCGGCGCCGCGGAGGCATCGGATTTTTCCTTGGTTGCCCCCGATTTCTTGTCCGAGGCCATCGGGCGGTCGCCGACCACCTCCTCTTGAGGTGCCAGTTTCGTCTCCTTGGCAGGTCGCGGGGTATCGGGGATTTCTCGGTGTTGCTCCACCGTCGCTTGGGCAAGTATCTTTTCCGACGGAGGGATAATGACCGGCCCTTCCTGAAAAAACGGGCCGTTCGAGAAGGTTCCTTCCGCGGAGGAATCTAAAAAAGTTTCAGGGAATTCCAGGTGAGAGCGTGCCTCAGATTGTGGTTTTTCCGCAATCTTCCGGCTCGGTCCCGGATCGGAATCATCGATATCCCAAATTCTTGGCAAAATGACGCCCAGGAGGAAAAGACCTGCTAGGAGTATTAAAAAAGGCCATGCCGGGGTACGTTTTTTCGGATCCATCACACTCCCCCCTCTCACCAATCAATACCGCATATCTAAAACAACCGGTTATCTTTATGATCGGGTGAGAGGAAGTAGTGAATTGATTTCTGAATCAGGGATTAACATTAATTGTGATGTGCGAATTAATATGCACAAAATAGGAAAGATTTAATTGCTTCCGGATCGGTAATGTATCGGTCACCTGTCCAAGAGCGTGTCATCGTGTTCGTAGGCGGGGGCGCAGCAGCAGAGGAATTTTAGGATTTCGTTGCCGGTGTTGGTAATTTGATGTCGGGCGCCGGGGGGAATGGCCACGGCGTCGCCGGGAACGACCTGGTGGATTTCTTCGCCCACCTGCATCTGGCCGGTCCCCTGGAGAATGTAATAGATCTCCTCCGTCCTTTCGTGCCGGTGTGGGGTGGTGCTGCCGTCGGGGGGTAACCGGGCCTCAGCCAGCGACTGGTTGCGGATGCACGAATTGCGATGGGCCAACAATTCGCGAATCTCCGAGCCGTCTTTCGTGATGAAGGCCGGAACACGGTCGAGGTTCTGGATGTCCATGAATAGGGATTGGGGATTAGGGATTAGGGATTGGAAAGATGATGAAAATTATAAAGCCGCGATTTCCGTGTTTCCAATCCCTTTTCTAAACACTCCCAAACCGGCCGGCGGATAGGAGCGGACGTCCCAGGCGGCAGGCTCGGGAAGGGTGGTAAAATCGAATCGGGCGTCGGCTTCAACCACAAACAGGCTCCCCTCCGGGGCTGCGCGGACTAATCTCTCAATTAATTCCTTCATTTCCTCACTGCGAGTGACGTAGAAATCGTAGGGCGGGGAGCAAAACACGGTCCACGGCTCGGGGGCGAGATCGAAGGGGCGGCGGAACCGGACGAATACGTTGCCGGGCACGATTGTAGCCCGGTCTTCCAGGCCCAGGGCGGCGACGTTTTGGCGGATGATTTCGACGGTCGGGAAGTGTTGCTCGTAGAAGGTCGCCCGGGCGGCCCCGCGGCTTAGCGCCTCCAGGCCCAATGCGCCGGTGCCGGCGAACAGGTCGACGGCGCTCGTTCCCTGGACCGCCTTACCGAGCAGGTTGAAAACCGCCTCGCGCAGCCGGTCTTTCATCGGCCGGGTGCGCGGGTCGCCGGAATAGAGCAATTTTCGCCCGCGAAACCGCCCCCCGATGATTCGGACTCCGGCAATCTCGGCCAACGTTTTTTTCCTTCCTCGTCGCGCCACGGCTAAAACCTCCGCTCTTTTGATTGAACCAGAAATATGGTAACGTAATAGCAGGGGGTGAGGAAGTGAAGAACGCCAGGTTTAGTAAGGATTAGGGGATCGGGACGCGGTGATGAGAAACCGCTTAGCCCTCCCACCCGATTTCCTCAGAACGTTTAAAAGGAATAACCAATGAAGAATTTTTTTATGGGACTCCTGTGTTTCTCAATCGTCGGTTTCCTGTTCGGCCAAACGCCCGAGCCGCCGCCGAAGTCGGAGAAGGCCGGACCCGCGGCGGCCGAATTCCAACGGATGCACCGGAAATGGAGCGCATTGCTCGCGGAATTGGCGATCCTGCAGAACCAATCCCGCTCCGCCAGTGACAAGGAACGCAAAACACTGGAAAAGCGATGGGACGAGATCAGTGCCGAAATGATGGAATTGGAGCCTCAATACATCCAGGCCGCCGAAAAAGCCTATGCCGAAGCGCCCCAGGCCAACAAGCAAATCACCGATTTCCTCGGCATTATCCTGGCGCTAAAGGTCAAAGACAACGATTATGAAAACGCGCTGCGGATCGGAAAACTCCTCGATAAGAACCGCTCGGGCGAGAAAATGATTCATGTCAACACCGGCGTGGCCGCGGCGGCCGTAGGCGATTTCGACGCCGCCGAAAAATATCTCAACCTGGCGAAAAAGGAAGGTTTTTTTGAAGAGAAAAACGTTCCCGAAGAACTGGTCAATAAAACCAAGATGTACCTGGAGAACCTCGAATTGATGAAAAAAAATTGGGAGGCCGAAGAAAAAATTCGTAAAAAGGAAGCCCAGGCCGACGATCTGCCTCGGGTGCTGATTAAAACCAACAAGGGCGACATGGTCGTCGAGCTTTTCGAGAACGAGGCCCCCAATACCGTGGCCAATTTCATCACCCTGGCGGAGAAGGGATTCTACAACGGACTAACGTTCCACCGCGTGCTCCCGGGCTTCATGGCCCAGGGGGGAGATCCGTCAGGCAACGGCACCGGCGGGCCGGGCTATTCCATTCCCTGCGAATGTTTTCAACCGAACCATCGTTTGCATTTTCGCGGCACGTTAAGCATGGCCCATGCGGGCCGAGACACCGGCGGTTCGCAGTTCTTCATCTGTTTCGCGCCCGCCCTGCAACTCGACGGCAGGCACACGGTCTTCGGCCGGGTGATCAAGGGCTTCGACGTCCTGGCCAAGATCCAGCGTCGCGATCCGCAAGATCCCAACGCCCCCGATCCCGACAAGATCGTCGAAATGCAAGTCCTCCGCAAGCGCGACCACGAGTACACGGTGAAAAAGGTCGATTGAGGTGCGCCAGGGGTGTGCTGAAACGGGTGTTTCGGACGGTGCAAAAAATGGAGGCGGGTTGCCGCCTGCCAGAGGCATTTGATTTCTCGCAAAGGCGCGAAGTCGCAAAGGATTGATGGTTGGAATTGTTCTGGTTGATGATTTTATGGTCCTTACGTTTTACGTCCCGCCGTTTGGTCAACGGATACGCCGATCGGGCAATTTGCGGCGGGAACGGTTTTGATTCGTGGAGATTAGCGGTCATCAGTGTTCTTTTCAAAAAGTATAGGAACGCTCATCTTCGCTGATCTCCACTGATCGAAAATCGACGGCACGGGGAGTTGGTCATCAACAGTCGAAAAATGCACGGCCGGGTCCCCAGCCGGGTGGTTTTTATTTAAAATTGGTTCTTTCGGGTTGCTGGAGGTGATGGCGTTGCCGATTTGAGTGCAACGCATCTGTTATGTGTTGATTTTTTACGTCATTTGCAAGGTGGTTTAAGTGCTGAAATTTCCTGACCTTATCGTCAACATGAAATGATGTAACATCGGATGGGTCATAGGAGGGGTGTTGCACTGGGTGTTTGGGCAAACAAGGGAAACGAGGTGGCTAAACCCTGGGAAGTCGATGGTTATCCTCGACTTGCGCATTCACAATGAATTATCAAAGAACAGAGGAAAATTGAAATATAGTGTACATAATTACATGCTATCCGTCAAGCCTTTTCTTGGGCCAACTTGGGGCATTATTTTTTTCCCCACTTTTTCTGTCGCCTACTTTTCCTTTCCCATTTTGCCATAACTGGTAATGTGTCCCCCGATTTAGTTGGAGTCGAGGTGACGGGGTTGCCAACGCCGTGATGATGCAGATTGGCGTTTCACATCCTTTTGGGTGGTGCTGTTTCGTCAGGTGGGCTGGCAGTAACGTGATGGTCTCGCATTTGGGGTTGCAATATTGCATAATTGGCCAATAATACATGCTTTGCGAGTTCTGTTGCTGCATACGTTGATAAATCGAAGGGCGTACTTGAATGAGTAGTCACCGAAACCCCGTGCGATACGAGTCGCGCGCCGGCATTGTGAAAGCGCTGGCCTGTCCGGCGCGTCTGATGATTGTTGACGAGTTGGCCGAGTTCGGCGAACGCTCGGTGCAAGAACTGACGGCCATGATCGGCACGGACGCATCGACGGTCTCGCGGCACCTTTCGACGCTCAAGAACGCGGGCGTCATTAC
>JAFGPV010000101.1 GCA_016936015.1 Pirellulales bacterium
CTTCTTCCGCGAATTGGCACTGCCCTACGCCCTGACGGCCGCGGCGATCGCCGCCTGGCGCCGCCGCCGCCGCGAGCTGATCGGTTGGACGCTGGGGCTGACGGCCTGGGCGGCGTTCTACGCCTGGCACGCCTGGCGGGTCTCGGCCCTGATTCCGGAAGACGCCCCGTCGCACGCGGCGAGTTATTTTCATCTTGGCGGATGGCAATTCACGCTCGGCGCCTTCCAGATGAATTATTACCTGCTCATCCTTCCGCTCTGGTGTACGGCCGTTTTCCTCGCCGTCGGCACGGCCGGCCTGCTCCGCCGCGGCAACGCCTTCACCCGGCGCGTGGCCGCCGGCATCGGGGCGTATTTGCTTTTTTTCTCGTTCGTCGGGCAAGATTTCAACACCTACTGGGGCTTCCTGGTTACGCCGCTGGTCTGCTTCGGCTTTGCGCGATTTTTCTTCGTCCTCCGATCCCGACGCCTTCCGGCATTTTCCCCTTAACAGGAGCGAGGTTTTCCCATGTGGCGCTGCGTTGCATCCGTCGTGGTTCCCCTTTCCCTGCCCTTCCTGCTGCTGGCCGCCGGGCGGTTGCCCGCGGCCGAAAGCCCGTTGATTCCCGACTCCGCGGCCGCTCGGCACGGCCTGATCCGGCCCTGGTTTGCCCAGGCGGCGTTGGATCCCGGCCGGTCGCGCCTGAGCCATCTTCGGCTGTACGACGGAACGCTCTACGTCCAGAGCAACCGCGGATTGCTCCAGGCGCTGGACGCCGAGACCGGGGCGGTGCAGTGGACCAGACAAGTCGGGCGGCCGGACGAGGCCACGATGCCCCTGGGCGTGGGGAAGTTGTTTGTGGCGGTGGTCTGCGGTTCGCGGTTGTACGTCGTCAACCGCCACAACGGCGAATTGTTGCAAGTCGAGGATTTGGACCGCGCCGCCGGCAGCGGGCCCGCCGTCGGCGACCGGTGGATCTACGTGCCCCTGCTGACCGGGATGGTCGTCGCCTACCACCTCGAGCAGCGGAGCAGTCCGGGGGACGAGGGATTGGCGAACAAAAAGAGGGCCGACGAACGGGCGCGGCAGCGGGCGGCCGCGGCGGAGGGCGGCCCGGCCGTTCCGCCGGAAACGTCTCTCGCCGAGTTCCCTGCCCTCTCGTCCGAACAGCTCGATCATCTTCAACTCCGCCCGGAGGTCCTCGCGCCGCTGCGGCGCCAATCGAAGGGGCGCGCCCTGGTCCCGCCGCTGGTTTTGCGCGAGGATGGATTTGAAGAGTACGTCGCTTGGCCCACCGACGCCGGCAGGCTGTACATCGGCCGCATCAATCGGGAAAAAGCCGACTCCCTGGAAGTGCGGTATTGCCTGGAAACGGCCGCCCCGATCAGCGTTCCGGCCGCCTACGTCCCTCCCGATCCCCAGATCGATCTCCATTGGGGAACAGTGATCGCCGCCTCACAGGACGGCTCGCTGACGGCCATGCACGAACAGAACGGGAAACTCCTTTGGCGCTCCTCGCTCGGCGAACCAATCGTCATGCCGTTGGCGGTCATCGGCGATCGGGTCTACGCGGCCACGCAATTCGGCGGCCTCCACTGCCTGGACGTGAAAACCGGCAAGGAACGATGGAACGCGCCGCAGGCGTTTCAATTCGTGGCCCAGAGCAAAAACCGAGTCTATGCCGCCAATCGGCCCGGCCAGTTGTTGATTCTCGACGCCGCAACCGGAGCCACGCTGGACCGGCTGGACGGTGCGGCTTCGCCGTTGAAACTGTCCAATACGCTAAACGACCGGATCTATCTGGCCTCCTCCGGCGGTCTGATCCAATGCCTGCACGAGTCGGAGCAGGCCGAGCCGATCAATTACACCCCGGTCCCGCCCACCGAGAAGAAACCGGCCGCCGCCCCGGCAAAATCCGCCCCCGCCTCGGCCGGCCCAGCCGAGGAAGATGAAAATCCCTTCGAGGAGCAATAAAGTGTAGGGAAGAGAGGTCAGAGGTCAGGGATGATTTTCGATTTCAGCATTCAGATATTAACGTATGATTGCTCCCTGCTCCCTGCCCCCTGTTCTCTCTCGCCCTGCGGTTCTCGTCCGAAGCCGAACAGCCAGGCCAGCCCCAGCCCGGTGAAATAGACGAAGCCGGCGGACCAGAGGACGTCGCTGGCAAAATGCGAGCCGGCCACGATCCGCGTCAGCCCCATGAGCCCGCCGCCCAGCAGGCCGAGCGCGAGGAAGGCCGCCGCCCAACCCGGCCGCCGCCGGTAGAGCACGAAGGCGGGGGCCATCAGATAAAAACCCATCGAGGCGTGACCCGACGGAAACGACATGTTCGCCACGCCCTCGCCCTTCGTCCACACCGGCAGGAATTCGTTCGGGCCGCCGAAGGGGATCGTGTTGTTCGGCCGCGGCCGGCCCCAGTACGGCTTGAAGATGCCGTTGATCAACAGTCCCGGCCCCAACGCCAACAGCAGGGCGAAAAACAATCCGGCGTCGCGGTACTTCAGCAGCTTCGACCAGAACCAACTGGCCAGCCACACCGCCAGCCCTCCCGCCCCCAAAATCCACGCCGGCAACACGCCGAAATGGTAGAGCCAATGCCACGGCTCCCTCAGACCCAGCGGCCACAGCGGCTCCGTCGCCGAGTGCGCGTCGGGAAAAAACAACCGCGAGATCCGCAAGTCCGCGTCGGTTAGACGAAAGATCAGCGTCGCCCCGCAAAGGATCGCCAGGGGAATCCACAACGTCGGCGCGTGGATCAGATACGTCCATGCCCCGGCTCCCTGCCGCATCAATCCGCGAAAAAAAATGTGCGTCGGATCGGGTGCCTGTTCTGACGTCCGGTTCTGCATGGGTGCCAAACGGAAATGGGGGGCTGGGAATTGGTAATAGTGAATGCTATTTGTATCGGCAAAGCCCTTGATGTTCCAGATCGGTTTGACATTTCCTGACTTGCGCAGATAGCCTAGCTTCTATTTATTCCATGTCCAACTGCACCACATTGCGTGAGGACGCCGTGCAGATCTGGCGGTCGGGGGTTGCGGCCGTTCGGGCGGATCGCTTAGTGGGCGAGGCGTTGCACGTCGAGGGGGAGGATCTGGCCGTCGGTCCCCTGCGGCTGGACCTGAAAAAAATTCGTCGGCTGGCCGTGGTTGGGGGGGGCAAGGCCGGCGCCGGAATGGCCTCCGCCGTGGAGCGGATCCTCGGCGTACGTTGGCTCGAAGCAAAGCAGGTCGTCGGTTGGGTGAACGTCCCGGCCGATTGTGTTCAGTCTTTACAGTGCATCCGCCTCCACTCCGCCCGGCCCGCCGGCGTGAACGAACCGACGGCCGAGGGCGCTGACGGCACGGCGGCCATTTTGCAGATCGTCGAGTCGCTCACGGCCGACGACCTGTGCTTGTGTCTGCTCTCCGGCGGCGGCTCGGCGCTGCTGCCCGCCCCCGTTCCAGGCGTCACCCTGGAAGACAAACTGGCCGTGACCCGGCACCTCAGCGCGGCCGGGGCGAACATCGCGGAACTCAACGTGGTCCGCAAGCAACTCAGCCGGATCAAGGGCGGCGGCCTGGCCCGGGCGTGTCGGGCCGGGCGGCTGATCGCCCTGATTATTTCCGATGTTTGCGGCGATCCCCTCGACGTCATCGCCTCAGGCCCGACGGTCCCCGACGCGTCCACCCCGCAGGCCGCCCTCGAAATTCTGGAACGCTTCCAGGCCCGCTCTGCCGGCATCTCTCCAGCGGTGTTCGATTACCTGGAGCGCGCCGCGGCAAGTCCCCTCTCCCTCCGGGAGAGGGCAAGGGTGAGGGCGGTAAGTTTGGAAAAAGGCCCTCACCCTAACCCTCTCCCAAAGGGAGAGGGAACCATTCTTCCCCAAGTCACCAACCTCCTGATCGGCAACAACGCCAAGGCCGTCGACGCCGCCGGCCGTGAAGCCGTCCGGCTCGGTTACGCCCCCGTGTGCGTCAGCGCCGCCGAGCCGGAAGGCCCGGCCGAGGAAGTCGGCCGGCAGTTGGCCGAGCAGGCCCTCAGGATGCGGCACGGCCCCGGGCCGAACTGCCTCATCAGCGGCGGTGAGCCGGTCGTCCAACTCGTCCCCGCCGCGCAGCGCGGCCGCGGCGGCCGGAACCAGCAACTCGTCCTGGCGGCCCTGGAGCAATTACAAACCGACGGCGCCGACGCCATCGTCCTCTTAAGCGGCGGCACCGACGGCGAAGACGGCCCGACCGACGCCGCCGGCGCACTGCTCGACGCCGAAATCCTCCGCATAGCAGCGGAACAAGGCCTCGACCCCCACGACTTCCTCACCCGCAACGACGCCTACCACTTCTTCGCTCCGCTGGCCGCGCTGATCAAAACCGGCCCCACGCAGACCAACGTCGGCGACCTGCGGGTTGTTCTGGTCAATCGGGAAGCATTCTGATCCCTTGGCTACTAAAGATTGTCAAGCCGCTACGCGGCATGGTGCGTACGATTTCATAACCGGGGGTTGCGCTTCGCTCCACACCCCGGCTATTCAATTGACGCCGCTCCGCGGCTTTTTGTCTATCGATATGCACAGTCTTGGCTACCCATTGCTGTGCATGAAGCTGCCGCGTTAGCGGCGCCCCGTGAATAGCCGGGGGTGGAGCGTAGCGAAACCCTCGGATTCGGGTTCATGGTCAGGGTGTGCCACGTAGTGGCATAACCAACCGTGTACCTCCCCGTCCTTATTTCTCCTTACGCTCCGACCACACGGCCCAAACTCGGGCCAGGACGGTGCCGGTGAACATGCAGCCGAAGGTGTAGAGGGCGGCGGGCAGGGCGATGCGCTCGTCGGCAAAGAGGGTCATCGCCAGCGTCGTGCCGAGTCCGGCGTTCTGCATCCCGATTTCCAGCGTGAGCGCCCGGCGCATCGGTTCCGGAAGCCGCAGCAGTTGCCCGCCGAAATAGCCGGCCGCATAGCCGGCCAGATTCACCGCCAAGAGCGCGAAAATCAGGCGGCAGTCGAGTTCAGATACGCCGTCGCGATTGGCCCCAACCACCACGGCGATGATCCAGAGGATGGTCAGGTTGGCGATGATCGCCCCGGCCAGCCGCGCGGCGGCCGCCCACAGGGACCAAATCCGCGACAAGATGTATCCGATGACGACCGGTCCGACCACCATCCAGCAAAGTTGGAAGAAGACGTCGCCGACGGGAAAGTTTTCGACCATCCGTCCCAACGCCAGCCACAAAATCCACGGCACGACCAGCGGCGAGAGGATCGTCGCGGAGGTCGTCAAGCTGACCGAGTAGCTCACGTTCCCCCGGGCCATCATGGTCAGCACGTTGGAGGCCATCGCGCCCGGCACGCAACCGACCATCACGATGCCGATCATCCACGGCCCTTCCAGGCCGAACA
>JAFGPV010000102.1 GCA_016936015.1 Pirellulales bacterium
TACGGTTTATACCAGTTCCCCAAAATCTGTCCATATTCTTGACAACTCTACAACCTACTGCAGTGCACTCAGACATGGGTTTACCGCTAGCCCATCAATGATACTCGAATACAACGTTAGGACTGAAGATTATAATGGTGGAATTGAGATTTGTTTACATGGAAATACAGAAGCAGTATGGTGGACACTGGGATTTCGTAATGACGGCTATATAGGAATCTATGGTGGTGATTTAGGTTGGGCAACCACCGCTTTGATGCCCTACGATACTATGACTTGGTATCACGTTCGACACTCAGTTGATTGTTCGAAAGACTCGGGCTTATTTGAGATATGGCAACTTAATAATCCCACCAACTCGGCATCCATTGAACTCTCTTATGAAAACGCAGAATTTGTAGACATCATATCTTTGAAAACATCAGGTATGTTCTGCACGAACTATTATGTGGATGACATAATAATTGTACCCGAACCCTCTTCTCTCATCCTTTTAAGTGTCGGCAGCATTAGTCTCCTTACCCTTGTTTGTCGGCGGCGAAGGCGTTCGGTGTAGGGCGTCGAAGCGGCCAAACGAAGAAGAAAACAACGGTGGCCGTCCTCACGGGCGGCCCGTTTTATCTGGTTTCATCCGTCGAAGAGCTTCCGATGATCTTCTTCACTTCATCCACGAATTGGCGAGCCTGTTCGAGGAGCGCTGATATTTCGTCGGCGTTATACGAAGCGGCATCGGTATAATCGGCGTCGCAGCGGCGCTCGAAGGCCTCCTGAAGGGCTTTGGTCATACCACCATGCCCTCGGCTGTCACGTGTTGCATATAGGGCGTAAAAGACAATGGAGGAGAACGGATTTCTTCCTCCGTGTAGAAGTGCAGATCGAAGAGCACGTCACGCTCAAGTTGAATGTCCATTCTCCGGTCGAGAAGGGAATCTCTCTGTCGAGGAGAAAGTGGATGCCGAGTAACGCAGAGGACGTCGAAATCCGAATCATCGGTCGCTCCACCCTCGACCCGGGAACCGTAGTGATACAGCCGCACGAAATTCTCGCCCAGCACCGATTGGAGCATCTCGCGCAGCTCGATCACGCAGGGTGCGGGCGTGAGAGACGAGGGTTTGGTATCCGACGTTTTCATGACGGTCAATGGACGATAAAGAAGGAAAACCAATTATCGCACCACCTGAATATAGGGTAGGCCGCTTGCGGCATGATGTCAAGCTCTCCTCTTGCCCGTCAGCGTTTTTCCCGATTTACTTTGGATATGAAGAGAGACTATCGCAACCGGCGGATCACCGTGATGGGCCTGGGCCGTTTCGGCGGCGGGGCGGGGGCGGCGCGGTGGTTGGCCCGGCAGGGGGCGCGAGTTACTGTTACCGATCTGGCCGGTGCGGAAACATTGAATGACTCATTGGAAAAGCTGCGCGGCGTGCCGATTGCGGAATATCGTCTCGGCGGGCATCGGGAGGAGGATTTCCGCGGGGCGGAAATGGTCGTGGTCAACCCGGCGGTGCGTCCCGGCAATCCCTTGGTCGAAATCGCCCGGCAGGCCGGGGCGGTTATCACCACGGAACTGGAACTCTTCCTCAATCACTGTCCCGCCAAGCGGACGATCGGCGTGACCGGCAGCAACGGCAAATCAACCACCGCCGCGATGACGGCCGCCGTCCTCCGCACCGCCGGAGGGCGAGTCTGGCTGGGGGGGAATTTCGGCGGCTCGCTGTTGGAAAACCTGCCCGAAATGCAAAACGAGGACTTCGTCGTCCTGGAGATCAGCAGCTTTCAGCTCTACTACCTCTCGCCCCAGGCCCGGCTGCCGCTGCTGGCGGCGATTACCAACTGCACGCCGAACCACCTCGACTGGCACGGGTCGTGGCAACACTACGTCGCCGCGAAACAGAAAATCCTGACTCGCCAGTCGGGTGCCATGCCCACGCTTGCCGTGGGCATGTGCAATACGTGGGACAGGTTGGCAACCTGTCCTACGGCATGGCCACGCCAGCGTGACCATGGCACCCAGCGTGTTGCACTAACTTTATTGAATCCCTTCGATCCCGAGGTTGCATCTTGGAAACCGTTGATCCGCGGGGCTTCCTGCGACCCGTATCCCTTGGACGAATTGCCGGAGCTTGCCCTGCCGGGGGAACATCAGCAGATCAATGCCGCGATGGCGGCGGGCATCGGCCGGGCGTTTTCCTGCGGCCGCGAGGCGATCGAAGACGGTTTAAAAAAATTCCGCGGCCTGCCGGGGCGGCTGGAGGAGATTGCCGTTTTTTCCGGTCGGCGGTTCTATAACGACACGGCCGCCACGACGCCGCAATCCACGATCGCCGCCTTGAATACGCTCGATACGCCGGTCTGGCTGCTGGCTGGGGGAAAGAACAAGGGCTTCGATTTCCAGGAACTGGCCGAGGCGGTCGGGCGTTTTGCCCGCGGCGCCGCGTTTTTCGGCAGCGCCCGCGAGGAATTGCAGACCGCCGTCCGACGGTTCCGACCGACTTTTTACTCGACGGCCTGCGAACACCTCGCCGACGCCCTGGCATGGTGCTTTGCCTGCTCGAAACCCGGCGAGGCGATCGTCTTCTCGCCCGCCTGCGCCAGCACCGACCAGTACCGCAATTTTCAAGACCGGGGAAAAGAATTCCACAGGCTGGTCAACGCGCTGACCGGCTCAGATGGGAATGACGAAAAACGCCGCGGGTGTGAAAACGGGGAAACGGGCGAAGGGGAGCAGGTACCTGCTTCTGCGCTAACGTCCCTTGACAGGCAGGAGCGTCGTGTATAAAAAGAAATGAGTGCTCGGGAATTCATTCCCGCGGCGCGCGGCCTCGAGGCGGACGGCAGTGAGGCTTCCTTGGCGGAAGCCGCCACGGTGCTGGGAGTCGTTGCCTCGGGGTTTTTTCTACTCTTTCCGAGGTCTCCGATGAAAGTCATCTCCTGCGAAGAAATTTGTTGCGACGCGGTGACCATGGAAGGCGCCGTCGATTGCCGGATGCGCTGCCTGATCGGGCCGGAGGACCAGGCCCCCAGTTTTTCCATGCGGCAGTTTGAAGTGGCCCCCGGCGGACATACTCCGAAGCACGCTCACGGTTACGAGCACGAGGTGTTCGTTCTGGAAGGCAACGGCGTGGTGCTCGAAGGAGACACCGAACATCCGCTGAAGCCCGGCACGGTCGTTTTCGTTCCCCCCAACCAGGTCCACCAGTTCCGGAACCGGGGCGCCGGACCACTGAAGTTTCTGTGCCTGATCCCGCATCCGATGCGCGGCTCCACCGGCCCGTGCGCAGCGGCGTGTGGAGGATAGCCTTCCGCGCAGTCGGTTTTCAGAAAGGGGAGGACCGCTCGTGATCGACGACCTCTTGGGGCAGTAATCGTAAAGAAAAAAAGAACCGAATCCAGAGGGATTCGGCTCTTTGATATTCTCAAATCAAACCGTCAAATGGGGCGTCGCCCCCTGGACGCGCCAAGGGGAACGATCCCGTGTTTTTCCCTTAGGAAAGGGAAACTAGGTCTCCTTCGGCGGTTCCGGAGCTTCCGCGGGCGGCGGAGGAGCTGCTTGCTCACCGGCGGGCGCCGCCGGCTCGCAGGCCGCCGGCTCGCAGGTCTTCGGGCAGCACGTCTTCGGACGACAGGTCTTCGGACGGCAGGTCCGGCAGTGCTTCGGACGGCAGGTCCGGCAGTGCTTCGGACGGCAGGTCCGCGGATGGCACGTCTTCGGCTCGCAAGTCGAAACACGGCAGGTCCGCGGACGGCAGGTCCTCACCGGCTCACAGGTGGCCGGCGCACAGGTCTTCGGACAGCACGTCTTCGGACGGCAGGTCCGGCAACGCCGCGGACGGCAGGTCTTCGGGCAGCAGGTGACCGGTTCGCAAGTGACCGGTGCACAGGTCGCCGGAGCACAGGTCGCCGGAGCGCACGTCTTCGGACAGCACGTCTTCGGACGGCAGGTCCGGCAACGTTTCGGACGGCAGGTCCGCGGACGGCAGGTCTTCGGGCAGCAGGTGACCGGTTCGCAAGTGACCGGTTCGCAAGTGACCGGTGCACAAGTCGCCGGAGCGCACGTCTTCGGACAGCAGGTCTTCGGACGGCAGGTCCGGCAACGCCGCGGACGGCAGGTCCGCGGATGGCACGTCGCCGGCTCGCAAGTGGCCGGAGCGCACGTCGCCGGTGCACAGGTGGCCGGCGCGCAGGTCGCCGGCGCACAGGGATCCGCGGCAACCGCATTCTTTTCGGCCCCGATGAGGGCCACGCCTAACACCGCGACGAAAATCGCGATGCCCAACAAAATGGTACGATTCATTCGTAAAACCTCCAACTAACAGGTACCTAGCGTATACTACAACGCCCATGTACGCCGTCACTTACTCCTTATCCCTCGACCCTGACGGCTAACGGCCGAGGAAAACCTCATATATGTTATTCCCCTCCATCAACCGCTCAAACCACCGCTCTGGTGAGTTTGTCGATTGCAGTGAGTAATAACGAATACACAACTTAGAACGATAAGCTAGCATAGTCCATCCAGATGTCAACCCGATGTCTGGGTAAATTTTCCACTTAGGGGGAAATGGCGATTTAGGAATTATGCGCTGGGAACAAGAAAAGTTAGGTTGCGATTCGATTCTATGCAACCTAGGTCCCAGAAAAATCGGCGAGGATAAAATCCGGAGAATCCTCAGGTTTGGAAATGCACAACTCTAATGGTTGCAAGACGTTAAGTACCATGCCCCACTACCATAAGACACCATGGATTGGCCGGCATTTTATGCGAAAATTCCGCCTGGAAGACAGTTTTGTAATTGAGAATAAAAAACTTTATTCAATTAGTAAACTATCGGTGAATTGGCCCTTCTCCATGTCCCGGCTCTCGGGCCTGCAAGCTCTCGGCGTCCATCCGGCGCTGCACCTCTTTTCGGACCCACTCTTTCTTCTGTTTCAAGTCCTCCGGATCTTCAAAGTTCAACAACACCGGCGGCTCGTTGGGAAAGATCACTGCGGCCACGCCGGCCACCCGCCAGCCTTCGGTCTCTTTGCGTAAGACCCAAACCGCCTCGTCGGAATGTGGTTGTCCGTCTCCGTCCAGGTCCGTCCAGGTCGAGGCCACTTGCGCCCCGTCGTGACCGACGTACTTCACCCGGCCGACCATGAATTGAGCCGTATCACTGGCGGAAGGCGCGATGTCGAGATTCAACGCAGCCGCTTTTTGCCGGGCAACCGGCGTCAACAGGGCCTGAGTCTGCTCGTCGCTGCCGGTCCGAAGCGCTTCGAGAAATTGCGCCAACGCCGCCGCCGGGGCCTCGAGCGTTGCCGGGGCATCTTTCCCGGCCGCCGCAGAATTCTCGGAGGGAGTCGCGGCCGCCGGATCCTGAGGAGACGTCGCTGTCGAACAGCCGACCGTGAAAACAAGAATCGTAATAATCACCCACCATCCATGGTTTCGTTTCATGGCATCATGCCTCCTGCATTAAACGCCCGACGATTTCTTCATCAAGTAGCCGGCGGCTAACAGCCGCCGCGGGTTCTATCGTACGTCTCGGCGGCAGTTTGCCGCCGGCTATGAGACGCTTGTTTTCAAGGACTCACGGTCGAGTCAATTGCCCGGGGGTGAGGGAGTTTCACAAATCCGGGGATTCAAGTCAAGTCAAAATGCGGAACCTGGGCAAAGAGAAGGCGATTTACCAAGCTCCAAGCAGCTTAATAACGCGACGAGGGATTATCCGGCCCCCACGCCCCGGTCGAAGGCGTCCTGATCGCGCTGATAGAGGGCCAGCACCGATTCGAAGGTGCCGCTGGCGATTTTCCATTGCGGATTCTCATCGGAGTGGGCGTTGCAATGCGCGGTCAGGAGCCGGTACATGAATTTGAAGAGATGCCGGGGGACGCGGAGCGCGGCAAAGGCGTCCATCAGCCGCCGCGAGTCGATCTCCGCCTCGAACAGCGCCGCCAGCGTCGGCTGGGCGCCGTCGGCGGCGCAGGCCTTCAGCCGGGCGCCCGCCAAATCATAGAGCGACTGCCCGGTCCACGCCAGCGAGCGGATCAGATTCTGCTTGTCCAGCCGGGATCGCTGATGGAAATCGTGGTCCTCCCGGTCGATCAGGCGCTCCAATTCGATCGGCAGCAGCAGTTTCGTCCCCAGGCCGGGATGCTTTAAGTATTTATTGTCCAACATGGGCCAGACCAGCGCCCGCATCAGTTCCGTCGAGCCGTTGATCAAATACGGCTCGTCGACGCGGTCAACCAGGACGATCAACCCCTCGAAGTCCATGGCCTGGAGCACGCCCTGGAACTTGGCCAGCAACTCGTAGCGGTCGTCGGTCCGCGGTGCCAGCGGCAGGGGTTGGCCGACGATCTGCGACCGGGGGAATTTTAAAAATACGCGGCGCAGCAGTCCCGGCGTTTGGCTGAGCACCCGCGTGTTGCGGACCAGCCGTCGGGCCTTCCACCACCAGACCAGCCGCCGCCAGGCCCACCAGCCCCAGCCGCCGGCCAGCAGCACGTAAGTCCACCACTTGGCAAACCAACTGACGTCCCAGCGGAAATAGAGCAGGAAGACCAACACGATCACGGCCGCGGTCGATGCGATCCCCACGGCCAGGTCGCCCTTGGCCTTCCACGTCGGAAACCGGAGTTTCTTTTGGAGTTTCCGCCAGCGGGCCTGCAGGTTTTCGGCGGTCGATTGATCGTAGCAGGCCGCCAGCAGCAGGACGTCGCGGACCTGGGCCGGGTCGAGCCGGTGGGCGGGCAGCGCGTCGTCGCGGGCGGCCGGGTGCCGGGCCTGCCGAACCTCCAGCAGCCGATCGATCAACTGGGTAACTCCCAGGGCCAGCACCGCGTCGATGTGGTCCCACAGCCGCCACTGCTCGAGCACCTTGTCAGTCCGCTTGCGCCGCCGTTGCGAAAAGCAGTCGCGGAAGCGGTCCAGGAAGGCGTTGAAATCGTCGTACTGCACGACGAACACCTGGCCCGCGGGATGATCGGCGTTGTAGTCGGCTAAGTGCCGGACCATTTGCAGCCGTAACGCCGTCTTGCCCGAGCCTTTTTCGCCGAAGACCACGGCCGTGGCCGGCTCTTTCGGATCGCCGAAGATCTTGTCCCACGCCGGATGGTAAACGCTCCGGATGCACGCCCCCTTGAAAACCTGGTCGGTCTGGGCGTCCTCGTCGGCGAACGGATTGGCCGCGACTCCGTGATGTTCGAGAAACTGTTGGATTTTCATGAGGGCTGCCCATTTTCAAAGGCGGAAGGAGGAATGCGGAGCGCGGAGCGTTGCATGCTGAAATTTGACGATTGAACGTTATTAATAGCAAGTGATCCGGACCGTCCTCGGCCCCGGCGGCGGTCGGCGGAGGGAAAACCTCCCGCAAACTCGCTCAAAGGCAGAGAACCACAATAAACAATACAATTAATATAAGCACAAGGACGGCCAGGCCGATTACGAGCGTCTTCTGCTTGTTCCAGGTCGTTTTCCGCTTCAGGCCGAGGGGAACGGCCGGGGAGTGCGCCGCCGGGCCGGAGAGATCCGCCAGACTGGGCAACGGGGCGGCCGCCGCCTGCCGAAGCTCCGGAAAGAGCAACTGCGCCTCCTGCCAATCGCTCCAACCCTGGCGCCAAACCAGCGTGTCGCCGCTAATGCGTCCCTCGTTCAGCCAAGAGCGGAGGACCTCGCCGGAGGCCGGGCCGTACTGTCCGCCGGACGGCGGTCGGACGTACCAGACCACGTTGCCCGCCGCGGCGATGGCGTCTCCGGCAACGGCGCTATCAGACGTCGCCGCCAACGGATACTCGTCCGGCGCCGCAACGGCCTGAGCTTGGGGTGAAACGAGCGATGATGATTCAACCGCCGGCGATGGATTCCCCGGAGGCGCCGCCTCCCCTTGCCCCAAAGAAGGCGGGCTGAGCGTTACGGTCCCCCCCTGGATCGTCTCGTCCTGCCGGAGTTGGTTTTTTTCCTTGGAGCTGGTCCGGGTGCTCTGGGCGGGAATAATGAATTTCGCCCCGCAATGCGGGCAAACCCCCCGCATCCCGGCCTGAAACTCCTTGACGTTCAATTTGTGTCCGTTAGGACAGAAAAAGCGGATCCCCATAAACGTTCTTTCCCGGTTTTTGTCCTCAACTCCCCATTATAATTCCCCCCTCGGGCCGTGGGAAGCGAAACTCCCCCCAACGGCTTGATCTCAAGAATTTAAAATTTTAGGATAATGAGTAGATGAAACCCGACGCCTTGAAGCTGCTGATCGAATCGGGCAATCCGGTGATTTCGCTGGAGACCGCCGACGAACTGCGCGGGGAGCGCGTGGTGCGGGCGGCGGCGGAGCAGTTGGGGCTGCCGCTGTTCGAGTGGTCGGTGACCGACGGGCTGCGGAAAATGACGCCCCAGCTCTCGCAGCACCTCGTGCCGCCGAACAAGGTGGTGCAGGCGCTCACTTACGTCAAGGACGCCAAGGACCCGGCCGTCTTCCTGTTCAAAGACGTCGGGGCGCATTGCAAGGACCCGCAGGTGGTCCGGATCCTGCGCGATTTGTACTATAAGCCCGACAGCCGGGTGTGGACGCTGGTGCTGCTGGAGGGCATCGGGCTGCCGCCCGAGGTGCGGCGGCTGACGGTCCCCTTCGACATCGGCTGGCCCGACTACGCGGAACTGGACGAGGTCGTCCGCCAGACCTTCACCAACGCCCGACTGCGAAGCCTGCGAAAGATCGAAGCCCACCTGAACAAGCGGCAGTTTGAACAATTGGTCCAATCGCTGCGCGGACTGACGACCGAGGAGGCGGCCCGGGTCGTCTCGGCGGCAATCCACGACGACGACGTGCTCGACGCCGCCGACCTGCCCAAGATCATCGACGCCAAGCGGAACCGGCTGGGAACCCTCGGCTGCCTGGAGACGATCATCGCCGACTTCAATCCGGAGGACATCGGCGGGCTGCACAACCTGAAGCGCTGGCTGGGATTGCGGCGGGGCGGATTTTCCACGAAGGCGCGGGAGTTCGGCCTCGATCCGCCCCGCGGCATTTTACTGTTGGGCGTGCAGGGTTGCGGAAAGAGTCTCTGCGCCAAAGTGGTGGCCGCCGGGTGGAACATGCCGCTTTTGCGGATGGATCCCGGCGTGATGTACCAAAAATTCGTAGGCGAGAGCGAGGCCCGGCTCCGCGAGGCCCTCGGCCAGGCCGAGTCGATGGCCCCCGCCGTCCTCTGGATCGACGAGATCGAGAAGGCGTTCGCCTCGGCCCACAGCCCCTCGGCCGACGGCGGACTGTCGCAGCGGATGTTCGGCACCCTGTTGAGTTGGATGCAGGACCACCGCCACCCGATCTTCCTGATCGCTACGGCCAACAACATCTCGCAACTGCCGCCGGAACTGATGCGGAAAGGGCGGTTCGACGAAGTGTTTTTCGTCGATCTCCCGTCGGACCAGGACCGGCGGGGCATCTTTTCAATCCACCTCGAGCGCCGCCGTCGCGACCCGGCCCAGTTCGACCTGACGGCCCTGGCCGCCGCCGCCGAAGGCTTCACCGGCGCCGAAATCGAAGAGGCCGTCGTCACCGGCCTCTACGCCGCCTTCTCGAACAACGCCGACTGCGGCACCGAGCACGTCCTCGAAGCCATCCGCCAGACCCAACCCCTCTCCGTCCTCATGCACGAAGACGTCCAACAACTCCGCACCTGGGCCCAAGGCCGCTGCGTCCCGGCGGATTGATGGTTCATGTGAATCGTTGGGTGGCCCCGATAGCTTGCTATCGGGGTAGGCTATGCCACAGGAGGATCTATCAGTGTAAATCAGCGAAAATCAGTGTTCCCTTGTTCGAAAAACGACCCTCGTTTAATCCCGTGCCAACGGCGACGGCGGGTGCAGGATCTTCAGCCGGCATTATCAATTGCAGTCTGCCGCGTTAGCGGCACGATGTGAATAGCCGGGCGTGGAGCGCAGCGCAACCCCCGGTCCTGACGCGCCGAGACATTCTCAGCCGCGTCAGCGGCGACACCCGGCCGCGAGGTTGTGCCACTCCGTGACACGCCCTGCACACGGACCAGAGTCCTTGGGTTGCACTACGCTCCGCCCTGGTCTATCGAAGCACGCCACGTTGTGGCTTAGGAGACTGTAAATGAGGCCTCAGGAAATACTAATCTGTAATGTCTCCTATTCCGACCGCTTTTCTGACCTAGTTGTGTGGTTCATTCCCATCAGTGGATTTCCGTCGTGCCTTTCTTAACGGCAAAACCAGACTTGAAGGAGCCATCATCTGGCTTCGCCCAGTCAAGACGGGAGATCAGAAACCAACCTTTGTACTCCACACAGGCTCGAGAGCCACCAAGGGCAATGTTAATGTGCCGCCAGAGCAGGCGCTGGGCTTCCTCCATTGAATTGGCAGGGGCCTCATTCTTCACATCGTATTGCAGTCTCATCCTCCCTATGGCTACGGCACACGCCGCTTCCGTTTCTGGTGTCAACTCGACTGGCCGTAAGGGCCCGACAGGCTGAAAGTTCCCACTGAGGTTGCCGGCCCGCTTTTGCGGCGGAGCTTCGGGTGCCGATTGAGGCTGAGGTGTCTGCACTCGGGTGTTACACGAGGCAAGCAGACACAGTGTCAACACTGACGCCGCTGAAAACCTGTGATTCATGTTCTCTCCTGCATAACTATTGGTCTGAAAAGGGAACACCCATAACCGCCGCTGAGTCAAGGCCCCAAATTTCGGATTTTTCAGGGTTATAACAACATTACTAATTAATAATCAGTAATGTCCCCTTTTCCGCAGCGTACTTTGCTCTAGAATGTCGACGTGACCATAGCCGTACTTTCCTGGGACGCTCTGCAAATCAACGTCCGAAACGGGTGCCCAATAATGCTTGAGAGTAACTCCAGCGCTCCTGATTTTTGAAATGATCTCGTCGCTGGTCTCAGGTACACATTTGACCTCTGCATACAATTCATAAACTACACCCGGATGCTGTTTCTGATGTCTTCTGATTGCCTCAGGCAATGCCTCCATCTTGATGCCTTTGATTTCTGTTCCAACGATCTCGAAGGTGCGGAAAGGTTTAAGAGCATATTTGATTGTCGTCAGGTTCCGCTTCTCGGCGTTTGGTGAAGCGTCTCGTTCTACCAGCACTTTTTTGAAGAAGGCGATCATCGACTTCTTCGCGCTGCGGGGGCCGCCGTGGCCGCCGCGTTCAGAGATCTCGATTTCAGAAGCGATGCCGGCTTTCCTCATTCTCTCATACATGTCTTGAGACTGCATCCACGGGACGGTCCGATCGTCCTTGCTGTGCAGCAGTAATATGGGCGGATCCTGGGCGTCGACGTGGTTGATCGGCGATGCGTTAAGCCAGTCTTTGTCGGTCGGCGCGAAAGGCGAGCCAATCCACTCGCCATTGGTCTTGAACTTCGTTTCCATTCGGGGCTGAATCGACCGCTGGCGTTCTTCGGTAAAGCGCGCGACGAAATCGTAAACGCCCGCAATGCCCACCGCCGCCTGGATGCGGCTCGAGCGCTCGGCATCTCCGCCTTTCACGTCGAATTCCTTATCGTCTCCGGTGACGGCCAGCAACGCGGCCAGTGTGGCGCCGGCGGAACCCCCCACGGCCCCCATTCGGTCGGGACCGATGCCGTAATCTCCGCTGCGGCGACGGACGAAACGGACCGCCGCTTTAACGTCGGCAATCGTGTCCCGGTAGGTATGACCCGGCAGCCCCCGGTAGGCAATCAGCGCCGCGGCAAATCCATGGTTGGCCAAATACTCGGCCATGTGGCGATAACGCTGCCCGTCTTGCGCCTTGAATCCCCCGCCTTGGATGACAATCACACAGGGCAACGGTCGTGGGGCCTTCCGGGGCAGGAATAGGTCGAGCTTGAGGTTCGGATCCGCACTCGAATAGCTTAGCCCCTTATGCAGCGTGTAGTCCGCACGTGATGGGTTCACGCCTTCGCACCTTCCGGGGCTAGCCATGGCGAGGGCCAAACACGCCGGAATCAGTGTCATCCAGTATCGCTTCTTCATACGCGCCTTTGTGGTCGCCCCCCATTGCAGAACGCTTCTAAAAAGCTCGGACCAGCACGTCCCCCACTTTAGTAGACCCACGACGCCTGTCAATACACCTTCATTTCCTAAAGCCAGAATTAGCAATTAAACTCCGCCGCGTTAGCGGCACGATGTGAATAGCCGGGCGTGGAGCGCAGCGCAACCCCCGGTTATGATGCGCCGATGCAATCTCAGCCGCGTTAGCGGCGACACCTGACCGCGCGGTTGCGCCACTCCGCGGCACGCCCTGCACATGGCCCCACGTCCGTGGTTTGCGCTGCGCTCCACCCACGGCTATGCTGACGGGGCTGTTCCGTGCACGAGGTGACTCGGAAGTCGGACTACTGCCGTCGTTTTCGCCAACCGTAGGCGAGCAGACCGCAGGCACCTGTTGTCAACAGGATCAGGGCGCAGGGTTCGGGGATCGGCTCGATGTGGACAAGCCTGAATTGCAGCGTCGGTGGGGGCGTGTTTGGGAATTGCCAGTATTGATTATCGGTCCCCCAAACCGCGGGTTCCCCGATATGGGCGGAGATAATATCCCAAGAAATCATGGTCCAACCCCACCCTGGAACATGGGACGTGTGTTTGGCCTGAATCGCCAGCCAACAGGTTTCCTGGTCCAACTCGATGCCGGGGAAGAAGTCGGCATAGTAGTACGCCATTCCGTTCTCCATTCTCGCACCCTGATGTGCCTCCGTGAAGGTGACTTCCCGCATTACAACGGCCGTGGAGGTCGGATCGCCGGAACCACCCGTAGGGGCCTTCCCATCACCGCGGTCGTGATAGAAAAGAAAACGGAACGTTTCCACCTCTCCTTCCTCCACCCAAGTGCCCTTCCAAATAATCCGGTTGATCGGAAGGTCCTCCGACAAGCCAAAGTCATCCGCGGCCTGGCAGTGATAGCCGGGCCCGCGAGTCGAAGAAAGGGCGAAGTCGTCATCCACGACGCGATCGAGAGCGTTGTCGTGGAGAATGATCTCCTCGGCGAGCACGTTTGCCGAAAGCATTACGGTGCAGACGAAGCCCAAGATCAAGCAGAAAAGAAAATGCGGTCGTGTCATTGCTCTTGCTCCTCAATAGCCTGCAAAATCGTGAAGTGGCGCCCGTTCCAGCCTTCAGCCCATCGCTAAATCCCAACTCGAACGGCAGCCACGAAATAAAAAACGCCTTCCCGCTTGGGAGGCGTTACTGCTTCACACATCGCTGCCTGCTGAGATTCGTTATTCGATGGGATACGGGTACAGGTCTCTTCCTACGTAGTTTTCTCCCATCTTCGCCACGAGTGTACGAGAAGACCAAGGGCTCCTGGGTGTTCGCTGCCTGCTCACACGTTGTGGAGTGCCTTGTCACCCCCGGTACTGACATTAATAAGATACCAACGTACCGGTTTTCTGCAAGTATCCAAAGCGCCGAAATCTTGGATTTGACGATTTATTCACCAGCCCCCAAATCGTGGCATTCAAGGGTTGCCTCTCGGATACGGGTGCCGTCGTTGGCTCCAGAATACAATCCCAATGTTAAAATTCTGAAAGCGATCCTCGTTTAACCCAGAGCCAACGACGACGGCCTATTTTCAGAGCTTTCTCGCCCTCCCTTCCTCCCTTTACGCCTTTGGATCTCTATGGGATCAAACAGCCTCTTTTTTAGCCCATTCTCATTCGTTATTCGTCATTTTCTATCCCCTCGAATCCCCAATCCCCAATCCCTCCGCTCTCCGGCGGGGTGGCTAAAAACCGCTCTTGCATTCCCCCGTCAATTTGATATACTGTTCATGCGTATACTTTTTTCCATTTTCACCCGGACTCACGCCTCCCTCCCCGTGGAAAATATGCGCCCATCCTCCCCCACAACCCGCCACCGCCGGCTGGAAAAGGAGGCCCGCAAAATATTTTTCGTGGAAAAATCAAAATTCGTTGACCAACACGCCCCATGGTCGCCTTTCGCTCCTAGGTTGTGAATGTTTGTAGGGTGCGTGAAACGCACCACAACCTATTGTGATGGTGCGTTTCACGCACCCTACGGATTGTGGTCTCGACGGCAAATCAA
>JAFGPV010000103.1 GCA_016936015.1 Pirellulales bacterium
CAGCGTGCCGTCGGGATTCCGATCGCTGTCTTCCGGCAGGAACTCGTCGCCGATCATCCGGTTGATCCAGAGGTTGACGACCTTCACTTCCAGCGTGTTTTCGCCGGGCCGGATCGCCTCGGTGACGTCCACGCGGTAGGGCGGTTTCCAGAGGATGCCCAGGTCCTTGCCGTTGAGCTTCGCCTCGGCCATTACCTCCACCTTGCCCAGGTCGAGCAGAAAGCGCCGGTCCTTGGCGATCTGCTCCTCCGGGACGGTGAAGGTCTTCACGTAGGTCGCCGGGCCGGAATAGTATTTCACGCCCTGGTCCGGGTGTTCGCTCCACGAAATCAGCTCGTCGAATTTCACGTCTTCGGGAGCGCCGCCGCCGGGAGCGAAGCGAACTTCCCACGGACCGGCGATCTCCAGGGGCGGAGGCAGTTCGGGGACTTCGATCCGCTTGGTCGCCCCGTCGGCGTATCGCAGGTCGTAGGTTCCCGGCTGTTCCGCCCGGATTTCCAAACGGTGGTCCGGATCGAGGGTCAACGCAACGCCCGGTTCCTCGACGGGCCGCGGCGCAGGATTCCCGTCCGCGGGCGCCGCGTCCGATTTCCAGGCCGTACCGATCAGCTCCCGATCGCCGCGGACGACGGAAGTGATCCGTTCGGACGCGGGACCCGCCGCCTCGCGGAAGACGACGAACACCGAGCCGGCAGGCTCGAAGTCCAGGGGCAGAGAGACCATGCCTTCCGCTTCGTCGTAAACCGCCGGCCGCTCGATCCGGCCGGTGTCGGGACGCCAGATCTCCGGCCGTTTTCCCCGAACGCGGAACTTGCAGACCGCCCGTTCCGGCTGCGGCAGCTTATTGGCCACGAAGTAAACGTCCGCGCCGTCCAGCGTGCGGTGGATGAAACGGAGGCTGCGAACGCCGCTTTCGGACTGGAAATCGAAGTCCGGCGGCACGCCGATCTTTTCTAAGACGCCGGCGACCGGATCTTCCTCGGGGAAGAGCTGGAGGTCGTCGGGCACCGCGTTGAAACTGCTCCAGGGCGGCGTGCCGGCGGGACCGAGTTCCATCGCGGCGGTCCAACCGTTGCCCGAGGCGGAGTCGAGCCAGTTTTCCTTGACCGTTTTGGCAGATTCCCAGCTCTTGTCGGTGACAATCGTTTGGGAAGGGCCATCGCGGTATTCGATCCGCAGCGCGGCGATCAGGCCGGCGGGATTGGGCGCTTCGCCGCCGTTGGCGGCCTCGACGGCCAGGGAGTTTTTATCCGGTTTTAAAAGTGTGCCGACGTCGAACGTGTAGGCTTGATAATGGTTGTCGCCGTTGCCTGCCGGTTTGCCGTTGATCCGGCAGGTGAAGGCGTTGTCGGCGGTGATCGTCAATTGGGCCGATTTGACGGGCCGATCGGCGTCGACGGCAAAGTTCTTCCTGAAATAGCGGCTGCCCGGCGGGACTGCGGCGCGGGGATCGCCTTCCGGATACCAGATCCATTGGGCGGAACCCAGTTGCGCGCGGGGCGGTTCGACGATTTTCTTTTGAAACGCCGCGGACCAGAACAACCGTCCCTTGCCGATCCGCCGTTCGGTCAATTGCGCGGGGGCCTCGCCCGGCCCCCAAAGCTCATCGGCCAGCCGGGCCACCTCGCGGTCGCACTCGGGATAGCCGGCCAGACTCGGCGACTTTGCGGGGCGCGAGCCGACGACCGTGGCCCCCGCCTCGAGCAGTTCCTTGATCTTGCCGAGCAGTTGCGGCGTCATGGTTTCGACCATCGGCAGGACCAGCAACTGGTAGCTCATACCGTCGGGCAGGGTCAGCCGGCCGTCCTTGACGGTCATCCGGCTCAGCAGGGCCTCGGGCGGGCAGAGGTCGAAATTATAACGGCTGCGATCGCGGGGCTCGTCGGGATTGCTCGAGGAAATCGCCTGGAACCGCTTCTGGCCGGTGGTCGTTTGCGGGGAGCCTTCGGGAGTGAGATAACAGACGTCGGCCGTGAAAAGACCTTGACGGAGCAGGTGCTGGCATCGGGCGAGATATTCATGCCAGGCATGCGACATCTCCCACCAGGTTTGGGTCCGCTCGTAATGCAGGCCCCAGGGGCCCATCGAGATGCCGGGCCGGATGTTTAAATATGTCTGCATCGCGTAGCGGTGGAAGACGAAACGGTTGATCCCTTCGCAGAAGGCCCAGTCGCCGATTTCCTTGATGCTGCCGGGCCAGGCCTGCCACTTCTCGGCGTCGGTGGCGGTAAAGGCCTCGGCGCCGATGATCTTTTTTCCCCAAACATGGGCGCCGGAGGACATTTCGGGACATGTGAACGCCATAGCGTACTTCTGCCACGTCCAGAACTCGGCCATCGGCTCGTCGGCTTCCCCGCTGTAGGCCAATTCGCTGCAGGGTGCATTACTATAGGCCTCGATCGTCAGCCTCATTCCGTGGCGATGGGCCAATTCGCGGAAATGCCCGGCGTAATTCTCCAGCACCAGTTCGTTGATCGTCTGCCGCAAGTCCCAGAGGAACCGTTCCGAGACTTCGCGGCTCTCGACGATCCGGCCGGTAAATACGGGGA
>JAFGPV010000104.1 GCA_016936015.1 Pirellulales bacterium
GCGTAGTCGCGGACCCAGCGGAGCCGGTTGTTCGCCAATCGGGGAGTGCTGCGGCTCCGGGCGGCGATCTCCAGGGCGGCCTTCTCCACGATCTCTACCCGGAGTTTCTTCGCATTCCGGCGGACGATCTCCGCCAACTCTTCGACCGTGTAAAAATCGAGGTGCTCCCGCATCTGGAAGCGGTCGCGCAACGGGGCCGAGAGCAATCCGGTCCGCGTAGTGGCCCCGATCAGTGTAAACGGCCGGAGCTTCATATTGATCGTCCGGGCGTTGACCCCCTCACCCAGCGTCAGATCGACCCGAAAGTCCTCCATCGCCGGATAGAGGAACTCCTCGACCGCCTTGGGCAGCCGATGGACCTCGTCGATAAACAGCACCGAGCGCTCCTCGGCATTGGTCAGATAGGGGATCAGGTCCTTGGGCGCCGCCAGGGTGGCCCCGCTGGCGATCTGCAATCCGACGCCCAGCTCGCGGGGAATGCACATCGCAAACGTGGTCTTGCCCAGGCCCGGCGGGCCGTCCAGCAGCAGATGCCCCAGCGGCTCGCCCCGCTTGCCGGCCGCGTCGATGGCGATCTCCAGCCGTGCGTACACGTCCCTCTGTCCGACCATCTCCCCCATCCGCTGCGGCCGAAGGTCGCGGTCGGCGTCTACGTATTCGGCGGTGTTTTTCAGGATGGTTTCGCGTGGCATGGCCCCATTATAGGAGGGGGAAGGGGGAGAGGGGAAGGGATGAAGGATGAGGGATGAAGGATCGGAGAACGGTCGTTCCGAAACTGGAGTTTTGGAATGAGGGGAATATCAGTTGGTCAGCAACTTTTAAAAAATGCACAGTCGGGTCCCCAGCCGGGTGGCTTTTCGGTTCTTTTGGGGAGGGCGTTGTACAGCAAATTTCGATTTTTCCACGTTTTTTATGGGGACCGTCTTCTTATCGTTCCGAGACCGGAGTATCGGAACGAGTGGTTGAGGGTCGGCGCCTATTTTCCACGCCAATGACAGGTGTTCGGATCGTATTGCCAAGGAGCGAGATTGAACTAATGTACATTATATGAGCGGGGTGGCCCATTTGCAAGAGATTTTTTCCGGCCGGGTTGGTTTTTCGCGTCGATCTTGTGCGGCTTGGGATGGATAGTCCGCCGTGTGAATGGCAACAGGGCCTAGGCCCCCAGTCTATCCCCATTCGGAGCAGAACCGACACTCCTCGCCCTTTACTTTGTTGTGAAGATCAATGAAAATAATCCTCGAAGCAGAAAGAGCTCTCCACGCTTGCAGGTCCCCGCGACCACAAGAAAAATCACATCATTTTCGCCCGCATAGCTCAGGGGATAGAGCAACGGTTTCCTAAACCGTAGGTCGCAAGTTCGAATCTTGCTGCGGGTGCTGGGAGCAGCGGTTCCGAAACTGGAGTATCGGAACCAGGAAAAAATGTAGGAGGCGACTCCTGTCGCCGATTTTCGGTGCCTTGGACGGGCAATCGGCGACGGGAGTCGCCTCCTACAATATATGATCACACACGCTCCGAGTGCCGGCTACGGGCGTTGGAGGGTGGTGATCCAGAGGAACGGGGCGCCGGAGTCGTCGACGCGGACTTCGTATTTCAGACGGGCCTTTCCGAGCAGCTTTCGCAGCGCCGTGCTGTAGGTGGTTCGGGATTGGGGGAGGGTGACGAGGATTTTCGTTGGGTCGATGCCCTGCCGGGCCAGTGCGCGGCGGTCGTAGAGGATCGGCGTATGCAGGCGTTTTCCGATCGTCTCGGCCGTCGTGGCCACGGGGTAGTTCTGGACGTTGACGTTCAGGAACTCGTAGAGGGCGGGCAGCAGCTTGGGCAGACGTTCCTCCGGCGGCCGGCCGACGGGCCAGACCTCGGGCCGATCCGGTTGGGATTTTTCTACGATGTAGGTGATCCGCCCGCCGTCGACTTGCGGCACGAGCCCATATTCTGCCGACCTCAATATGCAGGCCAGGGCCGTGCCGCGGCTGACGGCGCTTAATTCCTGTTGCACCTTTTCCTGATCGAGATCCTGCGCGATTGCTTGGTCCATGCGGAGGGGATGGTGCAACTGCCGGGCGACGGTTTCGACCGCTTCGCGGCGGCTGACGCCTACGGTCGAGAAGCCCAGCGGCGGGGAGAGGTCCTCTTTGACTTTTTGAAAAAGAGGCTGGCTCAGGCCGAAGGCGGCCTTCGCGGGCCGCCGGTCGGGGGGACCCTGCTCGGCCAGGTCGTCGAGCCATTTTTTCAGCCGGCCCAAATCGCCCCGCTTGAATTTTTCCCCCGGCAGGAGCAGTTCCTGCTGGGATAGGATCCGGCCGGTGACGATGTACAGGGGGTGGTCGGGAGCACCTTGGGTTTCAATCCCCGGCTTGACCTCCTCCTTGTCGGTCCGCAGCCGGACGTTGCGGATGCCCGACCGGTCGAGGGCCTGGGCCCAATCCTGGAGGATCAAGGAGGTTTCCCGGGGATCGCCGATCAGTTCCAGGCGGACCGTTCCGGCGGCCGAGGCGGTTCGAGCAGGGAAGAAAGCCGTTAAAACGATCGGGAGTAGGAGAATCAGGCGGAATAACATCGAATTCCCACGATCTCCGGTGAGGTAAGGCGGGCAGGCTTGGCCTCGGAAAAACAATCCGGAGCACGCCGCGTCGAAGGATAATCTGCTGGGGCCTCCCGCGGCTTCACCAAGGAATTATAACACAATCCCTTGGCGGCGGTTGCCCGATTCCGGCGTCTTCCGGACTGAAAACCGGGGATTGCGCGAGGGCTTTTCAAACGGCAGGTCCCTAAAGATAATGGAAACCTCCTTGGCGGAAAACAAGTCTCTGATCTGGAGGTAAACCATGACTTCTCTGCCCGACTATTTGAAAGCGGCGCGGCCTGTTCCCTTGTCAAGCCGCGTGCCCTGGTATCTGAGCACGGCGCAAACCTATGCCGGAGTGATGTTGTGGTTTGTTTTCTGGCAGGATATCGCCGTGGGGCAGGGGATTGATAAGAATTTCGGGCAGTATTCCGCCTTTGCGGGAGGCGTCCTTTCCCACGGCGTTCTTCTGGCCTTGGCGGGAGTGGTCCTGGCGGCCCTTATCTGCCATTTCGCATTTTATTTGGTGCCGGGAATGCTTGGACTGAAGAGTGGGTTCCCGCTGTACGTGGTAGGCACGTCGACTTATGGAGCTTACGGCGGATTTTTGATGCCGGGCTTCCTGATGGGATTGCTCCAATTCGGCTGGTTGGGCGTCAGCTCCTTCTTTGCCGGTATTCTGTTGTGCCAGCCGTTCGGTTACGAGGTCCTTTCGGTTCCCCATGCCGCCGTGGCCATCGTTTGGGCGGTTGCCGCGGCAATCATCGGGCTGAAGGGCATCCGCTACGTGGCCGGCGTGGCAACCTTCGCTCCCATAATTCCGCTGGTCACTTTGGCGATCCTGGCATACGGCACCCTGGGAGGCCTGTCGCAGTTTGAGCCGCAAGCCGCGATCCAAGCCGGATTGGACCACGCGGTCACCTTAAAAGGCGGCGCCGTATTGTACGCCGCTCCCGCCTTATCCGCTTCGGGGGTCGTCTGTGTGATTCTGGCCTATATCGTGGGATTCTTCGCCACGGCGGGAGCCGCGGGCGTGGATTTCGGCATGAACAATCGGAACGCCAAGGACGTCCACCTCGGCGGACTGGTGGGAATCGTCCTGGCGACCGTCGTGGCCGGCGGATTGGGGCTTCTCATCGTGGCCGGGGGCCGCAACGGCGCGGACCTTCGGGCCACGGATCTGCTGGGCAAAATTATGGGAGAAAAACCTGCCGGGATTCTGCTCTGGCTCCTCGCTTTGGCGTCTTTCCCGGCCTCTTGTTTTTCGTCGCTCATCGCGGCCAACAGTTTCAAGGCCACGATGCCGAAAGTGAACCCGTGGATCTCGGTCGGCCTGGGCACGCTGGCGAGTATTGCGCTGGCGGTGACCGGTTGGGCGGGACAACTGATGGGAGTGTTCACGGTGATCGGCGCCTCCTTCGGTCCGATCTGCGGGGCGATGGCGGCCGATTATCTGTTGGCCGGCTGCAAGTGGCCGGGTCCGCGCGCCGGATTCAATCCGGCCGGCTGGATCTCCTGGGCGGTCGGCTTCGTGGTGGGGGCCGCCGGTCTGATCCCCGCCCTGAAAGGCGTGATTCCTGAAATTCCCGCACCGCCGGTGGCCGCTTTTATCGTGGGATTTGTCCTCTACGCCCTGCTGGCCAAGCTCGGCCTGCAGACAGGGACTTTGAAAATGCCTCAGAACGAGCAGACCGGCTGAATCGTTCACCGCCCCCGACGTTGCAGGAAGTCTTTGACGCCGGGCCGGTCGGGAATGCCGGCCTGGCCGCTGCGGCGCGTGGCTTTCAGGGCGGCGGCGGCCACCGAGGCAAAACGGATTCGGCCGGTCCGAAACAGCTCCCGTGTCAAGACCCGGGATTCCCGGCATCCTCCGGGGGACTGTTGAGCAATCGGAAGATAGTTTACATTTCATCTATCGAATGCCACCATCGACCGCTGGCGGCCGGCCCGAATCTCTTCCTATTTTTTCAAAGGAGTATGATATGGCGCGACCCGTGACGTTGGTTACCGGACAGTGGGCCGATCTGGCGCTGACCGATTTGGCGCACAAGGCGAAAAACTTCGGCTTCGACGGCCTGGAACTGGCCTGCTGGGGCGATCATTTCGAGGTCCGCAAGGCCCTGGAGGACGACGACTATTGCGGAAAGAAACGCCAGTTCCTCGAAAAGATGAACCTGCAATGCCTCGCCATCAGCGCCCACCTGGTGGGCCAAGCCGTCTGCGACGTGATCGACCAGCGCCACCAGCCGCTGTTGCCGGACTACGTCTGGGGCGACGGCAATCCGGCCGGCGTGAACAAGCGGGCCGCCGAGGAGTTGAAAAACACCGCCCGGGCCGCCAAGCGGTTCGGCGTCGAGGTGGTCAACGGATTCACCGGATCGAGCATCTGGCCGTACCTGTATAGTTTTCCGCCGGTCAGCCCGGCGATGATCGACGAGGGATTCAAGCTCTTCGCCGACCGCTTCCACCCGATCCTCGACGTCTTCGGCGAGTGCGGGATCCGGTTCGCCTTGGAGGTGCATCCCACGGAAATCGCCTTCGACCTCTACTCGGCCGAGCGGGCCTTGGAGGCGCTCGACCACCGCGAGGAGTTCGGCTTCAACTTCGATCCGAGTCACCTGCACTGGCAGGGGGTCGATCCGGTGGAGTTCATTCGCCGGTTCCCCGACCGCATCTACCACGTCCACATGAAAGACGCCATCGTCACGCTCGACGGGAAGAGCGGGATCCTGGCCAGCCACCTGAACTTCGGCGACCCGCGCCGCGGCTGGGACTTCCGCTCGCTGGGCCGGGGCGGGGTGAATTTCGAGGAGATCATCCGCGCCCTGAACCAGGCCGGCTATCAAGGCCCCTTGAGCGTCGAGTGGGAGGACTCGGGCATGGACCGCGACCACGGCGCCAAAGAGGCCTGCGAGTTCGTCCGCCGCCTCGACTTTGAACCCAACGTCCGGGCCTTCGACGCGGCGTTCGATAAGGAAGAGCAGAAGGGATGAAGGGAAAATATGTGAGGATCAAGAAAAATCAGGGTGCCATGCCCACGCTTGCGTGGGCATGTGAAGTGTGGATAACCACGGCGTACGGGAGGAAATTGTTGAGACCATTCAGTTTTTAATATTCAAACAGAAATATTTTCTGCACTCACTACTTGCCCACGCAAGCGTGGGTATGGCACCCATTGCGGATGATTAACAGCCATGGATGTAAAACATCGGAAGTTATGTAGACGTTATGACATTGCCGGCGATGCCCATTTTCTGACTTATTCTTGCTTTCACAGATTACCATTATTCTCAAAAGATCGCACGCGCACTTGGATGCTTCGGGCTTTTCAACTTGGGCGAGAAAAGAATCAATATGATCTTTGGTCGTTCGTGATTATGCCGGAACACGTGCATGCAGTTCTTCTTCCCCATCCCGGCGTGAAAATATCTGAGATTCTGACCATGCTCAAACAATCAGTTTCAAAACGTGCTTTAATTTGGTTGAAAAACAACCATCCGGAATTTCTCGTGCGTCTGGAAGACCGGCAACCCAACGGAAAGCGTTCCTATCGTTTTTGGCAACGCGGCGGTGGTTACGACCGGAATCTCCGCTCCCTGTCGGACATCTATGAGAAAATTCTGTACGTGCATGGAAATCCCGTGCGGCGTGGATTGACGATCGTCCCAGAAGATTGGTCGTGGTCGAGTTGCCTTGCTTGGCAAACAGGTAAAGATTTTCCCATAGCTATCGACCGGGATTCGCTTCCTCCTTTGATGCCGAATGAGAGGCGTTACGGTTGACACAGCCGCACATGCCCACGCAAGCGTGGGCATGGCACCCGATAAACTGAGATCTGACGCCTGACCAACTACACCTGTATTATTAGAGTATTCCTGACATTGACTCCCGCCAAATAACAATCATGTCCGCCAATCCCGCTGCAGAAATCGCCCGGCTGCGTGAGGAGATTCGCCGGCACGATAATCTTTATTACGTGGCCGCCGCGCCGGAGATCTCCGACCGCGAGTACGACCGGTTGATGGAGCGGCTGAAGCAACTCGAGGCCGCACACCCGGAACTGGTCACTTCCGACAGTCCCACGCAACGGATCGGCGACCAGCCGGTTTCGGAACTCCCTTCCGTCGCGCATCGGGTGCCGATGCTCTCGATCGAGAACACGTACAGCCTCGAAGAGTTGAAAAAATATCAGGAGCGGGTGGAAAAGCTCCTGCCCGGCGAGCCGATCGAGTGGGTCGTCGAACTGAAAGTCGACGGCGTGGCCGCCGCGCTGATCTATGAGGAAGGCATACTGACGCACGGCATCACCCGGGGCGACGGACGGACCGGCGACGACATTACCCACAACGTCCGGACGATCAAGAACGTCCCGCTGAAATTGCATGGTAAAAGCGTCCCACCGCTGCTGGAGGTCCGCGGCGAAATCTACATGACCAACTCCGACCTGGTCAAACTGAACCAGGAGCAGAAGGAGAAAGGCGAGCCGCCGTTCGCCAACACCCGGAACGTCACGGCCGGCAGCGTGCGGCAGTTGGACCCTCGGATCTGCGCCGCGCGCCGGCTGCGGTTCTTCGTCCACAGCGTCGGGATGACCGAGGGCCTGAAGGCCAAAACGCACGTCGAGTTCCTCGAAGCAATCCGCGGCTACGGCCTCCAGCCCACGCCGATGTATGAGCTTTTCTCGTCCTTCGACGCCGCGGTGGCGCATTGCGAAGAGGTGATCGAAGAGCTGCACGAGTTGGATTTCGAAATTGACGGGCTGGTGCTGAAAGTCAACCGCTTCGACCAGCGCGAACGGCTCGGGGCCACGTCGAAATGTCCCCGCTGGGTCATCGCCTACAAATTCGAGAAGTACGAAGCCACGACCCGGCTCAATGATATCCGCGTGCAGGTGGGCAAAACCGGCACGATCACCCCCGTGGCCGACCTGGAACCGGTGGAACTGGCCGGCACCACCGTCAGCCGGGCCAGCCTGCACAACGCCGACGAGATCGAGCGGAAGGACGTCCGTGTGGGCGACACGGTGGTCGTCGAGAAGGCGGGCAAGATCATCCCGCACGTCGTCCGCGTCGAAAAACATCTCCGCAAAGGCCCGCTGCGGAAATTCGTCTTCCCCACCCGCTGCCCCGAGTGCGAGACAAAACTCGTCAAGGACGAGGGCGGCGTGTACATCCGCTGCCCGAACCTGAATTGCCCCGCCCAGGTGAAAGAGCGGATCCGCTACTTCGCCGGCCGCAACGCGATGGACATCGAGGGCCTGGGCGACAAACTCGTCGAGCAACTAGTGAGCACGGGACTGGTAAAAACCTGCGGCGACCTCTATCGGTTGGAAGACCGGCAGGACCGGCTGCTGAACCTGGAGCGGATGGGCCGGAAGTCGGTCGATAACCTGCTCAGCGGCATCGAGGCCAGCAAGTCCCGCGGCCTGGCCCGGCTGTTGAACGCGCTGAGCATCCGTCACGTCGGCGCCCGGGTGGCCCAGGTCCTGGCCGGGCACTTCCATTCGATGGACAAACTGTTGGAAGCCAGCGTCGAAGAGCTAAGCGCCGTCAACGAAGTCGGCCCGATCATCGCCCAGAGCGTGTACGACTTCCTCCACGGCAAGTTCGGCCGCGAAACGATTGCGGACCTCCAGTCGCTGGGCGTCAAAATGAAAGCCGAAAAGACGGCCGCCGGCCCCCGCCCGCTGGAAGGCAAGACCCTGGTCATCACCGGCACGCTGAAAAACTACAGCCGCGACCAGATCGAAGAGCTTATCACCCAACACGGCGGCCATGCCGCCTCCAGCGTCTCGAAAAACACCGACTACGTTGTAGCCGGCGAGAAGGCGGGGAGCAAACTCGAGAAGGCGCGGAAACTGGGCGTAGCAGTACTCAATGAGAAAGAATTCGAGGAGATGATAAGGTAGATTATTTTATGCCCTAGAAACGTGTTCAAGAACTCAATAATTGTGCTGAAACTCTTTCTCCGGGGGAAGAAGCCGCGGTGCGCCACCAGTCAATCGGCCACCCCCCCTTTCAGTTTGTAGCGATGGTTCCGGACGGGAGAGATTCCTTCGCTCGATGGCGACAGGGATTCTTGTTGGCCTGGAATGCTGGAAAAACACGCGTTTGCCGCCGCCATGCCGCGTGTTATAATCTTAGCGCGTCTTCGCCTGAATACGTCAAGGAGACTCGGGGTTGCACTATGTGGTCGCGGAAACGGTTCGACATTTCGTGGCGGGATTTAATGGTCGGGGCGGCGCGAGTTTTCTTCTCGCCGGAGCCGGACGGCACTGCCCGGCGCGTCGAGCGGTTCTGGCCGGATCCCGAGCACACGCTGGTCTGCCTCTCGGTCCGCAGCGGATTCGATCTGCTGCTGGAAACGTTGAACCTGCCGCGGGGGAGCGAGGTCCTGGTCTCGGCCATCACGATTCCGCACATGGTCAAGATCCTCGAGCACCACGGGCTGACGCCGGTGCCGGTGGATCTCGACCCGGCGACGATGGCGCCGACCGCGGATGCCTGGCGCCGGGCGGTTACCCCCGCAACCCGGGCGATCCTGGTGGCGCACCTGTTCGGCGGCCGGATCGACGTAACGCCGATCCTGGAACTGGCCCAACGGCACAAGCTCTACGTGTTTGAGGACTGCGCCCAGGCGTTTACGGGTTTCGAGTACGCGGGCCATCCCGAGGCCGACGTGAGCATGTTCAGTTTCGGGGCGATCAAGAGCACGACGGCGCTGGAGGGCGCCGTGCTGCGGGTCCGCGACGGGGAACTGCTCGCCCGGATGCGGACCGCGCAGGCCGGTTATCCCCGGCAGGGCCGGTTGGCGTTCGGCAGGCGGCTGTTGAAATACGGCCTGCTGAAATTTCTCTCCTTCCGGCCGGTTGCCGGTTTCTTCGTGTTTGTTTGCCGGCGAGTGGGTTGCGACTACGACGCCTGGGTCAACGGCGCGGTCCGGGGATTTCCCGGGGCGGATCTGATCGCGAAGATCCGGCAGCAGCCCCCCGCACCGCTCTTGGCACTGATGGAACGGCGGTTCCGGCGTTTCAACGCTGAGCGCTGGCAACGGCACGCCGCGAAGGGGCGCGAACTGACCGTGCGGCTGAACGGCGCGGTCCTCTGTCCCGGCACGTCCTCCACGCCCCACAACTACTGGGTGTTTCCCGTGCTTGTCGACGAGCCGCCCCGGCTCATCGAGCAGCTTGTCCGCAGCGGCTACGACGCCACCCAGGGCGTCAGTCTGTGCGTGGTCCCGCCGCCGGCCGACCGGTCCGAGCAGAAGGCCTGCTTCGCCGAGGAGTTTCTGAAAAAGGTTGTTTTCCTGCCGTTCTACCCGGAACTGCCGACCCGCCGGTCGCAGCGGATGGCGGCCGTGGTGCTGGATACCCTCAATCCGCAGCCGTTGCCGGAAAAGCCGGCCGTCGGCTCGGCCGAAACCGCCTGACCAACTTACGGCTGATATCCGGATGTTTCTTCCCTGCCGTTGCGGGTGAACAAGGCCTTGAGGACCGTCGGATCGATCGAGTTGGTGATGGCCTGCACCGCTCCGTCGGCAAAGCCGGCCAGAAAAATTCCCGGCCGCCAGCCCGTCAATCCTTTTAGTGGATTTTGTTCGTTGTACTCGAAGTCGTCGGGCTTGGTCCAGATCACGGCCTTCTCGGCGGGGACTTCGACGGTCATGACGGTCTTCGACAGACCGTCGGTGACGCCCGTCACTTTAATTTTCTCTTTGCCGGGGAAAATCGTGTTGAGACCGCGGACCGTCAGGTAATGGGTTTTCCCCTCGCCGACGGAGCCGTTGGGATTTTGATAGACCCGAGGCATTCGGGCGATGAGCTGTTTGTTGTGGTCGCTGTCCCACGGCTCGTCGAGGTGGAACTGGTCGTAGAGTTCGCCCTCATCGAGGCACGGCAAGATCAGCACCCGCCAGCTCAGCAAGGGTTTCCCCGACGGGTCGGTCGAATACGCGGGCGGAAAACACTTGTGAGCGTCAAGATAAATGTGCAGAGCCAGGGCGATCTGTTTCATATTATTCTTGGACACCTCCCGGCGGGCGGCCTCGCGGGCGGCCTGGATCGCCGGCAAGAGTAGAGCGGTAGCCACGCCTACCGCCACGACCGACGCTGATGGATTCATCCCCGGCAGCGTGTCGTAAGCGGTCGCCTCCAAACCGGCCTTCGTCCTCCGAACCGTTAACAAGCTAGGGACTAAATAAGGCTGAATCGCCTCATCCACTGGCAAAGTTGAGAGGTCTAAATCCAGGCCTCCTTCGGCCAGATGCATCTTTAATTGCGGAGCCGCCCCAAGCAACTGGGGATACATTTCCCCGAACTTCTTGGGCGTATTCGTGTAAGAGATCATGATCGGTGCGGACTCGCCCTTCATCATTTCTATAACGACCGGATTCTGGGCGATGGAGCTACTGTCGGCTGGTAGTTTTAAGAGGGAATCTATTGCCCGGGGATTGATGGCAAAGATGAATTCTTGATCCGTCATACACCAGGAAGGCATAAACGGATAAGCCCCATTGATAACCAGAGAGTAGATCCTGGGATCCAATCCTCGGGTGGTGGCAACACTGGGCATGGAAGAATTTGGGGATGATTTATTCCAGGGATTCTTCTCAAGTTTATTCATGATTTTTTGGTAACTCTCGATGGCTTTGTGGCGATCTTTCAAGGAAATCACACCGGCGAAAGATAAAATCCCCGGCCCTCGGCCTTTAAAGTCATACAGGCAAACCGTCTCGCCCAGCGAATCCAGGAAGTCCTCTCTGAGCTTCACGCCAAACTCCCGTTCCATACCGGATAGAAGGGCCAGGATTTGTGGTTTTACATCGGGTTGAATACGTTCGGTCGTTTCCAGGAGGGTGTCGAATATCGCCGGGAGGTTTAGACGGGCCGCCATGGCAAAATCGGCATGCTTGGGGATGGGTGACAAGTCTTCTACCGTAAGCGGCCGGGCGTCGGCTAACTTGAAGATGCCTTGCGGTTGACCGTCGAATGCCAAGAGAATGCGGCTCACGCAAGCGGTCTGATCCATACCCGTGACGGCTTTGAATGCTGTGACGTTCATCAATCCCAAGGCGTCGCCGGCGGCCATCGCCGGCGGTCCGCCCAGCGGCAAATATTGATTGATCCACTTCTTCACGTTGAAATACGTGACGGTCGAGACCCGATCGACGGGCAGTTCGCGGTGGAGCTGCGTCAGCCAGTCGGGCGGGGTGCCGCGGGCGCGATCCAGCATCCGCTGGATTTCTCCTTCACCCACGCCCAGCAGAAAACACTTTCTCGTGATGCCGAAGCTCAGCAACGGGGCGCCGGGTTCGGGCGGGCGGATCTGCGTCCACTTTGCACCGCCGATTTCGACTTGGGGGAACTGCTGGGGAGGAAACAGCCGATCCATTAGCGATTGGACGAAGACCGTCTGATCGCCCAGGTGGACCATCGCCCCGGCCTGGATCTCCGGTGGCTGCGAGGGACTGCTGATCTTTACGTCGGTCACGTAAATTGCGGTCGGCCGGGTCAGCAACAGTTTCACCGCCCGGATCATCTCCTCGTTGGACAGCGGCGGACCGCCCGGCCCCCGATTCCTGTCCAACGCCTCCCGGATCAGCCGCTCGATCTCGGCCGTGAATCGCCCGACTTCCGGTTCGGCCAGCAGTTGCTCGGTCTGATTCGGGCTGTTCGCGTCCGGCTCGGCCATGCCCGAGGAACTCATGTAGAACAAACAATCCGCGGGAGCAATCTTCGCCGTCAACTGCATTTCCGGCAGCGGCGGAATTCCCAGGGGCAAAACGCCCGTCGAAAGGGCGACCAGCGCCGTGACTGTAAAAGTCCCCATCATAGAAACTCTCCTTCGTGGATAAAAAGTTCATGGGAAGAGCAACAGAAAGAATTACCCCGTGATTGTACCACACGGGAAACCAAGGGAAATCAGCCATTTCGAGGGTATGCCGGAGGACACAAGAAAAGGTTGTTTCAAACCACCCTGAATTACTATTTTTGCCATAATTTGGCTTCCCCCCAACACCCAGGAAAATTCATTAAGTCCTTTCCCTTGCTTGATCTTTTGGTTTGGGGTAATTAGGATCAAGGTACAAGGGGATGGATTATTCGGGCGGATGAACGTCCGGGGGAGAGAGGCCCTTTCTTTCTTGAGGAGTCAGACGTTATGGTGCGCAGCCTGGTCGTGCTGGTTGGAATCTTGGCTTTCCTGGCAACGGTTCCCGCCTCCGCTCAACGGGCCGTCCTCAGCCAACTCTACGGCGACGGCGTTCATGCGTATTTTGCCGGCGACTATCGGCAGGCCCACAAGCAGTTTACGGCGGCCATTGACGGCGGAACGCAGGATCCCCGTGTGTTTTATTTCCGCGGCCTGGCGTATCTGAAACTTGGGCGTCCGCAGGAGGCCGCCGTCGACTTCCGCCGGGGCGCCCTGCTGGAAACCCGGAACGTCGGTCAGCGTTATCAGGTGGCCCAGGCCCTGCAGCGGGTGCAAGGCGACGTTCGGGAGCAGTTGGAGACCTACCGCGCCCAGGCGCGGAAGGCCGCCGTGGAAGCGGCGCAGCGTTTGCGGCAGGCGCGGTTTGAAGCGTTGAAGTGCGAGGAGCAGCGCGTCCTGCAACTACAAGCCGAAGCGGCGAAAATGCCTCCCGAAATCATCGCCCTTCCGCCCGGTGCCATCGCCGAACAGCCCGAGGTTGTCCGCACCGAGGAGCCGACCCCGGAGCAAAAGGCCGGCGCCGAAAACGGAGCCAATCCCTTCGATACCGGCGTTGAAATCACCTCGAAGACCGGCGACGAGAATCCCTTTGAAGGAAGTTCCCCGGCGGCCGCGACTTCGGGGAAAAAGGGCATTTTCGGTGCCTTGCGGGGCGCGGTGAGCAAAACAATTACCAGCGGCGCCAAACCTCCGGCAGGTGCGCCGCCCCTGCCCGCCGGCTTGGGCGGATTGATTCCTATGGGATCCCCGGCAGGGCCCGGCAAGGCGGAAGCCCCGGCCGGCGTCAATCCCTTTGGTGAGATCCCCGCCCAGCCGGGCGTCTCGACGGGTGAGAAGAAATCCGCCGCCGAGCCACCCGCCCACGCCAATCCCTTTGCCGAAAC
>JAFGPV010000105.1 GCA_016936015.1 Pirellulales bacterium
CGACAACAACTGCACTGCAACGACGATCAACGCCGGTGTCCTGCAGATCGGCGACGGCGGCGACTCGGGCAACGTTACCGGAACCGTCACGAACTACAGCATCCTGGTCTTTGACCGCGCCGACGACTTCACCTGCAGCGCCACGCTCAACGGCACGGGCATCCTGAAAAAGAACGGCGCGGGCACGATGACCATCACGAATAACAATCCTCTTAGCGGTACGACCACCATCAACGCCGGGGCCTTGCAATGGGGTGACGGCGGGGCGGGCGGCGGCGTGGCCGGCAACGTCACCGACAATGCGGCCTTGATCGTCAACCGCGCCGATAGCTTCACCTATTCCGGCGTCCTCTCCGGCACCGGCACCCTGGAAAAGAAGGGCGCCGGCACGATGATCCTGACCAAAAATAATTCCTTCAGCGGCCTGACCACCATCACCGCCGGGACCCTGCAACTGGGCAACGGCGGGTTCGTCGGCGGCCTGGCGGGAAACATCACCAACAATGCGGCCTTGATCTTCAACCGCCCGGACAACTTCACCCATTCGGGGATTCTCGACGGTTCGGGCACCCTGGAAAAGAAAGGCTCCGGCGCGCTGACCTTGACCGGTGACAATCCCTTCAACGGCATGACCACCATCACCGCCGGGGCCCTGCAACTGGGCGACGGCGGGGCGGGCGGCGGCCTGGCGGGAGACATCATCGACAATGCCCTGCTGATCTTCAACCGGGCCGACGACTTCAGCTTTGCGGGAACGATCACCGGCGCCGGCGGCCTGGTGAAGCGGGGCGGCGGCGCGCTGACCCTGACCGCCGCCGACAACGATTACAGCGGCGAGACGCGCATCGAAGCCGGAACACTGGTCTTGACGGAGACCGGCCGGATCAATCCCCTCTCGGAGATCACCAACGACGCCGCGTTCGTCGTAGACGGCGGAACGCACGCGCTCGGGATCATCTCGGGCACGGGCGACACTCAGGTGGCCTCCGACGCGCAGATCGCCGTCTCCAGCCTCGTGCAGGGCACGCTGACCATCGGAGGCGCACCTCCGTCGGCGGGCGACATGGCCTCCCAGCCAGTTCCCGAGCCTGCTGCGTGGATCCTGTTGGCGTCCTTGGGCGCCGGATGGGGAATCAAACGATGGTTTCGACGAGGATCCTCAAGTTGTTAATGATCCCTGGACGACGGCTAACAGCCGCCGAGAGACGCCTTATTATGCCCCGCCAAGGCGATTAGCCGTCGGTTGTTGAATGCGACTTGAAAATTACCAATTCAATCAACACCTTCGACCTTATACGTTCCTATTGGTTTATGGGACCGATGTCCGACCTTTTTCGTCGACCGCCGAAATCGGTTATCATGAATAAGGAGGTATGGAATCCATGAGAAATGATCCGATCCGCTGGCGTCTTTTTTTGAGTTCGCTTGCCGTCTTGACGACCGTAGCGTGGCTTGCGCCCGCAATCGCCACGGCCGACAGTTTCGACTGGCGGAACGTTGCCGGTTTGAATTGGAACACGCCGGTCAAAAGCCAGTTCTCGGGGACATGCTGGGCCTTTGGGCCCACCGGCAGCTTCGAGGCGAAATACAAGCTGACCCGCAACGATTACTCCTTCAATCCCGATTGCTCCGAACAGCAGCTCGTTTGGGAGGATGATCCCGATCTCGGTTCAACCGCGGGCGGCGGTGGATTCGTGCCCATGGTCTCCTACATGACGAACCACGGCATCGTCTCAGAGGCGGAAGTGCCGAAATACTGGGATTCAGCTTATTGGGATCACCCCAATCCAGCCGACCCTGACGACGGGTGGCCCCTGGCGGACGGCTGGGAAAGCCGCGTGTGGAGAGCAACGGGTTATGAGACCAACCTCTCCAACAACATCGCCGACCTGAAGAACGCGATTAAGACCAAAGGTCCCTTGATTCTCGGCATGAACGCCTCCGATCTGTATGGCTCCGTGAGCAGCCTGATCGCGAATTATGAACCGCATTCCAATACGGACAACCATTCGGTTTCCCTGGTCGGTTATTGCGACGACGCCGGCACCCCCACCGGCGGCTACTGGATCATCAAGAATAGCTGGGGCACCGGAGGGGGACAGAGCGGCTACTATTACGCTCCCTACTCCAGTTCGCTCGAAGGTTGCAATCACCTCTTTGCCGTAAAAGGGGTGTATTACACCGGCTCGATGGTCGACGTCACCTGGACCGGCGGCACCTCGTATTGGTACACGGGCGACAACCATTGGACGACCGGCAGCGGCAACTATAGTTGGCAGAACCAGGAAACCACCGCCACTTTCAACACCGCCGGCAATGCGGTCACGCTGCTGACGAGCATCATTGCCCACGGCCTGGTGTTCAATGCCGGGGCCACCGGTTTCACGTTCAGCGGCAGTGCGCTGACGGTCACGGGCGGCGGGATCGCCGCCCACGAGAGTGTGGCGATCAATTCCCCGGTGTTCGTCGGCGCCCCGCAGACCTGGACCGTCGACGGCGGAAAGACCCTCTCCCTCGGCGGCGCCCTGCACACGGTCGTCAGCGATTTGACCTTCGACGGCGCGGGCAACACGACAATCGCCGGCCCGATCGACGGCGGCGGCGTCATCAACATCTACGGCGGGGCCGCGCCGGGCAACCTCGTCAAGAAGGGGACCGGTACCCTCACCCTCTCGGGACCCTCGAACTACAGCGGTTCGATTTCGCTCCAGGGAGGCACCCTCGGCTTCGCTCCCGCCGCCGGCGTGACCGCCACCTACAGCGGCAAGATCTCCGACGGCACTTCCGACATCCCGATCGTCAAGAGCGGCGCTGGCACCGTGATCCTCACCAACACCGGCAACACCTACACCGGCTCGACGACCATCTCCGAGGGGGCCTTGCAGGC
>JAFGPV010000106.1 GCA_016936015.1 Pirellulales bacterium
CCCTGCAACTGGGCAACGGCGGCGCCGGCGGCGGACTGGCCGGCAACATCACCGACAACGCCGCGCTGATCTTCAACCGCTCCGATAACTTTACCTACGGAGGACTCCTCGGCGGCGGCGGCGACTTCACCAAACAGGGTGCGGGAAAATTGACCCTCACCGGCGACAACTCCTTTTCCGGATCGGTGGTGATCGGCGACGGCACGCTGGCCTTGGCCGGCGGCGGCCAACTATCAACCTCCATCCTCAACAACGCCGTCTTGGAGATCTCCGACGGAGTTGCATCCCACACGGTCGGCGCCATCACCGGTACGGGAACCACGCAGGTGCTGGGCACGGGCCAACTCATTTCCCCGAGCATCACGCAGGGGACGTTGATCATCGGCGGCTCCGCCGCCGGATCCGGCGCCCAACCGGTGCCCGAGCCGTGCACGCTTCTGTTGCTCTCCATCGCGGGGCTGGCGATCCTCAAGGCCGTGTTGCGCCGAAAATAGCGAAAAAACCGATTCTATCTTGACTATCAAGGGGTGGACCTGATAATAATAGGGTAGATAGGGGTTGGAATTGAAAATCCAACCCCTATTTTTAGCTGCACAACACCCCTCTCTTTTGCTCGCGGTGGATTTTTGCAGCCAGCCGATTGCGGTTTCTGATAGAGAAACGACCAGTTGTTGCGCGGGAATTTTTTTACATTTCTCGAAAGGAACATGGTCTTATGAGGTCTCGCCCCATTCATGGCTCTAAGTTTTTCTGCTGCTTAGCCGTTATTACGGCGGTTCTTTTGCAATCATTTCGATCCGCTCAGGCGGAGGATTTTGACTGGCGCGACGTGGGCGGTCAGAACTGGGTGACCTCCGTGAAGAGTCAATTCGGGGGGACCTGCTGGGCCTTTGCGGCGTGCGGCGTCATCGAAGCGAAGTACATGCTGACGAGAAACGACAATTCGTACCAGCCGAACGTCTCCGAACAGCAGGTCGTCTGGGAGACCAATCCCGATATGGGCGACTCCGTCGACGGCGGCAGTTCCGCTGAGGCGTTGGATTACTTCACCGACCACGGCGTCGTCCTAGAGTCGGAATGTCCCTATCAATCGAGCAGCCCCGACGTTGGCATCGCTCCTTATTGGCCCCTGGCAAGCGGCTGGCAGAACCGCGTTTTTAAGAGCACGTCGGACGTCACGAAAATTTCCCAGGGAACGAACCTCGCTTACGTGAAGAGCTGCCTGAAAAAGTACGGCCCCCTCGAGATCTACATCCGGGCGGACGACGATTTTTACATTCCCGATCCCGGCTCCTATCGGGGCGGACACCGGGTGGTGATCGTCGGCTTTCACGACGACGCCAGCGTCCCCGGCGGCGGATACTGGATCATTAAGAATAGTTGGGGAAGCGGGTGGAATTCCGGCGGACCGGGGACCATCAACCACGGATACGGCGCCATTGCATATGCCGATCAACCTTCCTACGAGGACGTGCAATACGAGTGGTGGGACGTCTTGCATTTATATCCCGATTACAACTATGACGTGGGCGGCATCAACGGAGCGGTGTATTTCACCGGTCCGATGGCCACCGTCACCTGGAAGGGCGGCTCGGCCGCCTGGGTCAGCGGCGGGAACAATTGGACCGGTTCGGATATGTACGGCAACTCGCTTCCCACGTACGCCTGGGAAAACAAGGAAACCAACGCGATTTTCAACGCCTCCAGCGTGACGAACATCAATTTGAGCGGCAAGGTCATCGCCCACGGCGTGACGATCAGCTCCGGGGCAACGGGCTACGTCTTCAACGGCGTGAACAATCCGTCGTTGACGGTCACCTCCGGCGGCATTACGGCCCATGAAACCGTGACCATTGGCGCGCCCGTGACGGTCGGCGCCCCGCAGAGCTGGACCGTCGACGCCGGAAAGACGCTGACCATCGGCGGGCTGCACACGATCATCAGTCACTTGGACATCAACGGCAACGGCGATACGACGATTACCGGCGCGATCGACGGAGGCGGCGTGCTGAACACCATGGGCGTCGCGCCGGGAACGATCACCAAAAACGGCAGCGGCACGCTCCACCTGACCGGGGCGTCGACCTACAGCGTCCCCATCACCGCCTCGGGCTTCATCAGTTTCGAACAGGCCGGAAGCGACGTCGCCAACTTCACCAGCTCGATCAACGGCAGCGTCACCGTGACGAAATCCAACACCGGCACCATCATCCTTTCCGGCGACAACAACTACACCGGCTGGACCCGCGCCTACGTGGGCGGCGTGATCCAGGCGGATCTCGGGGTGGGCTTGCCCAACGAAAGCTCGCTGATTCTCAACGGCGGCGTCTTCCAAAGCAACAGCACGATCACTTTCGCCGACAAATTCCGCGATGAAGTTTCCGGCACCGCCCGCTGGCTCAGTTGGTGGGACGGCGGTTTTGCCGGCGGCGGCGGCAAGCTGACCGTCAACCTCCGGAATGACGGCAGCACCGTCAAATGGACCGGCCACGGCGATTCGGGGCTCTATGGAATCATGAGGCTGAATTCCAATACCGCCCAGCACGAGGTCGAACTCGTCAATTCCCTCGACCTCAACGCCGGCGAACGGACGTTTTACGTCGACGACAATCCCGATACCGACGACGATCTCGCCGTCATCTCCGGCGTCATTACCGACAGCAGCGGGGGGTGGACGGGCGGAATCCGCAAGACCGGTCCCGGCACGCTGGTGCTGACCGCACGCAACGAAAACGGCGTGGGCGACGGCAGCGATGGAAACACGACGATCGCCGACGGCGTGTTGGAGGCCGACCGCGATTACGATCACGGGCTCTCGGGTTGGGCCGGCCTGATCCTCGAGGGCGGCGTCCTCCAAAGCCACGGCGGCGCCGTCACCTACGCCGAACCGCTTTGGGCCTACGGCAGCGGCGCCCTGCGCGTC
>JAFGPV010000107.1 GCA_016936015.1 Pirellulales bacterium
ACTCCAAGCGATGATTGAATCTGCGTCAATTTTTGAATATCAAAATTGTGGGTAAACCTAAGGCTGTTAGCCGCCGGCTATTGGATGCAACTTGAACTATCCGATCCTCAATCAACACTTGTGATCTTCTCTCATTTACGGGCTTGCAGGTTTTTCCGTGCATTGTGGCCAGGCGCCGGGAGGAAGCGGCGGGGCGTCCACCCCCGCGACGGGGAGCGTGCCGCTGAGTTCCTGTTTCCAATGCGCCACGTCGCCCGCCGGGCCGTAGCAGTAGATCATCCGCAAGGGCGTATCGCCGGTGTTGGTCAGTTGGTGGAAGACGCCGGGCGGAATGAATACGGCCTGGCCGCCCTTGACCACTTGCCGTTCTTCGCCGAGGCACATCTCGCCCGTGCCTTCGACAATAAAATAGACTTCTTCCTGGTCCTGATTGTGCCAGGGCACTTGGCCGCCCTTGGGTTCGAGCAGTACGTTGCCGATGGAGAAATGCGCGGCTTGGATGGGGGAAGCGCCGCCGACGAGGTTTTGGGTGCGGCGCCGGGCCGGATAACAACGGCCTTCGATCTTGGAAAGGTCGGCCAGTATCATCTTTAGTTCTCCCAAAAAGTGAGGTACGGTCGGTTCTCGATGATCCGCTGGAGGTACAGGGCGACTTCCCGGGCGTGATAGTCGCCCCACATGCTCGATTCGCCGCAGGGAATGGAGACGCCCTCGGGCACGTAATCCCAGCCGTTGGGGCGGTGATAGACGCTGTGCAAAATTAATCCCTGGTGCTTGGCGTCCGTGCTGAGATACGGTTCGTCGAACAGCGCGCTCAGCAAGGTCAAGCCGGCCTGCCAATACCGTTCGTTTTTCGCGTAGCGCCCAAACCGCAGCAGGCCCTGCGCGGCGATGGCCGCGGCCGAACTGTCCACCGGTTCGTAAGGATTCCGCGGTTCGGCGGGCCGCGATTGCCAGTCGCCGAGCCGGTGGAGCTGCGGCGCGCCGGTGTCCCAATAGGGGATGCCGTCGACGGCCGTGGCGTGCTCGATGTAGAAATCGCAAGTCGCCTCGGCGGCTTCCCGCAGCCGGGGCGTAATCTCGTCGTCGCCCAGGGCATCGAGAAATTCCAACTGCTCGGCCAAGCCGCAGACGGCCCAGGCCAGTCCCCGGGTCCAGGTGGAGAACGGGGAGTAGCCCTGCTGCGAACTCGGGCAGCGAAAATTTCCGTCGTTCAAATTGAAGATCGCCTCGTGGGTCACCCGCCCGCGGACGTCGTAGGCGTCGCGGCCGCGGCCGTAGTAAATCGACCACTTCATCGTGCTGACGGCATGGGCCTTGAGCCGGTCGAGCAGTGAAATTTTCCGGTCGTTCTCCTCCATCAACACGTGCCCCAGCCGGTGCGCGACGGCCAAGGCCCGCAGGGAGCGGATCGTATCGACAAAGAGCGAGTGCGGGCCGTTGAAGGAATAGATAAAGCCGCCGCCGTCGGCCGTATCGGTCCAACGCCGGGCCTGAACCGCGCCGCTGAGCTTCAGGGCTAGCCGGTAGAAATTCCGCTCCCAGTCGTTTACGGCAATTCGCCCTTCCTTCATCAGGCGCAGGAGATTGCCGTAGGTGCTGACGTTGTTGAACCCGTGGTCGTGGACCCCGAAGTGGCTGACGTGCGGGGCCATCTTTTCGACCGTGTTGCGTCGCCCGATCTCCAGGAAGGAAGTCTCGCCCGTGGCGTCGAATTGCAGCAGCGCCGATCCGTATTGGAACCCCTGCGTCCATTCCGTCCACCCCCGCGTCGTATAGATCCCCCGGATCGTGAACACCGGCGCCCCTTTTCCCGGATCGAAGGTCTTCTCGATCAGGGAGATTTTCGCTCCGGACAGTTCCCACAACTTCCGGATCTTGGGCAGCAGGTCGTGCGGTTGGAGTGTGAAGTCGATTTTCATGGTTCCCAATTAATATAATGTATTATTTTAGCCGTTTGCAGTGGATTCGGGGTGGCACGTCCCTGAGCGGAGCGAAGGGCGCGTTTTCCCCAGTCCACCACCCCTTCATTCCTCAGAGTGTGCCACCCGATTTCGACAACTTATTGTTTTACAGTGTCTTAATCCGTTTTGCCTAAAAACCATCCCATCAGCCGCCAGCCTTCGGGAAATTTCAGAGCAGAGTTTGCGGCGGTGGGTTCGTCGAAGGTCTGGGCGGCGTCGGGGGCAATGCCGGCGCCGGACAGGGCGAAGGGGACGTTGCCGTGGCTGTGGGTCTTGGTGCGCAGCGGCGTGGGGTGGTCGGGGCTGACGAGAATGCGGTATTCGCCGAATGTTTTTAGCGCCGCGTGCAGCGGGGCGACGACGTGGCGGTCGATCTGTTCGAGGGCCTTAATCTTCTCCTCGACGTTGCCCTCGTGCGAGGCCTCGTCGGTGGCCTCGACGTGGACGCAGATCAGATCGACCTCTTTCAGGGCCTCGACGGCGTATCGACCTTTGGCTGCGTAGTCGGTGTCGAGGTAGCCGGTGGCGCCGGGCACGTCGATCCGCTTCCAACCCAGCAGGGCCGCCAGGCCGCGGAGCAGATCAACGGCGGTAATCATCGCGCCGCGGACGCCGTACACGTCGTGGAAGGGTTTTAAATGCGGGGCGCTACCTTCTCCCCAAAGCCAGACGTTCGTGGCCGGCAATTTGCTCGCCGCCCGACGGGCCGTGTTCACCGGATGGTCGGCAAAGACCGCCAGGCTGTCGGTCATCAGTTGGTTGAGCAGGTCGCTACCGGGTCCCCGGGGGTAGTCGTCCAACACCGACTGGTCCGTCAGGTCGTGCGGCGGGGTGGTCCGAGTATCCTTCGTAAACGGCGCCGGCCGGCCGGTGCCGCGGTAGATCAACAGGTTCCGGTAGCTGACGCCCGGATGGAATTGCAGCCGGTCGCTGCCCAATTGTTCCTGGGCGGCCCGGATCAGTTCAGCGGCCTCGCTGCTGGAGATCTGTCCGGCGGTGAACGATTTCATCACCTGGTTTTCGACGGTCACCAGGTTGCAGCGGACGGCCCAGTCTTCCGGCCCCAGCGTAATGCCCTGCGCGGCGGCCTCCAGCGGTGCCCGGCCGGAGTAATTTGCGATCGGATCGTAGCCCAGCAGGCTCAAGTTGGCGGTGTCGGAGCCGGCCGGCAGGGCCTCCGGCGTATGATTGGCCCAACCGACGGCGCCCTCCCGGGCCACCGCATCCATCGCCGGCAGCCGGGCGGCCTGAAGCGGCGTCCTGCCGCCGAGTGCCTCCTGCGGCTCGTCGGTGCAGCCGTCGGGAATGATTAGGGCGTATTTCATTGAGATTAATCTCTGACCCGCATCCGCACGGTGCCGGGGTGGACGCTGGCCAAGACGTTGATGGCCGCCAGGGCGTCGAGCATGGCCCCTTCGGGGGCGGTGTGGGTCATAATCATCAGCGGCACGCAGGCGGCGTCTTCCTCAGTCTCGTGTTGGAGCAGCGAGGCGATGGAAATTTTATACTTTCCGAGGATCCCGGCGATCTCGGCCACCACGCCGGGGCGGTCGTCGACGTTGAAGCGGAGGTAGTAGCGCCCGGTGATTTCGGCCGGCGGCCGGGCTTTCACCCGGGCGCGATGCTCGGGCGACCAGAGATTCAAGGTGCGGAAGGTAATGGCCATCCGGCCGAGCACGGTGTCGATGACATCGGCCACCACGGCCGAGGCGGTGGGCATCTGGCCCGCGCCCAGGCCGTGGAAAAAAACACGGCCGACGGCGTCGCCCACGATGCGGATGGCGTTGTATGCGCCGCGGACCTCGGCCAGCGGCGTGCCGCGGCGGACCAACGTCGGCGAGACGTGCAGTTCCAGCCCCTCCGGGACCATCTCGGCCACGGCCAGGAGCTTGATGCTGTAACCTAATTCCTTGGCGTACCGCATGTCGGCGGCCTCGACCAGGTCGATGCCCATCCGGGGGACATCCCGCCAGTTGACCTGGGCGCCGAAGGCCAGGTGCGCCAGGATCGCCAGTTTCTGGGCGGCGTCGGAGCCGCTGACGTCCATCGCCGGATTGGCCTCGGCGTAGCCGCACTGCTGGGCCTCGGCCAGGGCCGCCTGATAATCGGTATCGCTCTCCTCCATCTGGCTGAGGATGAAGTTGCTCGTGCCGTTGAGGATGGCGTGGATTGACTGGACTTGATTGGCGGTCAGGCATTCGTCCAGGGCGGCGATGATCGGAATGCCGCCGCCGACGGCCGCCTCGAAGGCGATCGAGCGGCCCAATTGCCGCGCCCGGTCGAACAGCTCCGGACCGTGCTCGGCCAGCAGCGCCTTGTTGGCGGTGACGACGTCCTTGCCGCTTTCCAGGATTTTCAAGACAATCGACCGGGCAGGCTCCAGGCCGCCGATCAGTTCGACGACGACGCCGACCTCGGGATCGTCGAGCACCCGCTGCAAATCTTCGGTAAACAATCCCGGCGGCAGGGACACGTTCCGCGGCCGCTGGGGATCTTTATCCACAACGTAGGCCAGGTTCACGGGCCGGCCGGCGTGCCGCGCGATGCGATCCTGGTGTTCCAGGAGCATCCGGACCACGCCGGACCCGATCGTGCCGAATCCTACAATCGCAACTTTTGCCGGTTTCATGTCGCCTCGACTCCCTGCACCCAATGGAGTTGAAATGCCTTGTCCCCCACGCCGGGGTGGAGTCGGCAAGGATCGGAACGAGAATTAGAACGAAAGAACCCGCTATGGTAGGACAGTCCTTCGGATGCCGTCAAGAGGAGTCTGTTCTTCCGTCGGGATTTCTTTTCCGGCCGGTTATTTCCACAGCCAGCCGGTCATGAGTTGGAAGACGACCTCGTAGGCGTTGCTGAAGGCGCCCTCGCGGAAAAACTGGACGGGGGTGCCGGGGCTGCCGACAAAGGGGCGCAGGATCCAGCCCATCTGAATGCCGACGAAGACGTAGATCAGCAGCCAGGACCAGAGCATCACGGCGTGACGCCGGTTGCGGCGGATCAACGGCTGGTAGTAGCCGCGCAGCAGGATCTGGGCACCGAAGCTAGCCGCCGCGAACATCAGCGAATTGAAATGCAACGCGGCGGCGTAATCGGCCGAGGAGGCGTACCAGGTGAGCGTCAACGGGGATAGGGAGGCCAGGATTACCGCCAGGCCCGCCTGCGTGGCGACCAAGGCCCGCAGCGCCTCGGCAAAGTCGCGGCGCAGTCCGAAAAGCGTATTGAGAATGAAGAAGCTCGGCAGGGCGATCAGCGAGGCGGCCAGCAGGAGCAAAGGGACCTTCACCGCGGAAAAAACGACTTGCCAGATCCGTCCGTCGCTCAGCCCGCCGAAGCCTCCCATCGCGGCCCCGTAGCACATCCCAAAGAGGAGGATCTGGATCAAAAAGATCCGCAGCACGGCCGCCGAGCTGGGCGGTCCGTGTGGTCCACGGCCGTCTCCGCAGGACGTCGTCGGCAGATTGGAAGAAAATTGAGGACGATCCCCTGGGAATACTCCCCGATACGGATGTTTCCGACAACAGGTTCAGAGGCGATTCTTTCCGGTCCGATCCGGCGTCCCCCCGCCTTGCAGATTTCTCGGGAGGTGTCATATTAAGTGATTCGTTCTTGGTAAAACAATGGTTCCGCTGCCGATGAGAGGAGACCGATCTTGGAACCTGCCGCCCTGAAATTCTTCAAAGACCTGTTGAACACCCCCAGTCCTTCCGGCTATGAAAGTCCCTTGCAGCAGATCGTGCGGGACTACGTGGCCGATTTTTCCGACGAAGTGCGGACCGATTTGCACGGGAACGTAATCGTCGTCAAGAATCCCGGCGCCCCGCTGCGGGTCATGTACGCCGGACACTGCGACCAAATCGGGCTTATAGTACAACACATCGATGATGAGGGTTTCTTATACGTCCAGCCCATCGGCGGCTGGGATCCCCAGGTCCTGATCGGGCAGCGGATGACCGTTTGGACCGAAAGCGGGCCGCTGCTGGGCGTGATCGCCCGGAAACCGATCCACCTGCTGACCGAGGACGAACGGAAGGTGGTTCCCAAGATGAAGGACCTCTGGCTGGACGTCGGCGCGGCCGGCAAGGAAGAGGCCGCCAAGCGGGTCCGCATCGGCGACGCCGTCACGGTCCAGTTGGAATTTCACCAGGTGCTGAACAACCTGGCCGTCTCGCCGGCGATGGACGACAAGACCGGCTGTTGGGTGGTGATCGAGGCGTTGCGCCGCGCGGGCAAAGGGCGGAAGAAACTCAAATGCGGCCTGTACGCCGTCTCGACCGTCCAGGAGGAAGTGGGCCTGCGCGGCGCCCGGACCAGCGCCTTCGGCATCGATCCGCAGGTCGGCGTGGCGGTGGACGTGACCCACGCCACCGATTGCCCGACGATTAAAAAGGAAGAGGAAGGCGACGTCCGGCTGGGCAAAGGCCCGGTGATCCACCGCGGGCCGAACATGAATCCCCACGTGGTCCAGCGGATGATCCAAGTCGCCGATGACCATAAAATCTCCTACCAGCTTGCCGCCCTGGGCAGGGCCTCGCCCACCGACGCCAACTCCATCCAGATCAACCGCGCCGGCGTGGCCACCGGCCTGCTGAGCATCCCCAACCGCTACATGCACAGCCCGGTGGAAATGATCTCGCTGGACGACATCGACCGCGCGGCCGACCTTCTGGCCCGGTTGGCCGAAGCACTTGATCCTAGCCACGATTTCACGCCGTAGAGGAGAATTTCCCCATTCAAACATTCGTCATTCTTTCGTCATTTGGATTTTGTCATTCGTCATTCCTCCTCAAAAAGCCATACTGCTTAAACAGCCATTTTTCATTAACGTTTCCAGGAGTTCATCATGAAGGTTTTGATTGCCGACAAGTTGTCGAAGAATGCGGTCGCCGCGCTTGCGAAGCTGGGACTCGATGTGGAGATGAAACCCGACCTCTCGGCCGATAATCTGCCGGAGGCGGTGGCGGACGTGGGTATTTTGGTCGTCCGCTCGACGAAGGTCAAGGCGGCCACTATCCAGGCGGCGCCGCAATTGACGCTGATCATTCGGGCGGGGGCCGGCGTGGACACCATCGACCTGGCCGCCGCCAGCGCCCGGGGCATCTACGTGGCCAACTGCCCGGGCAAGAACACCAACGCCGTGGCCGAGCTGGCCATCGGACTGCTGATCGCCGCCGACCGGCGGATCGTCAACGCCACGACGGACCTTCGCAACGGCAAGTGGCGGAAAAAGGAATACGGCAACGCCCGGGGGCTGGCCGGCCGGACCTTGGGAATTCTGGGCCTGGGGGCCATCGGCCGGACCGTTGCGGGGATGGCCCGGGGGCTTGGAATGAATATCGTCGCCTGGGAGACGATCCTCCCGCACACCGAACCCGGCGTAACCTACGTCGATACGCCGCTGCAATTGGCCGCCGCCAGCGACGCCGTCTCCGTCCACCTGGCCTCCAATCCGGACACGAAGCACACCGTGGGCAAGGCGTTTCTCGACGCCATGAAGCCGGGCGCGATTCTGATCAACGCCTCGCGGGGCGCCCTGGTCGACACCGCGGCCCTGCGCACGGCGATTGCCGAGAAGAACCTCCGGGTGGCGCTGGACGTGTTCGAGAACGAGCCGACCGCCGGCGAGGCCGAATTCCCCGACCGGGAACTGGCCGCGCTGGTCACCGCCACGCCGCACATCGGCGCCTCGACCGACCAGGCCGCCGAGGCCATCGCCGAGGAGGTCGTTCGCATCGTGGACCTCTACCTGAAGACGGGTCATCCCCCCGGCACGGTGAACATGTGCAGCAAGTCGTCGGCCACGCACCGGCTGGTCATCCGCCACTACAACCGCGTGGGCGTGCTGGCCTTCGTGCTGGCCGGACTCCGCGAGGAGGGGATCAACATCGAGGAGACCGAGAACCAGATCTTCGCCGGCTCCCAAGCCGCCTGCTGCTCGATGCTGCTGGACCAGGCCCCCTCGCCCAAACTGATCCACGATATCCAGGCCAATCCCAACATCCTCCACGCCCAGATGTCGGCGTGTTCGTAAGCTCAGTTCACGGTGTCTAGCCGCTTCAGGATTCATAGGGAGCGTTGTTTCTCTGGACCTGAAGCGGCGAGACGCCGCTTCTACTTTGGAGGCGGTCCCAGCAACGCCAGCCGTGGACGGTATAACCGCGGAGTTTCAGGCCGACGGCCGCCAACTCGGCGTGGAATCGTTTTTTGTGTTCGTGCATGGCTGTCTTAAACTCTTTTTTCATGCGTCGCAATGCCCGGTCGGTCTTCGCCGGTTGTTGCAGCTCTGCCAGGTAATCCTGAACTTCCATAACGAGTTCCGCCGATCGGCCCAGATAGATGGACCGCTGCCGGCCCCGCTGATAATAAACCAGCCGATAATACGGCCCCAGCCGCCGGCCCTTGTAAGTCCGCCATGTCGCAACGATCGTCCCTTTCCGTTTCAGAAGCGATTGATTGGCAATAATTTTCCTTAAAACGGGTGGCAGGCAAGCGGCTTTTTCGGACATTTTCATGGGGAGTTCCAATCACTCTTACCGGTTCATCTGCAAGGAATTAAGCATCGCTATGCCAGGATTTTTTGGGCAATGAAAGCGGCGTTTGTCAAATTCGGGGGGCCCCCAGGGCTCTCATTCAATTTCGCATGGACAGGGCCTGGGAACGGATGATTCATCAATGTAGTGGACTGCTAAAAACGGAGATTTCCATGCTTAAATCAAGGATCCTGGTTTTGTTCCGGTTCAAGTCTACATCGGGGCTGTCCCAACG
>JAFGPV010000108.1 GCA_016936015.1 Pirellulales bacterium
AGTGAATTTTTGACGTTTTTAAATGGACGAAGCAAGGCCGTGCAGTGTTTTTTCTCGGTGAAAACGGGGTTTTTCGGGGTGGAATTTTTGCCGCAAGGGTTTGGGGAAAGCAGCGGGTAGTGGATGGCGGGGAGTTGGTCATCAAAAGTTGAAAAATGCACGGTCGGGGTCCCGGAAGGGGGGCTGAGGTTGGGATATTCAATTCGGACAGCCGAGGATCCACGAATTTTCACGAAGGGGCACGAAGCGAACGATCTCTCGCAACCAAGCGGGCCCAGCGTCGGGGGTCGTGAGATGGAGAGGCGCATCTTTTACACGGGGAAAGGAGACGGTTGTCGGGACGGGTTGCCAATTTGATGAATATACGTTTGTATATTATATCAACCCAAGACGGGCGTGCAAGGGGATTTTCGGCCACCCCGCGAGAGAGCGGAGGGATGAGGGATTGGGGATTATTGATGCCGATGCAGCCAATGATCGTTGTTCAACCGCAAACACGGCTGTTCCAGCCGAGTTTGCTGGTCTTGTGGCCGTGGAACGGTTCATTGGCAATGCAGGGCTCAATAGAGAGTAGAAAATGACCGCGCAGCGGTTGCCGTCGAATCGCCGTTAGAAAGGGGACGAGTTGGGAAACTCGTCTGCCATGACCGATGAAGCGAGTCGGACCACCGGGTTATTCCGCCTCGCCCCCCTCCGGCGGCGACAATTCCGCCTCGACGTCTTTCCGAAACTGCTCCATCTTTTTCTTATCGGCCCGGATCTTTTCCACCAGGGCCTCCACTTGTTTCCAATAGGCTTCTGGATCTCGGGCAAATGTGATCTTCTGCTGGAAATCCTTTTCGACCTGCAGGAGGTAGTGTGGCGTCAAGAGGAGATAGACCCCCAATAACAGCAAGGCCGCCCCGAAGGCAGGCCGGGCTAGCGAGTGGCAATAACCGCCGATTCGTTGTCGGAACGTCGGGATCGCCCCTGCCGCCTGCCGGCGCCGTTTCCTCCATTTCCAACTGAAAAACATCGGAACCAACACAGCCCACAGCAGGACGGTCACGTAGGGACCGGCGTAGGCATACCACTGATAAACTGCCCAGACCCAAGTTTCACCGTTGGGCGTCAGGGCATTGTGCAGCAACTCGGGATCAATCCCTTTCCACCCACGAAGGGGCATGGCGACGTTGATCGGGAGGTCCGAGAAACCTCCTGCGTGGTAGACCGCGGCGATCAGGCTGGAAAACAGCGCGAATATTACGGTGACGACCATCAGCGCTAGCAGGGAATATTGAAATTGCCGACGTCGGAGCCAGAGCCAGCCGATCCCTGCCACGACGGCGATCGGCAGGGCAAACAGACTGAGAGTGAACACCCAGGCCTGCACCTCGCGGCTGATCATTTCCGCGGGGGCCAGTCCCAGCAGGGCCGCTGTAAAGAGGACCGCCAGGAGCCACGCCACGATCTGTCCAATCGGACCGACGGCGGGCGTCTTGGAGTCGGCGAAACGCCGTGCCAGAAGATAGGTCACAACACCCATTGAAAGCAGCAGAATCACCAGCGACGGTAAAAGGCCGATCGCCAACAACTCGGCCCAGGTTGACGGGGAGGCGGTCGAGAATAAACCGGACGATGGCTGGGGTCGGATTCGGGCCAAGTCCCGCGCGGCCTGTTCGATCACCTTCTTCTCCAGCATTGCCGTTTTCTGTAATTCGGTGATTTCCCGTTGCTCGGATTCATCCAGTAAATCCTGATGCGCGTCGGCAAGGTTTTTCATCGTAGACGCCGTAGCCACCTTCGACGCCGTCGCGATGGCATCCGTAGCGGAGGCACGATCCCTGGCGGTGAATTGCGCGATCATCCACAGATTCTGCCGCTCCAGGGCCAAGGCCGCCGGCACATCGCCGGCGATTGCTTTTTCTGCTGCGCGGAGCATTTGCCAACGCCAAAGACGATGCAAGAGCGTACTGCGGTGCAGGTGGATACCCCGGCTGTTGACGATGGCATACTGGTCCGTTAGGGGTATTCGCGTGTGGCGGAGGAACTCCAGAACGGCCGAGAAGCCTGCATCTCCTACCGAGAGGTATTTCTTGGCCTGTCCATGCTCGAAACGTTCGATCCCCTTGCTGAACTTATCTACGTCGTGGATGACCAACCGGTCTTGTTTACCGGAAAAATCCCACTTCGAGCTGTCCATCCAGTAGAAATACGCCGCCAGGTAATCGTAGAGGGCGTTGTCGGGATCGTGCCGGGCGCTTTTCTCCAGGATGTCGAGCCAACGGGAATCGCGGGGGGTATCGTCGGAGCAATACGGGACGTCGTACAATAAAAGCAAGGCGCGCAACCGTTGCCAGGCACGGTTTTGGGGTTCAAGTTCCACAGCCCGGGCGGCGATTTCCAGGCAACGCGGCTTGCATCGCTTCTCGAAGACTTCGACTAGTGGCCCAATTTCTTTATAACCAGGAAAATCGACAATCCCCGGTATTCGGGAGTCATATTTTAGATATCGGCTGATAAATCCAAAACTGGGCGTATCCAGCACCAGGGCGGCCCCCATCGCCAGACGTGCGTCCTGGGGATGGGCCTCCAGGACGCGGTTCACTTTCGGCAGCCAAAAATCGGCCTGCGCAGGCGGATCGCGTTGGGGAACCGGCTGATAATTGCCGACGAACCAGCCGACGGTTGCGTCCCGCCATTGGGTCCGCAGGGTCTCGAGGCCGGTTTCCGTCTCCGCAGCAAGCCATAGCAAGCGAACGCCCAGGCCGATCAACAGAAGGACCGTACCGGCTCGGAAACCCCAAGCGACGATGCGTTTCATAACAGTTATTGACTCTCAGGAAAGAAAGTCATGCCCAATAGCCGGCGGCTAACAGTCGCCGAGCGGAATCGTACGCACTTCTCGGCGGCTGTTAGCCGCCGGCTAGGTTACCTTGACGTTTCGAGAAGCAAGAGCGGATCACAATCCCTGCGAGAAATACCAGAGGATGACGAAGATGACCGCCATGAAGACGGTGATGGTGATTCCCATCCGCAGCGCGTGGCGGAGAATGTCCTTCATTTCCTCGTGCCGGGTGGCGGCGTAGACCAGGCTGAGCGCAATCACCAGCGGCACGGCAAACACGAAACCGGAGTGCCAGAGGCGGAGCCAAAACGCGGCGAATAGTGGAAGGTTCATCATGCCGGGAGTTTCTCTGCGTCGGTCTTTTCCGGGATTTCCTTATCGGAGGAGGACATCTTCCGCCTTTTCGAGGGCGGCACGACGACCGGGCCGGCGTAGGCGTCGTAAATCGCCAGGATGTTCAACAGCCCGGCGATCATGGTGAACGTGGTGGCGTAGTCGAAATCGGGGGCCAATGCGGATTGTAGGTCGTGGATCGTCGGCTGGGCGGCCACTTCTTCCGTGAGCTTGTCTTTCGGAACCATCATCCGGGGCGGGGCCATGAAACCGTGCCAGATCGGCGGCTCGCCGTTGCTGACGCGGACGGCCTGGATCAAGGCCGGCAGGGCGGGCAGGCCGACCCACATCTGGCCGAAATAGTACAGTCGCCACTCTTCCTGGTTGAAGGCGAAATAGACCGCCCGGCCGTAGCCCAATTTGTTATTTCCCCCCAAGCAAAAAACACCGTACGTAAAAATGCCCATGATGCAGACGAAAAACAGGACGGCCTTCTGCCGCCGGCCCTGATACCAATGGCCCAGTCCGGGGATCAGCCAGGCCAGAAAGGCGGCCAGCACCGGATCTTTCAATTCGACGGGGGGCGGGGCGGCAGGATCGGACGGGGGTGGTTGGGCCATGATCTTCCTTCTCTACGCCATTTTACGCCCTTGGGTGCGGGGGCGGTAGGGGGAATCGTCGGTCGGGTGCCACGACCAACCTTCGGTCGGTGCCCGGCTTGTCCAGCAGTGGGGAATTGGTGAAAATCGCAACACTGCTGGACAAGCCAGCAGTGGCACCCTCACCGATACTTTGGTTGTGACGTTCTACGAGTTCCCGGAGGCCGGCGATGAGTTCCGTGCGGAGGCGGCGGGTCTCGTCGTATTTTTCTTGGTAGTAATCGAGATGTTTTTAGGCCGTGACGGCCGCGAGTTGGGCGGGGAGGCTGACCGCCCAGGGCGGCGTGACGGAGAGGAGGTCTTGGGCGATCGGTTTGGGGGCGCACAAGTACGCAGCCCGCACGCCGCTTAGGGCGTAGGCCTTCGACATCGACTTGCAGATTACCACGTTTTTGCTCTCCGCGGCAAATGGTTCGAGAGATCCGTTAGGATCAACGTAGTCGATGTACGTCTCGTCGATCCAGAACCGCGTCGAGGACATCGGCATTGATGATCTCGTCGCGGCGATGCAGCGCATCGAACTCCTCGCCGACGGCCTTGAAAAACGTCTCCCCGTGCTCGCACCGCTCCAGCTCCGGGAAAGGGAGGTCCAATCGCCAGTGGATCTTCCGGCCGAATTTCTTCACCGTATTCATGCGGCGGAGATACTTATCGATGGAGTACCCATTGTGGCCGGGGGGGTGTGATGCTGACAAAGCCCGTGACCCGGCCGTCCCGG
>JAFGPV010000109.1 GCA_016936015.1 Pirellulales bacterium
CCCCAATCCCCAATCCCCAATCCCCAATCCCCAATCCCCAATCCCCAATCCCCAATCCCCAATCCCCAATCCCCAATCCCCAATCCCTGATATGACACGCGGCGAATCCTTTTCCGGTCTCTCGGTGGCCTTGATCACTCCCTTCCGCAACGGGCAGGTCGATATCGAGGCCTTGCAGCAGCAAGTGGAATTCCAAGTTGCCGCAGGCACGACCTGCGTGTGCCCGGTGGGGACGACGGGCGAGTCGCCGACCCTCTCGCATCCGGAGCACGAGCGGGTGATCGCGGCGGTGATCGAGGCGGCGGCCGGGCGGATCAAGGTCATGCCCGGCACCGGCTCGAACAACACCGAAGAGGCCCTCCGGCTGACCCGCTGGGCCGCCAAGTCCGGGGCCGACGCCGCCCTGGTCATCGCCCCCTATTACAACAAACCCACCCAGGAAGGATTCTATCAGCATTTTAAGATCCTCGCCCAGGCCGTCGAGATCCCGCTGTGCATCTACAACATCCCCGGCCGGACGGCGAAGAACGTCGAACCGAAAACCATCCTCCGCCTGGCCGAAATCCCCAACGTCAGCATGGTCAAGGAGGCTACCGGCTCGATGGATCAGGCGTCGCAGATCATCAACCAATCCGATCTGACCGTCTTGAGCGGCGACGACAGCCTGACACTGCCGCTACTTTCCATCGGCGGCCGGGGCGTAGTCTCGGTGGTCGGTAATATCGTCCCCCAAGACATGATTGCCCTGATCGCCGCCTACGATCGGGGCGACGTCGCCGAGGCCCGGCGCCGGCACCACCAGCTCTTCCCCCTCTGCCGCGACATGCTCGGCCTGGCGACCAATCCCATCCCCGTCAAGGCGGCCATGAAACTGCTCGGCCGCGACACCGGCGAGCTCCGCATGCCCATGATACCACTAACCTCGACGGAAGAAACAAAACTGAAGGAAACTCTCCATGCTTACGGCCTGCTCTGAACGAAAGCTCTTTTTGGGTGTCTTCGGGGTGGTGTTTTTCATGTTTCTCGCACAAGCGGCACAAGCCGTCGAAGCGCACCCGCCGCTTTCGAAAGACTTGGCTTGGCCGCCGATCAACCGGGAGTGCCGCCCCTGGTCTTACTGGTGGTGGCTAGGCAGCGCCGTCGATCAGGAAAATATTTCCCGCGAACTACAGCGTTACCACGCCGCCGGCTGGGGCGGCGTGCATATCATTCCCATCTACGGGGCCAAGGGTTGGGAAGACCACTATCTGTCGTACCTCAGCCCCGAGTGGATGGCCATGCTCCGCTATACGGTCGAAGCGGCCGGAAGTCGGGACATGGACGTCGACATGACCCTGGGCACCGGCTGGTGTTTCGGCGGACCTGAGGTTACCAAGCAGGAAGCGGCGGCCCGGTGCGTCATGAAACGGTGGAACGTGAAGGGGGGCGAAAAACTCGCGAAAACGGTCGATCCGGAATCCACGCAAACGGTCATGGCGTTCTCCTCGGAGGGGAAGAGCGCCGATCTGACCGGCCGGATGGGGAAGGACGGCGCCGTCGAGTGGACCACTCCGGACGGCGATTGGCAAGTTGATGCGATTTCTCAGCGTCCCTCGATCAATGTCAAACGGGCCGCCCCCGGCGGCGAGGGCTATATGCTCAATCCGCACATGGCCCAGGCCGTGCGTCATTATCTGTCCCGGTTCGAGAAGGCCTTCGACCGTTACGACGGTCCCTTGCCCCGGGCCGTGTATCACGATTCGTACGAATACGACGCCAACTGGACCCCCGATCTCTTCGAGCAATTCGAACAGCGGCGCGGATATCGCCTGCAATCGGAACTGCCCGCCTTGTTCGACAAGTCGGGCGAACGGGCTGCGCGGGTGAAATCCGATTATTGCGAAACCCTCTCCGACATGATGGTCGAAGATTCCATGCCGCTCTGGATCGACTGGGCCCACCGCCGCGGAATGCTCACCCGCAACCAGGCCCACGGCGCGCCGGCCAATTTGCTCGATCTCTACGCCCTGGCCGACGTTCCGGAAACGGAAATGTTCTACCGGGATCGGCGGATCCTGGTGGCCAAGTTTGCGTCGTCCGCGGCGCACGTGGCGGGACGGAAACTCACCGCCGCGGAAACCGGCACCTGGGTCCAGGAGCATTTCACCGAAACCCTGGGCGAACTGAAACGGCTGGCCGACGACATGTTCCTCTCGGGCATCAACCATCTGATTTTTCACGGCACGTGCTACTCGCCCGACGACGCCGCGTGGCCCGGCTGGCTCTTCTACGCCTCGACGGAACTGAATCCGCGGAACTCGATCTGGCGCGACGTGCCGGCCCTGGCCCAGTACATCGCCCGGTGCCAGTCCGTCCTGCAAGCGGGCCGGCCCGACGATGACCTCCTGATCTATTGGCCCATCTACGACGTCTGGCACAATCCCTCGGGAATGCAAAAATATATCTCGATCCACGGCGCCCGTTGGTTCACGGGTCAACCGATCGGGCGGCTTGCCGAACGACTGCAAAGCCGGGGATTCGCCTTCGACTACGTCTCCGACCGGCAATTAGGTGAGACCAAGTACCAGGACGGAATAATTCACGTCCCCGGCGGCGGCTATCGCGTCGTCGTCGTCCCCTCCTGCGAACACGTCCCCATAAAAACAGTCAAAAAACTGCTCGCCTTGGCCGAATCCGGCGCCGACGTGATTTTCGAGGACCGGTTGCCCTACGACGTGCCGGGGTGGAATCGTTGGCAGCAACGGCGCAAGGAACTCTATAAGCTCTATGAACCTCTGAAGTTTACTCCGAAAACGAGAGGAAGGTTGCACGTCGCCCCTTGGGGAAAAGGTCGGGTCTACACCGGCAACGTCGAAGCCGCCCTGGCGGCGTGCCGGATTGCCCGCGAAACCCTGACCGATCACCCCGGCCTGTCGTACCTCCGCCGCCGCTTTCAGGGAGGTCATTATTACTTCCTTGCCAACCGCGGTGAAAAATCGTTCGAGGGCTGGTTGCCCCTTGCCACGCCCACGGCTTCGGCCGTCGTAATGGATCCCATGACGGGCCGGACCGGCGTTGCCGCGCAGCGCACCGATCAGAACGGCCGACCGGAGGTCCTCGTGCAACTGGCTCCCAATGCATCCTTGATCCTCCGCACGTTTGCCGATCGTCGAGTCGCCGGCCCTCCCTGGCCCGTGCGGCAAGCGAAGGGAAAACCTCATGAACTCTCCGGCCAGTGGCAAGTAAAATTCCTCGAAGGCGGACCGAAACTGCCCGAACCCTTCTCCACGTTCAAGTTGGCCTCCTGGACGGAATTGGGCGATGAGGAAGCCCAACGCTTCGCCGGAACCGCGAAGTACACCCTCGTCTTCGATGCACCGCCTGGGAATGTCTCGGCATGGATGCTGGACCTGGGAAAAGTCTGCCAGAGCGCCCGCGTCCGGCTCAATGGTCAGGACCTCGGCACGCTGATCGTTTCACCTTTCCAGGTACGCGTCGATTCCTTGAAACCGCGGGACAACATACTCAAGGTCGAGGTGACCAACGTCTCCGCCAACCGCATTCGGGACCTCGACCGGCGGAAAGTCCCTTGGAAAATCTTTCACGACATCAACTTCGTGACCACTCGCTATCAACCGTTCGACGCCTCCGGCTGGCCGCTGACCGATTCCGGCCTGTTGGGACCGGTCACGTTGACGCCTTTGAGTGAAACTGCGACGGACGATCGGAACGGAAACTTCGTCAAGTGATTTTCTACTAAGGAACCGTAACAAAATAAACTATCCAAACCAGGAGGACAGACATTCTTGTCTGTCGGGAAATGACAGGCAGGAAGGCCTGTCCTCCTAGTTGCGATTGGACAACTTATTTTGTGGCGACGCCTAATCGGCCTCACCGTGCGCGAAATCTTCATCCTCTGCGAATATCCCACGCTCAACGGCGGCGAGCGGTCGATGCTCTCGACGCTGCCGGGCGTTAAAGCGGCGGGATGGACGCCGGTGGCCCTCTGTCCGCCGGAAGGGGCCTTGGCCGAGGCACTCCGGTCCCAAGCAGTCGAGGTCGTTCCCTTCCGCACTCAAAACTCCCCTCTCCCCGACCACTCCGTGGTGCCCGGAGAGGGGCAGGGGGTGAGGGATGTTCGAGTGCTTGCTGATTTTCAAAAACGAAACCGCCTCCCGCAGCCGACGTTGCGTGAGGAACTTGCCCGGATCATTCGCTCCCGGCGTCCTGCCCTGCTGCACGCCAACAGCCTGGCCATGGGCCGGCTGAGCGGGCCGGTGGCGGCGGAATCGGGCGCTGCCGGCGTCGCCCATCTCCGCGACATCGTCGGTCTCAGCGCGCAAGCCGTCCGCGATCTGAACGCCCATACCCGGCTGCTGGCCGTCTCCGCCGCCACGCGCGATTTCCATCTCGCCCAAGGTTTGGACGCCCACAAAACCTTCGTGCTCCACAACGGCGTGGACCTGGAGTCGTTCCGGCCGCGAACGCCCACCGGTTTCCTCCACCGCGAGCTGGGGCTTTCTTCCGAGGCGAAACTCATCGCGACGGTAGGGCAACTCGGACCAAGAAAAGGCCAGGACGTATTGATCCGCGCCGCGTCCTCGCTCGTAAAAAAATTTCCCAAGGCCCATTTTCTCCTGATCGGGCGGCGGTGTTCGGAAAAAGAAGAAACCTGTGCGTTCGAGGACGCGCTGTTGGCGGCGGCGGAAGGAGCGTTAAAAAGCCGCTTGCACCTGTTGGGCGAGCGCCCCGACGTGCACCTGATCCTCGGCGAATTGACACTCTACGTCCATCCGGCCCGGCAGGAGCCGCTCGGCCGCGTCTTGCTGGAGGCCGGCGCCGCGGGCCTGCCGATCATCGCCACCGCCGTCGGCGGCACGCCCGAAATCTTCCCCCCCGAAATCCGCTCCGCCGTCCTCATTCCGCCCGACGATCCCGAAGCCCTGGCCGCCGAAATGGAAACACTCCTCCCCGACGAATCCCGCCGCCGCGAACTCAGCCGCGCCGCCCGAAACCGCATCGCCGCCGCCTTTGCTCTCCAAACGGCCGTAAAGAACCTCTTGGGACACTACGAAGATCTCTTTTAACAGGGCTTACTCCATACTCAAACGTACCGCTACAGAATCTGCGGATATCGCCGACTTTTCAGCCGTTGAATATAGTGTCGCGTAATGTACTGTAGCGGTGGATTTGGTTATCAGCTTAGGTGTCAGTCTTCCTCCAACTGCGAGCAGGCCGCGGAAGAAGCCACCACATCCAACGAGAAGAGGAGTGGCGTGCTTCCGGCTATTTGCCACTCGAGAGCACCTATCTAGCGGAATGTTTGTGCTAATCGATTGTCCATCGCAACTCTAAGTCATTCTTTTTCTTTGAAATCCATTGTCGCAGCAATTCAATCAGTGCCGGATCAGCCCCTTGGTCGCGCATCATGTCAAGACAATCGACAAGAATAAATATGTCGTTTGTCTGCGGGAACTCTCTTGCTGCTCCCGTTCCGAAGTTTTCGTGCCATCGAATCAGAAATAGTAGCTGTTCCCTAGTAATCTCTCCCAGATAAGTAGCGGTGAAGTTGTCAAAAATCCGAAAAGTGGGCTGGTCGGGAAGTTCGCTGGCAGCGATGGCGGGGGCCGGCTGTTCAAACACGCCAGGGTACTGGGCGGCGTTCGAGGCACGAGTTTGTTTCAGCCGATTTCGGTAACGTCGCTCATCACAAATCCCAAAATAACACATAACTATTCCGACTGTAAAACCGGCAACGCCAGCCAACGCTGAGTGGAAAAGAAACGCTAAACCCAAGAACAGCAGGAATGCCAGAATCGCTATGTGGCTGCGGGTCGATACCGGCGCTATGCCTCCCCATCGGGTCTCCGTACCTTGTCTGATCCGACGCCAAAAAGAAATCACGGCTGAAACCGTCAGGAACAACCATATTGAGATGCCGAAGAGCAAGCCGACGAATACACCCATTCGGTACAATCTCCTTACCATCGGTCAGTAGTTCCTTCCCTCCGCCCAGCAACGGAGACTGTTCCCCCTCAATGTAGTGAGCCGGTACTCCGTGTCAAGATAGTTTCCATTATTGATATATGTTCGGAGACTGAGTGTCATGCGTAAATTCGCCGATCTTTGAGCCGAAAAACCTGTCACTTTAATCTACGCGCCATAAGCCCTTGTAAAATTCAGGTTCTTGTCACACCTGCATATTACAGCCAATACTTCGGTTTGCCGTACGTCGATTTATTCCTGAAAACTCCTGCAAAATTCAGCTTGATTCTTGAAAAATTCTCTTCCCACCTTCCACCCCTTCTTCCCTCCCAAACTCCACCGGGGGGTGGCCAAAAACTGAAGGTGAAATGTCGTTCTAATAGTGTTATAATGTACACTATATGCTTGGACTGCTAAAAACGGAGATTTCCATGCTTAAATCAAGGATCCTGGTTTTGTTCCGGTTCAAGTCTACATCGGGGCTGTCCCAAC
>JAFGPV010000110.1 GCA_016936015.1 Pirellulales bacterium
CTCCAAGAAGATAAAGATGCGTCTTTTTCTTGCCAAGCCCTAATCCTGAAAATATCCCATTTCACTTTCCGCAACAGAAACTAATTACGAAAGCCGCAAGATTTACCTAGGATACCATTCTAATGCGACGGGGACGGTAACGGTGGACGGTGCCGGCTCGAAATGGACCTATAGTAACAATACTTTCATTGGCTATTCCGGTATTGGAAACCTAAATATCACTAATGGTGGGAATGTCAGCGGCAAGGAATACGTCTACATCGGTTACAACAGCGGTTCGACGGGTACAGTGACGGTAGACGGCGCCGGCTCAAAATGGACTAATAGCAACAAACTCTACGTTGGCTATTCCGGTATTGGATACCTGAATATCACAAACGGCGGAAACGTCCCTGCTTCCACAGACGGCGAATACATCGGCTACAGCAGCGGTTCGACGGGCACAGTCACGGTGGACGGCGCCGGCTCGAAATGGACTTATAGTGATGAATTCTACGTTGGCTACAATGGTGTTGGTAACCTGAATATCACTAACGGCGGTTATGTCAGCGGTAAGGAATACAGCTACATCGGTTACAACAGCGGTTCGACGGGAACGGTAACGATAGACGGCTCCGACTCAAAGTGGACAAATACTGCTCTACGTGTTGGCTACAATGGCAAGGGCATTATTACCCAAACCGGCGGAACCATCTCTGTCACCGGTGTCTCTCTCGGTTACTATTCTTCCGGCAAAGGCACTTACAACCTTAATGGCGGCACGCTCATTCTCAAATCGCTTTACAAGGGCGAAGGAACTGCTGAGTTCAATTTCGGTGGCGGAACCCTTCAGGCCGGCAAGGACTTTTCTTCCAAGATGCCTATTACGTTAACTAGTGTTAACGGCGACGCAAACGTTAATACCAACAGTTACACTGTTACGCTTTCCGGTGGTCTCTCGGGTGTCGGCGGACTCAATAAAACTGGAACTGGAACGCTGATCACTAGTGGTAACTATTCCGGCAACACCACAATAACTGCTGGCACCTTGGCTTTGAGATCCGAGTATAACTACAACTCCCTCAGCTATACGCCGCTCATCGATGTGAAATATGGTGCAACCTTTGATGTCTCCGTCAATACCTACGGATTCATCCTAGGCGGTTCAGCGGCCCAATCTCTTCGAGGAAATGGTACCGTGAAATGCAGAGTTATCGCCGCCGACTATGGAATTATTGAACCCGGCGAGAGCGTCGGAATACTGACCTTTACCGGCAACCTGACCCTCAATCCCGGCGCCCGGCTGCTCTTCGACCTGGCTGCACCGGAGGCCAGCGACAAGATATCCATGCCCTCTTCCACCTTGTACCTGAACGATCAACAATTCGCCGATTTCACCTTCCATCCGCTCGGCGGCTTCGGCGTCGGTGATTATCTCCTCATCGACGCCGGCGCGATCCAAGGCAGCCTGGGCGAGAATCGCAGCGGTCCGATCGGCGATTATCGGGGAACCCTCTCCACCTCCGGCAACGACCTGATCCTGACCGTCGTCGTTCCCGAGCCGGCCGCCTGGCTCCTGTTGGCCCCGGCCCTGCTCGGCGCATTTCTGTGCAGACTTGGGGTCAGGCCGTGATTAGTGATTAGCAGGGACCGGCGGACTTCCCTGGCCTTTTTTTCAAAGTGGCCCAAAATGACGCTTGCTCTCCTTCAACGTTTTGCTATAATATACAATAGTATAGTATATGTTCTTTGGCAACCTATCTGAAAAACCTCCCCGCGTGGAAAATATGCGCCCCTCTCGTGCCCAGCTATCGCCGCCTGTCCGAAGGGGGAGCGGCTCAAAGAAAAAACGTGGAAAAGTGCATTTTTGTTCCACAACGCCCACCCTAAAAGAAGGAGGAAACCGCCCCTTTGGGGCCCCGACCGTGCATTTTTTGAATTCTGATGACCAACTGTTTGGAAACCGGTCTTCGATGAGCGCGGATCAGTGAAGATCAGTGTTCCCTCGTTGTCTGAAGGAAAGAACACGAATTACCGCTGGTCCCCACTAATAGCAACAATTCCCGCCAGAAATTGCCCGTTTGACGTCCCTATCCGTCGGAAAAGAGAACAAAACCGGGCATTCATTGGGCTGGGAACAAGCAATGAGGTATTTGAATATAGCTCACAAGAATGGTTTTATGATATCGCAAGTTTGCCAATACGATATCTACACCCCGCGGCGGCGGTTTTGGGGTGGAATAAAGTCTCAACTTTTACCCCCGCGATTGCCCTCGCGGGGCGTTGTAACAGGCAAGATTGGCAAGTTGATACCCGATGCTGGTCATTTTTCATCCGTGTGGATTCCGGGGGGGTTGTATTTCTCCTCAATTCCGGCAGAATACAGGATTCTGAAAAATGACATTCGTGATGAGGTCGCTCATGGCGGAATCCTTAGCTGTTGAATTACGTGATCAATGCGGCACTGCGGACAATCGGCGCCTGCGGCGCGCCGGCAAGGTCCCCGCCGTACTCTACGGGCACGGTTTGGAGAACGTGAACCTGACGGTCTCGGCCGAGGCCCTGGCGGCGACGTTGCGGCACGGCACGCGGCTGGTCAATTTGGCCGGCGCGGTCGAAGAATCGGCCTTTATCCGCGAGTTGCAGTGGGACACCTGGGGGACGCACGTCCTGCACGTCGATTTCACCCGGATCTCGCTGGACGAAGAGGTCGAAGTGACCGTCAGCATCGAGTTGCGGGGCGAGGCCCCGGGCGTGCGCGAAGGGGGCGTCGTGGAGCAGTTTATCCACGACGTGGAAATCGCCTGCCCCGCCGGATCGATCCCGGAAAAACTACGCGTGAACATCAACCAACTCAAACTCGAAGAGAAGCTGACGTTGGCCCAGTTGGAGTTGCCGCCGGGCACCCGGCTGTTGGCCGACGATCTCGAGGCGGTGGTCGTGCACTGCAAGCAGCCCGCCGAAGAAACGGAAGAGACCCCCGCCGAGGCCGCACCGGGCGAGCCGGAAGTCATCGGCGCCAAGAAGGAAGAGGCCGACGAGGAAGAATAAATGAAATTGATTGCGGGCTTGGGCAATCCCGGCCGAAAGTATCAGGGAACCCGGCACAACGTCGGCTACTTGGTTTTGGCGGCAACGGCCCGCCGCTTCGGCAACTCGCCCCCGAAGGAGAAATTCCACGGCGAGGTGATGGAAGTGGAAATCGGCGGCGGGCGGGTCCTGCTGCTGAGTCCCACCACGTATATGAACCTCAGCGGCCAGAGCGTTGCGGAGGCCGGAAATTTTTATAAAATCCCCCCCGCCAACCTGTTGGTGATCTGCGACGATCTGAACCTGCCGCTGGGAAAATTGCGGATCCGCGCCCGGGGTTCCTCGGGCGGGCAAAAGGGATTGGAGGACATCATCCGCTGCCTGGGCACCGAGGACTTTGCCCGGCTACGGATGGGGATCGGCTCGCCCCCAGAGCATCTGGACTGGGCCGATTTCGTCCTCAGTCGCTTTACCGCGGAGGAACAGTGCGAGGTCGATCGGGCGGTCGCCCGGGCGGTCGAGGCCGTCGAGGTCTGGATCCGTCAGGGCATCGGCCCGTGTATGAATCAGTTCAACGCGGAATCCCCCGAATCCTCCCCCAAGAACCAGAAAGGTCGGGAAACGGATCAATTGGATGCACTTTAAGGGTTCAGGGTTCAGGACCTTGCCGACGAGCGTTTCAGGTCCTGAACCCTGAACCCTGAACCTTAAGGAGTACCGTCTTGCCACAGAACGTATACGAAGGCCTGTTCATTTTCGACTCCACCAACTACAACCGCGATACGGAGGGCGTGTCGCGCCAGGTCCCGGCCCTGATCGAGAAGCTCGGCGGCGAAATCCTCGTCAGCCGCTTATGGGAAGAACGCCGGCTGGCGTATTCCATCAAAGGGCAACGGAAGGGGACGTATTGGCTGCTCTACTTCCGTCTCGACAACCACCTCCTGGCCGAAATCCGCCGCCACTGCGCGATCAACGACAACATCCTCCGCGTCTTGTTCCTAAAGGTGGATCCGCGGATCGTCGACACCCTGGTCAACCACGCCCGATCGGCCGTCACGCTCTCCGCCCCTGCCGAGGGAGAAGCGCCCCAGGCCGAGACGCCCCCGGCCGCCCAAACTGAAGCAACACCAGTCACGGAAGGAGGCTGATCGTGGCCAGTTACAACCGCGTCATTCTCCTGGGCAACCTGACCCGGGATCCCGAACTCCGTTACCTGCAGAGCGGCACGGCCGTGACCGACCTCGGATTGGCCGTCAACGACCGGCGGAAAAACGCCAACGGCGAATGGGTGGAAGACACCACCTTCGTGGACGTCACCCTTTGGGCCCGGACGGCCGAGATCGCCGGAGAATATCTCACCAAGGGTTCGCCCGTGCTGATCGAAGGGCGGCTGAAATACGAGACCTGGGAGACGCAGGACGGCCAGAAACGCTCGAAGCTGAAGGTGGTGGGCGATCGGATGCAACTGCTCGGCGGCCGCGGCGAAGGCGGCTCCCCGCCGCCCGGCCGGCCCGCTCGGGCGCCCGCCCAGCAGGCGGCCAACGAATACAGTCAGCCCGCCCCCCCCGAAGACTTCGACGCCCCACCGCTCGAGGCCCCCGGCGGCGATGAAATCCCGTTTTAACAAATGCGGAGTGCGGAAATCCATCGTCAACTTGCCCTTTGCTCCCGAATCATCGTTGTTCAATTTGCAATTTGATATTTGCAATTTGAAATTTGCAATTAGTAGACGCTCCAACAGGTAAATCCCTCATGCCCAAAGCGAAAACCACTGCAAAACGTCTGCCCGGCGCCAAGCGTCTGCCCAAGGGTCCCCACGGCGGCGTGGAACTCCTGTTGATCCAGCCCGTCGAGCACCTCGGCAAACAGGGCGACGTGGTCGAGGTCAAGGTCGGCTACGCCTTAAACTACCTCCTGCCCCAGGGCCTGGCCACCTTCGCCACCGGACACCACAAGCGGATGGTCGAGAAGCACCGCGCCCAGTTGGAGGCCATCGAGAAGGCCCGGCTGGCGGGCCTGCAAGCGTTGGCCGCCGAGTTGGCCAAGCAGAGCATTACCATCGAGGCCAACGCCAACGACGAGGGCCACCTCTACGGCTCGGTGGCGGCCCACGAGATCTCCAACGCCTTGAAGAAGGCCAACTTCCACATCGGACCCGACCAGGTCCGGCTGCAAGGCCCTTTGAAGGAACTGGGCCTCTACACCGTCAAGCTGCACCTCGGCTCCGAGGTCGACGCCGAAGTGAAAATCTGGGTCGTCCCGTCCGTCGGCGAGGAAGAACCGACAGCCGGTAATTAAACGGCCGCTCGCGGCTTCGCAGTTTTCCCCTCCAGCGCCTCGGCCAACCTGACGTATTGCTCCGGCGCATTGTACGCCTGGGCGCAAATCCGCAGGACGACCTTCGGGGCGGCCGGCCAGTACAACACCGGCACTTCGATCCGGTGGTCTTTCCACAGGACGTCGGTAAGCCGGTGCATCGGCGGCGGGGGGAGCGGAAGATCGCGGTCTTCCGGCCGGTCGTCGGGCAATTGGAACGCCGCCATCGATCCGAGCATCTCCTCCGGCCCGATCGGCGTCAGCCCCAACCGCTCAGCCAGCATCCGCCGCGCCCAGACGGCCAGCGCGTGATTCCGCCGCATCAGGCCCGCCAATCCGTCGGGCAGTAACTTTTCCAGGAACTCGACGGCCCGGCCCACGCAGAGCCACGGCGTCGGATCGAGCGTGCCGGGCCAGTCGAACAGGTCGCGGAACCGGTTGTAGCCCGGCCGGGGCGAATTGTAGCCGTGGCTGACGATCAGTGGGACAATTCCCTCCTGCCGATCCGGCCTGACGTACAAAAAGCCCGCCGTCTTTGGCGTGCAGAGCCACTTGTGGCAATTGCCCGTGTAGTACGCTGCGCCGAGCTGCTCCAGATGCAACGGCACCATTCCCGGGCCGTGCGCCCCGTCGATCAGCACGTCCACCCCCTGCCCTTGCAGCCGCCGGGTCAACTCCTCGACGGGCAGGACAAGCGCCGTGGGGCTGGTAATGTGATCGATCAGTGCGATCCGCGTCCGCGGCGTGACCTGGGCCATCACCGCTTCGACGACCTGCCCGGGCGCGTCGACCGGCAGCGGAAGCTCGACCGTCACCGCCTTCGCCCCGGCCCGCTCGGCCGCGAAGGCCGCCGCATTGGCGCAGGCGTTGTACTCGTGGTTCGTCACCAGGATTTCGTCCCCCGGCTGAAACCGTAGCGACCGCAGCACGCAGTTCACCCCGGCAGTGGCGTTCTGCACAAACACAACATCTTCGACCGGCGCGTTTATCACGCGACACAAAATCCTCCGCGACTCGTCCAGCAGCGGCTGTATCTTCTGCGTTAGAAACCGCACCGGCTGCCGCTCTAACTCCCCAATCAATTCCCGCTGATACGCCAGCACCTCCCGCGGACAGGCCCCGAAGGAGCCGTGATTTAAAAAATCCGCTCCCGACTCCAAATCCCACAAGGCGGCGAAGGAGGGAAACTTGTTGACACCATCAGAAGAAAAATTCGTTGTTCTCATTTTTTTCAGATTAATGATGCGGCCCAGCGTTGTTATTCGTATTTTTCTTTAACTCAAGCGTTCACGCCTTGAAAATGACTTGTCACCAGCGAAAGATCTCGCAATCCGGCAACGCTTTTTGAAGATCCTTGATTCCTTCATCGGTGATTTTGGTTTTATGAAGAGTGAGCGTTCTTAATTGGGTCATTCCTTTGAGGTGTTCCAGTCCGGCATCCGTAATATTGCCGCTGCTGATAATCAACGTTCTCAAATTGGCCATTTTTTTCAATTGCCTCATGCCTGTATCGGTGACATGGGTGTTGATAAGACGCAAGTAATCGAGTTCGTTCAGCCCCTGAAGATATTCCAGTCCCTGATCGGTGACGGGAGCGTCGAAAAGAGATAGCTCTTGGAGTGCGGACAAACCCTTCAGATGCCTCAATTCGACATCGGTTACGTTAGACAAACAAAGATACAACTTTCTTAATTGGGGTAATTGACGGAAAGATGCAAGCCCTCCCGCGGTGATTTTGTTGATTCCTAAACCCAATTTTTCAAGTTGGGGAAGTTGCTTCAGATATCCCACCCCGGCCTCGGTGATTTCGAGGTTTTCAAGTGAAAGTTTTTTCAGTTTGCTTAGGCCGAGTAAATGTTTTAATCCGGCATCGGTAATGCATCCGCTGTATTCTTCGCTGTGACTTCCCAGTTCGAGTTCTTTGAGTTCGGTGAATCCCTTGAGATGCACCAATCCGGCATCGGTGATCTCGGCATGCCAAAGAGATAGCGATAATAAGTGGGTCAGCGGCTTCAGATCTTCTAAATCGGCGTTTTTGATCTTTTTCCCCCGAACTTCAATACACATTAATTCCTTCAGTTCCTTAAGTCGCTTCCAATCGTCGTAGGTGATTTTGCGAACGGAAAAATTCGTAACATCCGAGAAAAAATCCTGCCCTAGCAAATCCCGCAACCATTCCGGACCGCGCGGCGAATTTCTACCATCCAAAGTCAAGTCATAGAAGACTCCCTCTCGATGATGAACCCCCACCTGTTCCTGGTCGCCGGGCAGCATGTCAGAATTCCGTTTCAACGATTCCACCAACTCCCGCTGCCGCTTGGCCCGTTGCATCTTCACGGTAAACCAGCTCATCCCCACCGCCGCCAGCGTCACGAAAATCAAGAGCGTCCGCAGGCGGAACTGGTACCAGCGGCGTTTGGGTTTCGGCGGGGCGGGGTGATCGGCATTGGGCATAGGATTAATTCTTACAAATTTTTGGCGTCATCAAAATGGGTGGGCGCCGTGAAAGCATCCGAGGATGGATGATCTTTGTTGTTCATTTTCTGGTTGAATTGTTGCACAATACGGGGTCTCGAAGTGCCGTATTTTACGAGACCGTGGACGAATTGTTGTGGGTGAATTGTTGAGCACTTTTCGGGTGTCACGGCTGTTTGGTCCGGTGATTTTCGATGTTTGGCGATTTTTTGTTCCGATTCGCCGAAGTGATTTTTTGTCGCTTTTATATCGGCGAAGCAGAGCGGACTTGCGTTTTTTCTCGGGAACAACAGGTTTTTTGGGGGTGGAATTATTGCCGCTGGGGTTTGGGAAAGGATTGAATTGTTGCGAGTCGGCGAGGCCATCCGTGTTCCGGCTCTGCTGGGCAAGCCAGCAGTGGCGCACGAGGGAAATGATTTGTGGCAGGATAGGTTGGCAATCTGTCCTACGGGGTTGGTCAACGGACTGGGCGTTTGGGACACTTCGGGGGGGTGGAGGCGGGGGGGTGCTGGAAGGCGGCGGGCGGCCGGCCATTGGTTGGGGATGGGGCGATTGCGCAGGGAATCGCATATTGCAAATTGGGCATTGCAAATTGCAAATTGCACATTGAACGACGCACAGGATTTGGAGTTCATTTGTGTTTGGCAAGTTCCTATTATCCGAGGATCAACAAGGCATGGGGGCATTACGGTCAATTTGTGACCGCACCGTCGCCGACGGCTCCGGGTTAAACAATGGGGTTGGTTTTTTTAAGATAGTGTACATAGTTACATGTATTTTGTCAAGCCCTTTTTAGGCCGAGCGAGTAAAGTTCCACGACCTACGGTCCCAAGAGATTTGATGGGATCGACGCGGAGGGGGCCAATTTCCGTGCGAGGAGGCATCATGGACGGGATGGACTCAGACTGCCAATGAGAGAACGAGATTTCCTTGATGATAGTTTTCGGAACCATCTCCCCATCAGGGGGATTGTTCTTAACTTTTGATGGAAAAATAATTCCGCGAAAAGCAACTTGTAAGCCCCCTTTTCACCAAGTAAATCATATTTTTCGCCATTTTTTGGGAATATCTGTCCAGATCGAGACACCGACGGCGGTAGTCATTAATTGGGACTTCTTTTTTAGTCGTCAAGGGGCGCGAATTATGTCCGCAAAGATAATATAGGCAATATAGCTAATTTCCATTACCACTTCCTCTTGGAGAGATTTGACATGTCCAATCATTCAAGTCAACGGCGTGTGTCCGGATGGATTGTCCGATCGTTGGTTCTTGGGTTGTTTGTTACGGCCACCACATCGGCAACCGCCCAGGAGAAGGACGTCTCGAAACAACTGGCGGATGATTACCAGAAGGTGAACAAACATTTAAACCAGGAGTTGATACCGTTTTGGGACAAAAACGGCGTGGACGAGGAATATGGCGGCTACCTGACCAACTTCGACGCTGAAGGCAAATCGACGGGCACGCCCGAGAAATATCTGAACACGCAATGCCGCATGATCTGGTGGTTCTCGCAACTGAACGCCCGGAATCCAAATCCGTCGCACCGGGAAAAGGCGAAACAAGGGGTCGATTTCCTGCTCAAGCATTTCTGGGACAAAACCAACGAGGGTTGGTACTGGAAGGTCAAGCGGGACGGTTCCCAGCTCGACAATGCCAAGATCATTTACGGGGAAGGTTTCGTCATTTACGCCTTGTCGGAATACTCCATGTCCACCGGCGACAAGCGGGGATTGGAATACGCGGAAAAGACCTTCGATTTGTTGCAGAAATACGCCGCCGATACGCTCAACGGCGGATATTATGAAAACATGGAAGAGGATTGGAGCCCGGCGGCGGGCGGTTTCAGCGCCGGCGACCGGAAGGGGATCGATACGCACATGCACCTTTTGGAGGCGTTCACGTCGCTGGCCCTGGCCTCAAAAAAGGAGATCCACAAGCGGAAGCTGATGGAGATCGTCAAGCTGGTCAGCGAGAAGATGGTGGACCAAAAAACGGGCTGCGGCCTGAATCAATTCGACATGGCGTTCCGTCCCATTCCGGCCATCAATATCAAGCGGACCTGGAACGCGGAGCGCGAGGGCGAAAAGCCGGCCGATCCGACGGAGACCACGTCTTACGGCCACAACACCGAACTCGTCTGGCTGATGGTCCGCGCCCTCGACGCCGCCGGCGAGCCGGTCGAGCCGTACAAGCCCCTGTTCAAGAAGTTGCTGGACAACGCGATCCAGAACGGCGTGGATTTCGAGTACGGCGGCGTCTATCGCGACGGATTACGCAAGGGGGGCGCCCTGATCCTGGAAAAGGAATGGTGGCAGCATACCGAGGCGTTGGTCGGTTTCCTGCAAGGATATCAATTGTTCGGCGATCCCAAGTACCTGGAAGCTTTCCAAAACCTCTGGGATTTCGTCGACAGCAAGATGATTAACCACGAAGTGGGCGATTGGCGGCGTCTGCTCGACCGGAAGGGGAACGTGATCGACGGGACCATCGGCAACGAGTGGAAGGTCGCCTACCACTCGGGCCGGTCGATGCTCGAATGCGAAAAACGGCTGAAAGAGTTGATGGAAAAGAAGTAAATCCACTCTCCATGAGCCGAGGGGATCGTCCCCAATGGCAGTAAGCTTGAAATAATAGCCGATTGACTGGAAGAGGTTTAAGCTGCAAAGCAGCGCGCCATGATAGCCCAGGGCGGAGCGAAGCGCAGCCCTGGGAAAAGGAATCACGTCGGATATCAAGCCCTGAAAGGGCGAGCTAGCCTATGGAATAATTTTAGCGCGCCCTTTCAGGGCTCCCTGATCGGCGGCAATCCGTTGCCCCAGGGCTTCGCTTCGCTCCGCCCTGGGCTATCGTAGTTCGCCGCTTCGCGGCTTAATCCAATGATCCATAATAACTTGATTAACCCAACTTCGTGCCATTGGATTGTCCCCATTTTCTTCTGCCGAAAAGGGGACGGTCGCCTATTAAATCCGACCACAAAGGATTAGCCGCCGCACGTAAACTCAGACTTGGATCGCAGACTATGAAGCACGCGCAACGATGGGTCTGGCTGATCGCCGGACTGCTGGCTTGGCAGGCAACCGCCGTGGATGCCAAAATGGAGTCCCCGCCGACCGTGACCGAGTCGGTCCGGGCGATACCCGTCGTTTACGACGTCGACGTTGTGGTCGTCGGGGGTTCCACGGGCGGCGTCGCGGCGGCGGTGGAAGCGGCCCGGTGCGGCGCGAAAGTCTTCCTGGCGGCGCCCCGGCCGTATTTGGGCGAGGACGTTTGCGCCGCGATGCGCTTGTGGACGGAGCCGAACGAATCCTCGGCTAACCTCATGGTGAAAAGGCTGCTCGGCGAGCAATCGCCCCGGCAGCCGATGGACGTCAAACGCCGACTCGACGAGGCGCTGTTGGCGGCGGGCGTCAAGTTCCTCTATGGTTGCCAACCCACCGACGTGCTCCGCGACGCCGAGGGCCATTTGGCCGGCATCGTAATGGCCAATCGGTGCGGGCGTCAGGCGGTCCGGGCCAAGGTGATTATCGACGCGACCGCCCGGGCCACCGTGGCCCGATTGGCCGGCGCAAAGTTCAAACCCTATCCGGCCGGCAGACATGCATTCCAATGGATCGTCCTCGGCGGCAAACCGCGGCAGGTCAAGGACGGCACGGTCAAGCCGATCGCCGAGCCGCTCGGCAGGCAGAAAGCCTTTCAATATACGCTGTCGATCCCCATGCCGGACAGCAGCTTCCAGTCCTTCGCCGAAGCCGAGCAGGTTGCCCGGGACCAAACGTTTCATCCCGGGCAAGTCGATGCCTCGGAGACGCTCTTCCAAGTGCCTCCCGACGCCATGCACGGGCAAAGCACATCCACCGGTCCTTGGCCGGGTGCGGATAAGATCGACCTGGGGGTCTATCGACCGTCGGGGATAAAACGCATTTACGTGCTGGGCGGATGTGCCGATGTGAGCCGCGATTCGGCCAACGCGCTTTTACAACCTTCACATTTGATTGCCGCCGGTCAACGAATCGGAAAGGCGGCCGCGGAAGAGGCCCGGGGAGCGGCCAAGCCCGAGCCGGTCGCCGTCGCGGGCGATTCGCCCCAGGCAGATGCGGTTCGCGGCGACGTGGGCGAATTGCTCTCCGGCGTTCGTCCGACCCAACACGGTCTGGCCGTCGCCCCGTCGGACGCCAAGGCGTTGCCCGTCTGGGGCCGGTATGACGTAGTGGTGGCCGGCGGCGGCACGTCCGGGGCGCCGGCGGCCATTGCGGCGGCCCGGCAGGGGGCGAAAACGCTGGTCGTCGAGTATCTGCCGGCCCTGGGCGGCGTGGGAACAATGGGTGGAATTACAACCTATTGGCACGGCAACCGCGTCGGCTTCTTCAAAGAAGTCGAGAAGGGTATTAAGGCCATCAAAGCAAAAAACTACGGACTCGGCAAGGCCGAATTCTGGCGGCGCGAATGCCGCAAGGCGGGCGTCGAGGTCTGGCTCGGCGCCTTGGTCTGCGGGGCCGTGGTCGATCGGGGCCAAGTGAAGGGGATCGTCGTCGCCACGCCGCAAGGCCGGGCGGTCGTCCTGGCCAAGGTGGTCGTCGACGCCACGGCCAACGCCGACGTGGCCGCCGCCGCCGGGGCCGAGTGCATGTCGCCCGACGGAAACGTCCTGGCCATGCAGATGGCCGGCATGCCCTTCCGCAACCTTACGAAACCCAAATGCAATACGGCCTTCCTCTTCTCCGACGACACCGACCTGGTCGATCAATGGAAGACGATCGTTTCCGCCAGGCAGCGGTGGAAAGACACCTACGACCTGGGCCAGCTTGTGCAGACCCGGGGGCGGCGATCGATCGTGGGCGACGTGGTACTCACGTCCGTAGATCAGCACGCGGACCGCACCTTCCCCGACACCGTAGTGCTTTGTTACAGCAACTACGATAAATATAATTTCGCCGTGGACCCGCTCTACTTGGTCCGTTCTCCGGATAAGGCGCTGAAGCTATGGTCCCGGGTGCCTTATCGCTGCCTGCTGCCGAAGCATCTGGACGGGATCCTGGTGGTCGGGCTGGGCAAGAGCGCCGACTCCGACGCGATGACGATCGTCCGCATGCAGGCCGACGTGCAGAATGAAGGCTACGCCGCGGGATTGGCTGCCGCGACGGCGGCTCGGCAGGGCCGATCACCCCGAACGATCGACGTCCGGCAGCTCCAGAAACAACTCGTCGCCAAAGGCAATCTGCCAGAGACGGTGCTGGAGGAAGAAGACTCGTTTCCGCCCAGCCGCGAGCAGCTCACCGAAGCGATCCAGCGCGCCGTGGCTCTTGATTACAAGGACGTCGCCACCGTCCTGGCCGCCGACCGCAAGGAGTCATTGCCCCTGCTCCGGGCGGCCCATCAGAAGGCGACCGGCAAGGCAAAGCTGAGTTATGCGAAAATCCTGGGCGTCCTCGGCGATCCGACCGCCGCACCCACGCTGGTCGAGGCCGTCCGTGCGGCCTCCTGGGACGAGGGGACGAAAATCGAACCCTACGGCAATATCGGGGGCTATTACAGCGACGTCGATCTGCTGGTCATCGCGTTGGGATTGACCGGCGACCCCTCGGCCGTAAAACCCTTGATCGAAAAACTCGATCAACTGGACCAGGATCCGATCTATTCGCACTGCCGGGCGATCGCCATCGCCTTGGACGCTCTGCGCGATCCGGCCGCGGCCGAACCGTTAGCCAAGCTGCTTTGCCGTCCCGGCATGACGGGTTATGCGATCACCACAATTGATGAGGCCAGAAAGGCCTTCGGCAAGGGTCAGCCGCGGTCCGTCGCCCATCTGAACGAACGGCTGCGCGAGTTGGTTCTTGCCCGAGCACTGTATCGCTGCGGCGACTGGCAAGGACGGGGCGAGAGTATCTTGCGGCAGTACCGCGATGATCTCTGCGGGCATTTCGCGCGGTTCGCCAACGCGGTCCTTCGAGAACAGGATTCGAAACGGGATTGACCCTTTCTACCTTTGAGAAGACGGCGTAGTTTTCTTTACAAATGGATCGCCCACTCCGCCCTAATTTCCTCACTTACCCCATTGCCTTGCCCCCACAATGGCACTGGGCTTCTGGAATCGTTCACAATTCGTCTCCGATGAAAAAATGTTCGTTCATTTCCCGCACGAATTCAACCTCCGACATTAGAAATTTTGTTTGTCAAGGGAGTGGTTGCGAAAAGCCCTTCTTGGCGCTATGATGCTCGATTATGCCCCCTGCCATTCGATCCGATACTCCGCACCGTGCCGGCCGCGTAACCTCCGAAATTCTCGACCGGCTGCCGCCGCAGAACCTGGAGGCCGAAAAGGCCGTGCTGGGCTGCCTGCTGCTGGATAGCGACCTCTGCGACGAGGTTGCGCTGCTCCTGCGGGCCGACGATTTCTGGGCGGACGCCCACCGCACGCTGTATCAGCACCTACTGGCAATGCACGAGTCGGGCAGGCGGATCGACGCGATGCTGCTGCTGGACCGGCTGGGCCAGGCGGGCGACCTGGAGGCCGTCGGCGGGCCGGACTTTCTGGCCGAGGTCGCGCAATCGGTCCCCTACGCCGCCAACGCCCTGCACTACGCCCGGATCGTCCGTGAAAAGGCGACACTGCGGGCGGTGATCGACGCCGGCACCGAGATCCTCCGCGAGGCCTGGGACTCGACCCTCGAACCGAAGGCGGTCGTCGAACGGGCCGAGCAAAAGATCTTCGCCGTCCACGACGAGCGTTCTTCCGACCGCGTCGTCGCCATCCAGGACCTGATGATCGAGGCCTTCGAGCGGATCGACGCCCGGCTGGAACACGGCGAAGGGGCGGGCATTCGGACCTGGTTCACCGACCTCGACCGGTTGACCGGCGGGATGCACGGTTCGGAATTCATCGTTCTGGCCTCTCGGCCCAGCATGGGCAAAACCGCCCTGGCCACGAACATCGCCGAGAACGTGGCCATCAAGAGCAACGTCCCCACGTTGTTCATCAGCCTGGAAATGGCCCGGCTGGAACTGGCCCAGCGGATGCTCTGCTCGCAGGGGCACATCGACGCCAGTAAATTCCGCACCGGATTCCTCTCCGCCCAGGACCATCAGAACCTGACGAAGGCCTCGGCCGTGCTGAGCACCGCGCCGTTGTATATCGACGACACCCCCAGCCGGACGGTCACCGAGATCGCGGCCACCGCCCGGCGGATGTCCCGCAAGCAGAACCTGGGCCTGCTGGTAATCGACTATTTGCAATTGCTCCAGCCCGACGATCCCTCCGATCCCCGGCAGGAGCAGGTCGCCAAGATGGCCCGGCGGCTGAAGATCCTCGCCCGGGAACTGAAAGTCCCCGTCCTCTGCCTGGCGCAGCTCAACCGGCAGGTCGAGACCGGCCGCGAAGGCCAGCGGCCCAAGCTCAGCCACCTCCGCGAATCGGGGGCCATCGAGCAGGACGCCGACGTAGTGATGTTCATCCACCGCGACGAATACTATCAGGACCGCGAAGAGGCCCAACAGGCCGGCACCGCCGGCATGGCCGACATCCTCGTGGCCAAGCAGCGCAACGGGCCGACCGGCGACATCAAATTGGTATGGAACTCGAAATACACCCTTTTCGGCAACTACAGCAGCCAGCAATCGAACGAAGAATTTGCCGAATACGCCCCCGACGAGGCCGACGCCTTCTGATCCTGGAAAGTTGCAATCAGCAGTCGCGGCGATCTGAGAGCGTGTCTTGAAAATCTCCCCTCTCCTTTTGGGAGAGGGGCAGGGGGTGAGGGTTGCATGGTCAAAAACGCAAAAACATGCATTACTCGACTGCATGCCCTCACCCTAACCCTCTCCCAAAGGGAGAGGGGACGAATTTACGGACACGGTCTGAAACCAGGCCGATTCCTCCCCATTTTTCCTCGACCGTTGGTCGCGGCTTTCCACTTAACTCGTTATCCAGTAATCAGTTGCGTTTAGGAGAACGATTCCCGCACCCATCGTTCCCTCCAGGTCGCTCCCGCCAACCGGACGCCCGGCCTGGATTTTCCCCTTGTGGCGATGCCTAATTTTAGGTATTTCTACGCGACCCGGTAACGGACTGCGCCTGGAGCGGTTCGCGATGAACCTTTCCTAGAAGGAAACGTACTATAGCCAGTCCAAAGGCAGGGTGGGCGGAAACGACCCAGATCCCCGTCTTGCCGGTACTCTTCCGAAAAACTCCTCGAACGTATTTGCAGGGATGCAGATACGGCGGAAAGGGTCGGCCGTGGCCAACAGGAAGTTGCACTCAGGCGGATTCAGCCCGGCGGCGGCGGTTTGCCTTCTGGCAGTTGTTGTCTGGGTGACTTTCTGCCTGGCGGCTTCACCGTCCCTGGGCCAGTACGGTCCGGCGTTTCCGTCATCGAACTACGCTCCGCCTGCGGCGGGTTCCACCAACATGCCCGCGGCAAGCGCGGGCATGGCACCCGGGACGGCGCCTGCCCAACCTCCGGCGGCGCTGCCGGCGGAGGTGCTGGTCACCGAGGTCCGGATTGTGGGGAACAAATCGCTGCCGGTCGAGGAGATCACGCCGCACCTTCGCACGCGTGCAGGCCGGCCGTTCAACCTGGAGATTATCGAAGAGGACGCCCACCGTCTGCACCAGACCGGGAAGTTCATCGACGTGCGGACCTTCTGGCAGCAGGCCCCCGGCGGGCGGATCGTGATTTACGAAGTCCTCGAACGCCCCATCCTGACCGAGGTGAAGTTCGTGGGCAACGAGGAGATCGGCAAAAAGAAGCTGGAAAAAGAGACCGGGCTGAAGGCCGGCGATCCGCTGAACAACTTCGCGGTGGAAGAGGCCCGGCGGAAGCTCGAAACCTTCTACAAGAGCAAGGGCTTCAGCAAGGCCCGGGTCACGCTGATCGAAGGCGACAAATCCACCGACCGCCGCGCCATCTTCTACATCAACGAAGGCGTCAAGCAGAAGGTCCAGATCGTGGAATTCATCGGCAACACGATCGCCAGCGACGAGCGTTTGCAGACCCAGATCAAAACGAAAAATCCCGTCCTCTACATGTTCAAAGGCGAACTCGACCGCAAGGAACTGGAGGAAGACGTTCATCGCCTGACGGACTATTACCGCGCGCTGGGCTTCTTCCAGGCCAAGATCGGTTACGAGATCGGCCCCTTCAATCTTTCCGAGCATTACGATTACCGGGGGCTGGGTTCGCGCGTCGGCCGGGAACTGAACCAATTGGATTCCGCCCAGTGGGTCGTCGTCACGTTTGTCATTAACGAGGGGCCGCGCTTCAAAATCCGCAACATCTCGGTCGAGGGGAACACCAAGTACAACAGCGAAGAGCTGCTCTCCGACATGAAGCTCGAATCAGGCGAGTTTTTCGACCGCGGTAAAATGCTGGCCGACCGCAACGCCCTGTCGGAAAAATACGGCAGCGTCGGCTACGTCTTCTGCGACGTGAAGGCGGAGCCGCGGCTGCTGGAACAGCCGGCTACGCTGGATCTGACGTACAAGATCAAGGAGAACGACCGCTACCGGGTGGGGAACGTCAACGTGGTCATCAAGGGCGAATATCCGCACACGAAGATCACCACGGTGATGAACCGCCTCTCGCTCCGCCCCGGCGACATCGTCGACATCCGGGAGATCCGGGCCAGCGAACGGCGGCTGAAGTATTCGCAGCTTTTCGAGATCAATCCCGCCCAGGGCGAACCGCCGAAGATCAGTTTCACCCGGCCCCTGCCGGAAGAAGAAAATCCCGTCAATTTCGCCCGCCGGCCGCCGGCGGAGCCGCGGGTCCGCATGCAAAGCCCCGATCCGCCGGGCGCCACTGCCGGCTGGTCCGGCAACGCGGGAAGCACGGGTGGACAAACTACCCGTGGCACCCGTCAGCCGCGCGATCGGATCCTGAATTTCACCTTGACCGGCACCGCGGCCCATCCCGAAAACTGGCAACGGCTCCCCGTCGAGCCGTACGCCTCGATGCTGCCCGCCCAGCAGCCCTCCGTGGTCCGCAGCCAATATACGCCCGCCTCGGGAAAAACCTTTCCCCGCATGGCTTCGCGGCTGCCGTGGCTGGGTGGCCGGGAAGAGACGCCGTCGCCGGCGCCGCCGACCGTCTCGACGGGCAATCCCTACGGCGCCCCGACAACGACGGCCAACGGTTATCCGGCGTCGGGTGTCGCTCCGAACGCCAATTACGCAAACGGCGCAGGGGCCTCCTTGCCGCCGGCGGGCAACGCCGCTCCGTCAGCGCCCTCTCCCCTGACAACGCCAACGGGCGCGACCTTGAATCCTGCGGCAACGTCGGTGGCCCCGCCGTCGGCCGCCTGGGGACAACCGGTGGGCGCTCAACCGGTCGCCGCCCCGCCAGGCGTCGCGCAACCGACCGCGCCTTATGGAAATACGGCGCCGCCGCAGTATTACGATCCCCAAGTCAGTCCGGCCGGCACGGCGCCCGGAGCGTTCGATCCCAACTCGCCGTTCTTCGGCGGCCCGCCCGACCCGGATCCTCTGCGCCAACTGCAACTCGACATCAGTGCCACGGAGGCGCCCACCGGCCGGTTTATGGTGGGCGTGGGGATCAACTCGGAGGCGGGGCTGTTCGGCTCGGTGGTCATCGACGAGCAGAACTTCGACCTGCTGAACTTCCCCAGCGGCTGGAACGACGTCCGGAATTTTACCGCCTTCCGCGGCAACGGCCAGCGGCTGCGGCTCGAGGCCGCCCCCGGCACCGAGGTCCAACGCTACACGGTCACCTTCCAGGAGCCGTACCTGTTGGACACGCCCGTCAGCACGGGCGTGAGCGGATACTATTTCAGCCGGGCGTACTACGAATGGTTTGAAGACCGCGTCGGCGGCCGGGTGGCCCTGGGATACCAGTTCACGCCCGACCTGACCGGCAGCCTCGCCTACCGCGGCGGGCGCGTAAACATCACCGATATCATCGATGCCCGAATCTGGGAATTGGAAGAAGTCAAGCAAGCCAACGCGGTGCACGGTTTCCAGGCGTCGCTGGCCTACGACACCCGCGACAACATGTTCCTGGCCACCGAGGGCGGCTTGATCCAGGCCTCCTTCGAAGAGGTCGTCGGCACCTGGCAGTATCCCCGGGCGGAACTGGCCGTCAGCCGGCATTTCACCATGCACCAGCGGCCCGACACCTCCGGCCGGCACGTGCTCAGCCTCAGCAGCCGGGTCGGCTACACCGGCCCCAACACGCCCATCTACGAGCATTTTTACATCGGCGGTTTCTCGACCCTTCGCGGATTCCAGTTCCGCGACGCCTCGCCCGTCTCCTCGATCAATCCGAACGTCTATATCGGCGGCGAATTCATGCTCCTGGCCTCCGTCGAGTACATGTTCCCCATCACCGCCGACGACATGCTCCGGGCCGTGGTCTTCTGCGACACCGGCACCGTCGAGCCGACGATCGACAACTGGACCGACCGCTACCGGGTGGCGCCCGGCTTCGGGCTGCGGATCACCGTCCCCGCCATGGGACCGGCGCCCATCGCACTGGACTTCGCCTTCCCCGTCTCGAAGAATCCCACCGACCGCGACGAGATCTTCAGCTTCTTCATCGGCTTCGGACGGTTTTAATGCGTTCCAGCAGTGGGACGTCTTTACCTCATCCTAAGCGGAGGGAAGAATCTCGTTCTCGGAAACAATCCCTAATGGCTTGTCTAACTAACGAAGACGGCATTCAGAAGCGACTTGGGAGAGGTCAAGTTGGTATCCTTGAGGGCTAGTATTCTCAGAAGAATTCTATTGGCCAATCCGCCGGAACGGCGTATACTATTTTTGGCGGTCCGGATTGCAGCAGATTCTCAGACATTGGATGGCTTGGGATGTTGAACCGGCAAAGGGTACTTGTCCAGTTGCTCAAGCAAGCGGGACGCCCGGTCTCAAAAATCGACTTGATGAAGTGGTGCTTCCTCCTGCGAAAGGAGACGCCGTCGCAGGGCGGTTCAGCCTTCTACCATTTTCTCCCCTACCACTTCGGGCCGTTTTCGTTTTGTCTTTATCGAGAAATTGACCAACTCGTTTGCCAGGGGGTAGTGCAGGCTTCAGGAGACCGCTTCTGGCGCGTCTGTGGAACTAGTGATGCTGCCGAGGGGCTGTCCAAGGGTGTCCAACGGGATATTGTCCGCATTCTGCGGCGGTTCAATCAGAAATCGACATCCCAGTTGATGAACTATGTATACAAACATTATCCGTGGTTCACAGTCAACAGCAAGCGAAAACAGTGCGCCACTCGTCCTGTCGCTTCGCTGGCCGTGTATACGGCAGGCTATGAGGGACAGCAGGTTGACGCTTTTCTCGATTTGCTCATGCGAAGGGGGATCCAGCAACTTCTGGACGTGCGAAGCAATGCGATATCACGGCGATATGGGTTCCACAAGACGACGCTCGATCGCCTATGTAAGGCCCTGGATATAACCTACCTTCACCGTCCCGAACTCGGCATTCCGCCCTTGCTGCGTCGAGACCTGACGACACCTGCAGATTACGAGGCCCTCTTCGTGAAGTATGAGGCTGAAGTCTTGACGGACAGGACCGCTGCGGTGGAAGAAGTGTCGCAGCTTGTGAAAGCCAAGCCAACCGTTCTGGTTTGTGTCGAGTCCGATCCGCAAATGTGCCACCGTACCCGCTTGGCTAAAGCCGTCTCTGAACGGTCTTGCCTTCCTGTCAAGTATCTGGAACCATTGGAATGAGCCAATCCCTCACGGATACCAAGGTCTTGATCGTTGTCATGACCTATCCACATCCGTCTCGAGGGTACAACGAGTTGGTTTGCACCGGAGGCATCACGGAATCGGGCGAATGGGTGCGGCTCTATCCCGTCGATTATCGTTATCGTCCCGCGCATCAGAAGTTCAAAAAGTTCCAGTGGATCACAGTTCGTCTGGGGCCTCGTGGTCAAGGGAACGACAATCGCAAGGAAAGCCGCAAGCCCAACCTGGACTCCATTACTTTAGTTGGAGAACCGCTATCTACAAAGAACGGTTGGAAGGAACGTCGGGAAATCATTGACTCGATGCCCTGCTACACTCTGAACCAGTTGAAGTCTCTATACGACTCCGACCGCACCTCGCTTGGAATCGTCAAACCCAGGAAAATAATCAATCTGGAGATTCGAGAGGCAGACGAGGTTGACTGGAAACCTGAATGGCAGCAGTTGTTCTTACAAAAGACCCTCTTCGGGGAAGAGCAGAAGCCATTACGAAAACTGCCGTATTCGTTTCATTATGTGTTCGAGTGCGAGGACTCAGAAAAACCGCATACAGCCATGTGTATAGACTGGGAACTCGGAGTGCTGTTCCTGAAAGAAAGTGAACGGCTCGGCTCGGACGAAGCAGCCGCTCAAAGCGTAAGGGCGAAGTTCTTCGACGATATTTGTAGGCCTGACAAGGACACCCGATTCTTCAAGGGCACACTCTTCCCGTACAACACGTGGCTCGTGCTAGGGCTCTTTTGGCCGCCGAAAGCGGCTACTGAACAACCGTGGTTATTCTGAATTGCCGCCGTCAGATTTGCTCATGGCACTTGTCCCTCCATTTCTTTTTGGCCAGTCAAGTAAGAACTAGAATCCCGTCCGATAGCTCCACTGGGCGAAATTGTTGTAGTAACCCTTGTGGTAGACGTAATACGGCCGATATTGCGCTCCGAAAAAACCGTACGGATAGGCCTGCCGCGCGGGAGCCGGCTGCCGGGGATTCCCGACGTAGTACGGCACGGTCCGGTCGGTCAGCGGAACGCGCCGAGAGAGGATTCGATTCCAAGGCGAATCCGCAAAACCGGAAACCGCCGTTGCGAAGATTACCGCCGCCAAGAGAAGTATTTTCGTGCGCATAGGTTTCCTCTGAAAAGTTCCGGCGGAAACGAAGACCGGCATTTTCAGTCCTCCATGAGGCTGTCCTCCGTTTCCGAGGCCTTATTGGTTCCATCGTTCGAAAAGGAGCATTTCTCTTGTAAACCTCCGACGGTTATTCACGATCTTGCGTGATTTTCTCTGAACCCCACACAAATGGCTAAACTAGGGGAGTTGGACAACTGCCGTGACGGAAACTTGATTCTTCAGTTCCATCCAGAAAAGAAGATCTGAAACGTTCCTAGGGGGCCGGCACTCAGGATCTTACGGCTTTCCAGAGCGGCAGTTTCCCCGGCGACGGAACGGGGTTTTTCCACATATTTTGACGTTGCTTCGTAGCTCGATCGGATGTATAGTTACAGCCCCTTTGCCGGACTGGCCGGCGGGGGCACTCTGAGCAAAATTCCCGCAAGTCGAAAAACGCTCAGGGAAATCCTTCAGGGAAGAAGGTCCGGGAGGGAACGTCATTTCGCATCGGGCATCGCCGCGTCTTGTTCGTATCGACATTGCGGCGGGCAACGTTTCCGGACACCCGACGGAATCGTGCGTGCGGACGGTTTAGTGCAAGGAGGCGCATAGTGGGTTACTTGCTGAAGATCTGGCAGTTGCGTCACTTCTGGCTGGCGTTGGTGCGGATTGATCTGAAGAACCGCTATCGGCGGGCGGTGATCGGCATGGGTTGGTCGCTGTTGCACCCGATCCTGATGACGGTGGTCCTTTCCGTGGTCTTCGGCACGTTTTTCGGGGTGCGGGACGTCAAGTATTTTGCCCCTTACGTGTTGTCGGGATTGGTTTTCTGGAACTACATTTCGGCAAATTGCATGCAAGGGTGCCATTGTTTTTTTCAGGGAGAATCGTACATCCGACAACATCCGGCGCCGCTGGCCATTTATCCCCTGCGGACGATGTTGGGAGCGGGTTTTCACTTTCTGCTGGGCCTGGCGGTGGTGCTCGTGGTGGTATGGTGCATTAACGGGTTTGGGAATTTGCCGCACCTGATCGACCTGGTCCCGGCGTTTGTGTTATTGTTTTTCTTCGGCTGGTCCCTGGCCATCCTGCTCGGCGTAGCGAACGTCATGTTTCAGGATTGCCAACACCTGATTGAGGTCCTGCTCCAAATGCTGTTCTACCTCACGCCGGTCTTTTATCCCCGGGAGATGTTGCAGCAGCGGCACGTGGAGTGGATCGCAAACGTCAATCCGCTGGCGGTGATGCTGGAACTGATCCGCATGCCGGTTTTGGACGGCAAGACGCCCTCGCTCTCGTGCTACGGCATCGGCCTGTTGGTAACCTGCATCGCGGTGGGGGCGGCCGTGGGGACGTTGGTGCGCCTCGAGCGCCGTTTGATTTTTTACCTGTAATTCCACCATCGACTTATGCAATTGATTGAACTTCAGGACGTCGGTTTGCTGTTCCGCGTGCGGCGGCTCGGGCGGATCAGTTTTAAAGAGTACCTGTTGAACGGATTGTTCCGATACTCGAAAAAAAATTGTTTCGAAGTGCAGGCGCTGGAGCACATCAATCTGTCCGTCGAGGAGGGGGCCCGTTTAGGAATTATCGGACCGAACGGAGCGGGGAAAAGCACGTTGCTGAAGCTCCTGGCCGGCATTTATCCACCGACCACCGGCGCGCACCGCGTCGTCGGCCGCGTCAGTTCCTTGTTCGATATCTCCCTGGGTTTCGAGATGGAGGCCAGCGGCTGGGACAACATCAAGTACCGCGGCTACTTGCAGGGCGAGACTCCGCGATCCATCCAAAGCAAGACCAAAGCCATCGCCGAGTTCAGCGACTTAGGGCAGTTCCTGGACATGCCCGTCCGGTATTATTCGGCGGGGATGCGGGTGCGCCTGGCTTTTTCCATCGCCACCGCCATTGAACCGGAAATCCTGCTGGTGGACGAAGTCCTTCAGGCCGGCGATCAGAATTTCCAGGTCAAGGCCGAGCAGCGGATTAAAAACCTGATCTCCAGCGCGCGGGTGGTGGTCGTCGTCAGCCACAGCCTGGAATCGCTCAAGGGATTATGCGACCGCGTTTTATGGCTCGACCAAGGCCGGATGCAAATGCTCGGCCCCGCCGAGGAAGTCATTGCCGCCTACCTGAAGACCAAAAATCCGCCGACAAAGGCGATTCCCGCGCCGGACGATCAACGCAAAGCGGCGTAACGATCAGGAAAATATGAAAAAGGAAGCAACAAGAATTTCACACTTCAAATTCCTAATCCCTAATCCCTAATCCCTTTCTCAATGCGGTTGATTTATTTTTCCCCCATTCCCGCCGACAGTTACGCCCAACGCCCGCATTTTCTGGTGCAGGCGTTGTGCGATCAGGGCGTGGAAACGGTATTATGGGTGGAGCCGTATCCGACGCGGCTGCCGCAGGGGAGCGATCTCCGCCGGTCGCGGGGGATCTACACGCAAGGCACGCCGCTGGACGACCGCATCGAGATTCTTTCCGTTCCGGCCTTGCCGATTGAGCCTTTGCCGGGAGGGTGGCGGTTGAACCGTCACTTGTTGTGGCGGAAGGTCTGGAAGCGGCTAACGGCATTCGCCGCCGCGGGTCCGACGATCCTCGGCATCGGCAAGCCCAGCGCCCTAGCCTGCCAGGCCCTGCGAACGCTGAATCCCGTCGTGGCTTTTTACGACGCGATGGACAACTTCCCCGAATTTCATCACGGGCTTTCGCGCCGCAGCGTGCAGTATTTTGAAGAGGCCATCGCCGGGGAAGCGGACCTGGTGCTGGCTTCTTCGACGTACCTGGCGGCGAAGTTCGCCCGGCGCGGAGTGCGGGTGGAAAAAGTAGCCAACGCCTACTGCATGGCGAGCCTTCCGGAAATCCTGCCTTCCGCGGAGCCCGCCCGACGGGCCGAGTTGGTTCTAGGTTACATCGGGTGCCTGGGTCCGTGGTTCGATTGGCCGTTGGTCCTGGCGCTGGCCGAGAGCCTGCCGCAGGCGCAGTTGGAGATTATCGGTCCGCAGATGGCGCCCTTGCCCGCTCGGTTTCCCGCCAACCTCCGTTTGCATTCAGCCTGTCCGCAAACCGAAGGGGCGCGCTGGACGAGTCGGTTCGCCGCGGGTCTGATCCCCTTCCGTTTGAATCCGCTGACCGCGGGGGTCGATCCGATCAAGTATTACGAATATCGCGCCGCCGGTTTGCCGATTCTCAGCACCAGTTTCGGCGAGATGGCCCTGCGAGACGCGGAAGACGGCGTGTACTTTTTGGATCAAACTCACGATTGGTCCGGCCTGGTTGCCCGGGCAACCGCCCGCCGGCTTCCCGCCGCCGAATTGGACTGCTTCCGCCGGGAAAACGATTGGAGCCGGCGATTCGGCCGGGATTCGCCGTTTGCCCAGCGTATTTTTTCCCCCTCCCCAAGCCAAGCCGCTTAAGGACTCGGCAAATATGAACCTGTCGTGCACAACCATACCGACGCGGAAGCCCGATGCCGCATCAGGGCACCCTTTGCGGCGGCACGACGTGGGCGCCGTGCGCCCGGCCTTGGCCCTCGGAGAGGCGCTGCCCACTGATTTCCCCAATGCCCTCCGCGCCCCGGAACCCTTATTTTTCCGCCGGCCGGTCCGAAAGACGTGGATTTTCGGTTTGCTGTTGCTGTGCCTGATCCCCCGGCTGCAGATGATTCCGCGGTTGGGGAGCATCTGTCCCGACGGCGTACTCTATATCCGCCTGGCCCAGGCCCTGGATGAAGGACGCTTTCAGGAAGGATTCCGGGAGATGAAGCTCAATCTGTATCCGCTGGTGTTGGCGGGACTTCACCGGCTGGGATTGGATTGGACCGTCGCCGGCACCCTGTGGGGAACAGCGATTGCGACACTGACCGTTTTACCGTTGTACGGCTGGATTCGCCGCCAATACGACGAAACCACCGCCTTGCTGGCGGGCATCCTCTACGCGGTGCATCCGGTGTTTATTCAATGGTCCGTGGAACTGATCCGCGATCCCACGTTCTGGTTCTTTTTCGCCCTGACGCTGTACCTGTTTTGGCGGGCCGTCACGGAAGTGCGCTGGCGCTGGTATTCCGCGGCGGGTCTCTCGCTGACCCTGGCGGTGCTGACCCGCTTCGAAGGATTCATTTTACTGATCCCCGTGGTGCTGTGGGCCTTTTGGCGGTGGCGGGCGTTGAAGCAACCCGCTGCCCGACGGCGCCTCGTGGGGGGAACGCTGGTCACGGTCCTGGCTTTCCCGTTGCTCATCCTGGTCGTCAATCTGATCTGGCTGCAGCGTTACGACAACTGGCTCTTTTCCCGGGTTGCACCGTTGGTGCTCGTGCAGGAATGGTGGCAGGGGATGGTGGCTGGGTCGCCGCCGCCACCCGGCACGCCGCCCGAGGCGCAAACCGGCGTCCCGCTGTTCCGGATGGTCAGCATTTTCGTTCCCAACATGGTCAAGGGATTTTCCCCGTTGTTCGGACTGCTGCTGTTGGGCGGGATTTTAAAGTGGCCGAAAGTCTGGCTCCGCCGCGATCACCAGCCACTGTTCCTGGCGTCGCTGGCCATGTTCTCGGCCGCTTGGATCCACGCCTGGTGCGCCCATGAATCGTGTGAACGCTATTTCCTGTCGGCGGTGCTGATGGGTGCGCCGTTCGCTGCGCTGGCCCTGCGGGCCTTGATCCGCTGGTTCCCCCGCCGCGTGATGCCGTTGATCTGGCATCCGTGGAGTTTCCGCCTGGCGGGAATGGTTCCCGTGCTGGCCGTCGGGATTTTCGGCTTCGCGGCGGCCCTGAACGGACCTTACGCCCGCCGCGCCGCGGAAGTCGAGCTCGCCCGGTGGATCCGCCAGCAGTACGGCGCCCAGGCCACGCTTTTCGGCTCCGGGGGCGTGACCTCGGTGGTCGGCTTCTACGCCCAGTTGCCCTGGACCGTACTTCGACGAGACATGAACGACGACGACGTGCTCGAACATTTATCGCAACAACAGCCCGACGTGGTCCTGGTGTTGAATACGCGGCGGAAAGACACCCGCGCCACCGAACGGCTGATTGAACGAATCGAGACCCGGGGTTTCCGCCGGATGAACGATGCGCAGCTTCCCCAGGGCATCGATCACGCCCTGATCGTGATCGTCCGAGAGAGCGATTCGATCCCCATGGCCTGCCGCCCCGTAAAAGAGTCCGCCGCGAGCCGCATCCCTTGACGCCGCAACGTCGTACCACGGAAGGAACGCCCTTTTGGCCGCCGGTTGTTCGACGCGAAATGGAAACGGCGAACGATCGGCGCAACCGGCAATGGATTGCAAATGATTGGGCCGATAATTTCACTCGGCATCGCCGTTTGTACCGCGTTGTTGCTGACGCCGGTCGTCGGACGCGTGGCCCAGCGCTGGCAGGTCGTCGACCGACCCGACGGCCGACGCAAATTGCATCACAACACCGTCCCGCTCTGGGGCGGAGTGGGCGTCTACCTGGGACTCGTTCTGGGATTGCTGGCCGCCGGCAGCCACTGCCTGGGCGAGGCGTACGCCGATTTGGCCTGGGCCGTGGCGTTGGCCGCCGGAATCGCCTGCGTCTTCGGCTGCATCGACGACGCCTTCTGCCTGAGAGCCCGCTATAAACTGGCCCTGCAAACGCTTTCCGTGTTGCCGATCGTGCTGGTCGGCTATTACGTCGACCGCGTCGTGGCCTTCGGCTATCAAATCGACTTGGGATGGCTCGGCATTCCGCTGACGGTATTCTGGCTCTTAGGCTGCATCAACGCCTTGAACTTGATGGACGGGATGGACGGACTGGCCTCGGTGATCGGGCTGTCGACGGCGGGAATGATGGGCCTGATCGCCGCTAACGAAGGGCATCCCCACGTGGCCGTCATCGCGCTGGTCTTGGGCGGCGCGCTGGTCGGATTCCTCGTCCACAACCGCCCTCCCGCCCGAATCTTCCTCGGCGATTCCGGAAGCATGGTCCTCGGCTTGACCGTGGGCGTGCTGGGAATGCAGGGAGCCTTGAAGACTTCCGCCACCTTGTCGTTGACCGCGCCGGTGGTGGTGATGGCCCTGCCGATGTTCGACGTCGTGGCCGCCGTGGTCCGCCGCACGCTCAGCGGCCGGCCGGTGAGCTCTCCCGACCGCAAACATATCCACCACCGCCTGCTCGATCGCGGGCTGAATCCCTGGCAGGTGCTGTGCATTCTCGGAGCCTGCTGCCTGATGACCGGCGGCGCGGCAACCTTCGCCACCATTTTCCGCAAAGACGCCCTGGCGTGGATCACGGCGCTGACGCTGGTGGTGTTGCTGATCCGGATGCGGCTTTTCGGGCATCACGAATTTTCCATGCTGCGGCAGAGCGTTCGGGAGCGTTGGGCGTCGGTGCAGCAGTGGGGGCAGACGGCCGTTCGGTCGTTCCGGGCCCGCCTCGAAGAAAATCGCCATTTCCCACTCGATCAAGTCTGGAACGCCTTGATCGAAAACGCAAAAGCCTGGGACATCCAACGGCTGGAGATCCAACTTTCCAGCGGCGTGCTCTGGGGGCGGCGCTGCTGGATCGACCCGCGGTTTACGGAGGAAAAAAACTGCCGCTGGTCGGTCGTCGTGGCAATGCAAGAGGAAGACGGCCGCCGCTGCGAATTCCGCGTCACCGGATCCGACTCCTCCACCCCCTCCGATCGCTTGGACCTTTTTACCGCCCAACTCCGCGCGTTCGGCGCCCACATCTGCCGGCACGTGGCGGAGACCGATTGGCTGCCCCTGCTGGAAGAAGTCCACTTCACTCCGATCCTCCACACGGAACCCCAAAGAAAAGCCGCCTAAATCAGTTGGTCGTCGGTCGTTGGTCGTTGGCCGAGACCACAGGACACCTCACGACCAACGATCAACGGCCCACGAAACTCTCATGCCCGACATCCTCCCCTTTCCCCGAAACCAACCCGATCTCGACATCGGAGTCGTCTACACCGGCGAGCGGGACCTGATCGAACCGCTGCTAAGCTCCTTGCGGGCCTCCCACGGCGGACTGCGCGTCCGCTTGCTGCTGGTCGATAACGCCTCCCCCGACGCTGCGGAAAACCTGCACCGGTTCTTCCCCAATACGCTCGTGCTGCGCAATGAACGCCGCCTGCTGTATACGGCCAATCTCAACCGCGTGCTCCGCGCTTCCCGGGCAAAGTACATCCTGCTGCTGAATACCGACATGCTCTTCGATCCCGCGGAGCAATGCCTGGAACGGATGGCGGCGTTCATGAATCGGCATCCCGACTGCGGTGTGTCCGGCTGCCGGTTGCACCATCCCAACGGCCGATTCGCGTACCCCGCCCGTCGGTTCCAAACCCTGCCGATCATTCTCGCCCGGCGCCTGGGGCTGGGCCGGTGGATGACCCGCACCCTGGACCGTTACCTCTACCGCGAGCACGCCCCGGAGGATACCTTCGAGTGCGACTGGCTCTCGGGCTGTTTTCTCATGGTCCGCCGGGCGGCCTTCGAGGACATCGGCTCGTTCGACGAGAAGTTCACCAAGTATTTCGAGGACGTGGATCTCTGCCTCCGCATGGCCCGGGCCGGTTGGAAAGTGATGTATCACGGCGGCGTCTACGCCCTGCACCTGGAGCGCCGCGCCAGCCGGAACCTCTTCTCCGCCGACGCCCACCGCCATCTCCTCTCGTACTTCCGCTGGCTCTGGAAATGGGGCTTCGCCCCCGACCCTTCCCCCGCTCCCGTCCCGCTCCGCCGCGCCGCGTAGCCTTTTGCGGCCGGGAAGATGCATCAGGACGCGTTGGGGGATTGGCTTTCATACGTTCTCTCATCAACGTGGAATGAGGAAATTTTCTCTAGCCCAGGCGTTCA